>PMSW01000139.1 GCA_003168215.1 Actinomycetota bacterium
ACCGACGAGCTGGCCGGCCTAGCCGATGTCGCCGCCGCCGCGGTTGCCGCGCTTGTCGCCCCGGACGCGCCGGCGATGACCACCAGCGAGCTACGCCGCGTGCTGCACCGCGCCGTCCTGCACCTTGACCCCGGCGCCGCACGGAAACGGCGGGAGAAAGCACAGAAAAACGCGAGAGTCGAATGCTGGACCGAGCCGTCAGGAACCTGGTCCCTGGCCGGACGCGACCTCCCGCCCGCCGACGTCCTGGCCGCCGACAAGCACATCGACGCCCGAGCGCGCGAGCTGAAGGCTGCCGGAACCGACGGCAGCCTCGATCAGCTCCGCGCCCGTGTCTTCGCCGCTCTGCTATCCGGCCGGCCCCTCTACACCCTGCTGCCCGGCCAGGACGACACCCCCGGCGACGAAAGCCCGGACAACGGTACCGGCGACTGCCACGGCGGGAACGACAGTGATGAGCACCCCTGCGGCAGCGGCCACTGCCGAGACGGCCAGGACGGCCCCGGCTGGCCAGGACCTGAGGGCGGCGGCACCCATCGGCCAGAGCCAGGACCACCAGGCCCGCATAGCGGACCGGGGTTCGCGACCGGGCCGACTGGCCTGACCGGATCGGTCAACTTGACCGTACCGCTGACGACCTGGCTCGGCCTGACCAGCCAGCCCGGCGAAGTCGCGGGGCACGGCCCGCTGGAGGCCGCCGCGTGCCGCGACCTCGCCGCCGCCGTCACCACCAGCCCCGGCAGCCGCTGGTGCCTGACCATTACCAACCCCGATGGCACCGCCATCGGACACGGCTGCGCAAAGGCCGGATACCCGCCACCCGTCAGCACCCCGCCACCCCGCTGCGGGCCGCCGGGCCGGCGCCCGAACGCCGACAACTCCGGGCTGCCCGGCCCGCGGGCCGGCCCCGGCGACGCTGGCGACCACCGCTGGCTCGCCGGGATCAAGATCAACTGGCTCGAGACCGGAGCCTGCGGCCACGCCCGGGAAACATTCGCCTATCAGCCATCACCAGCACTGCGGCGTCTCATCAAGACACGCAACCGGAGATTGCGCGTTCCCGGGCTGCCAGCGGCCAGCCGTCCGATGCGATGATGACCATACGCAACCGTTTGACCAGGGTGGACGCACGTGCGAATGTAATTTGGCCCCGCTCTGCCGTCACCACCACCGGTGTAAGCAGGCCGCAGGATGGTGGCTGGAGCAACCCGAGCCCGGCGTCCTGGTCTGGCGGACGCCAGCCGGGCGGACCTACACCACCACGCCCGCCGCCTACCCGATCTAGCCGACCCGCCCTCACCCCGCATGACCGACGCTCAGGCGCGGGAGAAGCAAGCCCGCGGGCCTGGCAGAATCGCAGCATGCATCGCGTAGCTGTAGTCACTGGGGCAAGCAGCGGCATCGGGGCAGCCACGGCGATCCGGCTGGCCGGCGCCGGCTATCACGTCGTCGCCGCAGCCAGGCGCGGCGACCGGCTTGAGTCACTCGCCGCGCGGATCCGCGAAAATGGCGGCCAGGCGGAAGCCCGGCAGCTAGATGTCACCGACCGCGCGGGCGTCGACGCGCTGGCCAATTCACTGGATCGCTGCGATGTCCTGGTCGCCAATGCGGGCGGCGCCGCGGGCGGCGACCAGATCGCGGACGGCTCGGCCGACGACTGGCGCGCCATGTACGAGGTCAACGTGCTCGGCACGCTGAACGTCACCCAGGCGCTACTGCCCAAGCTCATCGACAGCGGCGATGGCACCGTGGTCGTCATGTCCTCCACCGCTGGCTTCGTCGCCTACGAAGGCGGCGGCGGCTATGTCGCCGCCAAGCACGGCGAGCACGCGCTGGCCGCGACGCTGCGCCTCGAGCTGTGCGGGCAGCCGGTGCGTGTCATCGAGATCGCACCGGGCATGGTCAGGACCGCCGAGTTCGCGCTCAACCGGTTTGGCGGCGATGCGGACAAGGCGGCGGCGATATACGCGGGCGTGGCCGAACCGCTGACCGACGAGGACGTCGCCGACGCCGTCACCTGGACGATCACCCGGCCATCGCACGTCAACGTCGACCTGATGGTGCTGCGGCCGCGGGCGCAGGCCGCTCAGCACAAGGTGTACAGGGAGCTGTAGCAGGCGCGATCGCGGAGCCGTAACAGCCGCGATCGCGCCCGCCCGAAACCAGGCCGAGACCAGGTCCAGCACCGCCCGCTGGTCAGTCGGTGACTGGCCGGACGACGACTGGCCAGGTGACCTCGCTCAGATCCGACACGATCTGGTCGGCGTCACCCAGTTCGGATCGCGGGTGGGTGGTCGCCACGGCAACGCAGTACAGGCCTGCCGACCGCGCAGCGGCCAGCCCGGCGGGCGAATCCTCGAACGCGACGCAGCGCGACGGCGCCACGCCGAGTTCGTCGCTGGCCCGGCGATATCCCTCCGGGTCCGGCTTGCCGGACGTCACGTCGTCGCCCGCCACGATGACCGTGAACAGCCCGAGCAGGCCCAGCCGATCAAGCACGGGCACGGCGTGGTCGCGGGAGGCTGACGTGACAAGGGCCAGCGGATCACCGAGCCGGTGGATCTCGCCCGCCAGCTCGACTGCTCCCGGCAGCGCCCCGATGGGCGGCTGGCCGGGCGTGTGGAAGCGGGCCGCCGCCTCGGCCGCGAGCTGCGCGGGATCACGGCCGGGGAACAGGTGGCCTAGCTCGGCGAACACCTCGCGCCCCCGACGGCCGACGAACCGGCCCAGCAGCGCGTCGTCATGAGGTACGCGGTAGTACTCGAACAGCCACCGCAGCGCCTGCCGGCTGCGTGGCTCACTGTCCGCGATCGTCCCGTCGAGATCGAAGACGGCGGCACGCACGCGCCCACCGTGGATCTTGCTCAAGCCGTCTGGGTGACCTTGCTCAAGCCCCGCGGGCGGTCCGGATCGAGGCCAAGCCGCCGGGCGAGCGCCTCCGTGAGCAGCTGCCCCGGCACGATGAGCCCCATCGGCGCGAGCCATTCCGGCAATGCCGGGCCAGGCAGCGCCAGCGAGCTCGCGGCCGCCAGCCGGGCGCCGCCGCCGATCGCGTAGGCCTGCGCACCCGCGCCGGTGACGCGCAGCGCGAGGTCGACGGTTCCGTCCAGGGTCGGGCCGTCACCGGCCGCCAGCACGATGGCCGGCGTACGGGCGTCCACCACCGCGATCGGGCCATGCAGCAGATCTGCATAAGAGAGCCCCATCGCGTGCAGATAGCACGCTTCCTTGAGTTTCAGCGCAAGCTCGAGTGCGGCCGAATAGGCCAGGCCCCGGCCGGACACCACGACGCCCTGCACATCGGCTAGCCCGGCTACGATCGGGCCGAGGTCAAGCGGGCGTGCCAGCATCGCCTCGATCTCGGCCGGCACCTGCCGCAGCAGGCCAGCGTCCAGCTCGGCGCCAAGGCCGATCGCGAGGACCGCCAGGGCGGCCAGCTGCGTGGTGAAGGTCTTCGTCGCTGGCACGGCTTGCTCGACGCCAGCCTCGGTAACGAACGCGACCTCGGCCGCCTCGGCGACCGGCGAGCCCGCCCCGTTGGTGATCGCGAGCGTCCGCGCGCCGCAGTCACTCGCCCAGGCCAGCGTCTCGACAATCTCATCGGTCTGCCCGGACTGGGACAGCGCCACCGCGAGCACGCCGGACAGATCCAGCCGGCTCCGGTACGTGGTCGCGATCGACGGCGAGGCCAGGGTGGCCAATCGCCCGGCATACGCCTGGATCAGGTACGTGCCGTAAACGGCGGCATTGTCCGAGGTGCCACGGGCGATGAAAAGCACCTGCCTTGTGTCGCGGGCGAGCTTTCCCGCCTCCGCGGCACGAGGCAGCAGCGCATCGATCGTCGTCTGCAGCGCGGCAGGCTGCTGCATGATCTCGGCGCGCATGTGCGTGCTCGGATGCGCGCTATCCGGTGCGGAACTCATGCGGCGACGCCTCCCCTTCAGCCGGCCTCGCGGTCAGCCGTTCAGCCGGCCTCCCGTTCAGCTGGATATACCTTCTCACCCCGCACCCAGGTGGCCATCGCCCGCAGGTCATCGCCGAGCCAGACCAGGTCGGCGGCGGCGCCGGGGGCAATCCGGCCCAGATCGGGCCTGCGGACCAGATCGGCGGGAACGCGGCTCGCCGCGGCAACGGCCGCCACCTGGCTAATCCCGGCGGCCACCATGTTCGCCACGCCCGCGTCCATCCGCAGCGCGGAGCCAGCCAGGGTGCCATCGGCGCGCACCGGCGGCTCGGCGCCCCACGGCAGCTGGCCGCCCCACGGCGGCAGCTCGATCGGCTCGCCGCCGAGCAGGTAACGGCCGGGCGGCATGCCCGCGCAGGCCGCCGCGTCAGTGACGAGGCAGATCCGGCCGGGCGCCGCGGCGAACGCGATCACACATGCCTGCGCAGCCACATGCCGCAGGTCAGCGATCAGGCTGCTGGTCAGCCGGGCGTCGGCGAGCGCCTGGCCAACGACACCGGGCTCGCGGTGATGCAGCGGCCGCTGCGCGTTGTACAGGTGGGTCACCATCCGGGCGCCAGCGCTAGCCGCCGCTGCCACCTGACGCGCGGTGGCGTCACTGTGCCCGATGCTGACCAGCACGCCCGCCGCGGTGAGCTGCTCGACCGCCGCTATCCCGCCGTCCCGCTCAGGTGCCAGCGTGACGAGGGAGACCAGCCCGGAGCCGGCCGCCAACAGCTTGTCCACCGCGGCCGGCGACGGCGGGATGATCCAGGACTGGTTGTGCGCGCCGTGGCGGCCGGGCGAGATGAACGGCCCTTCCATGTGCACGCCGAGCACTCGCGCCCCGGCCCGCGGCAGCGCCGCAGTGATCGCCGCGGCCGCCTGCAGTGACGCGGTCAGCTCGGCAAGCGGTGCGGTGATGAACGTGGGCAGAAACGAGGTCGTCCCGGTTTCTGGCAGCCGACCAGTCACCAGCCCCCAGCCGGCTGCACCAGCCGTCATCAGGTCCGCGCCGAAGTAACCGTTGACCTGCAGGTCGACGAATCCTGGCACGAGCACGCCGCTGCCAAGCGAAAGGTCAGGCGGCCGCGGCGGCGGCCCCTGGCCGACCTCGGTGAACCGCCCGCCGACGATGGCCACGTATCCCGGCGCGAGGACACCGGAGCCCGGACTGGCCGGGATCACCCGCGGGGCGGAGATCAGCAGGCCGGGCCTGCCGCCAGGCTCATCCGGCCCCCGCGGCGTCGGCCTGCGTCGCGACATGCTGCGGTGCCTCCCGTTCAACTTCTGCCTGCTGGGCTTGCCCTGACCGGCCCGCCACGCTGGCCAGGAACTCGCGCATCTCGCTGGCCACCAGATCCGGGCGCTCCATCATCGCGACATGCCCCATCCTCGGCAGCACGTGCACTCGCGCGCCCGCGAAGGCGCGCGCCGCGCGCGCCGCCATCACCGGGCTGACCAGCCGGTCGTGGCTCCCGTAGAGCACCAGGGTGGGCGCGGTCACCCGGGCGGCGTCGCGCCAGAGCGAGCGCGGGCCGGGACGGAGGTACTCGGCGATGAGCCCGCGCGCCGATCCGATCAGCACCTCGTGGCTGTAGCCGAGCTCGTCCCTGCGGCGTACCTCGGTGGCCTCTTCCGCATACCGGCCGGGGTGCATCAGGCCCGGATCCAGATAGACCTCCCGGACGGTGCCGAGGGTCCTGGCCTCGGCCGTGGTCCGGTCCAGCCGGCGCATCGCCCAGCGGCCGACGCCCGGGGCGCAGAACACCAGCACGCGCAGCGGGATAAGCCGGGGCCGCAGATCCGGCAACGCGGGCGAGATCAGCGTCAGGGTCTTGACCAGATCGGGGCGGCGGGCGGCCACCCGGGTGCAGACGGCGCCGCCGAGCGAGTTCCCGACCAGGTGCACTGGCCACCGGCGGCGGTGGTCGATCAGCTCGATGACCGCTCGCGCCCTGGCGTCGATGGAGTAGTCGCCATCGGCCGGGACCGGGGAGAACCCGAATCCGGGCAGGTCAATCGCCTCGCCCGCCAGAGCTGGCGCGCTCGGGCTGCCGGGCGCGGACCGGCGCATCAGGTCCATCAGGTCGGTCCAGTTCGTTGCTGACCCGCCAAGGCCGTGCACGAACACCGCGAACTCGGCGCCGGCCGCCTCGGCTGGCGCGGATCGTACGTAGACCTCGCCGGACGCGAGCTCAACCGGCTTGCCCGGCCAGGCCGGAATGGGATCGGTCATGAGCGAAAGGCTTTCATGCCGGCCCGATCACGCGCCGGCCCGCCGGCATCCCGCGCTGACCCGGCGGAACCTGATCCGGTCGCCGTCAGTGCGGTGGACCTGCCGGAACGCGATATCCTTCTGCTCGGTTGCGGCGTAGAGCTTCACCGGGATCATGACCAGGCCGAAGGGGATCGCGCCCCTCCACATGCTGTGCATGATGTCTCCCTACCCCGCGATAGCGGGTCCTGATACCAGCAGTGTTGTCCGTTTTTTGCGGTTCGGCAAAATGCCCGATGAGCCCGGCCTGCGGCAACGGCCTGCGATGTCACCGGCAGCACTAGCGGTCGTCCGGGCTGCCCGGTCGTAGGATGACACCGGAATCCCAGCAGGCATTGAGCATGTACGGAGACACTCGTGAGCACAACGCGGCAAGCCCGGCCGGCCGGACCGCGGCTGCCGCGGCCCGCCCGGCGCCGGCAGCTGCTCGGGGCAGCCCAGGAAATTTTCGTCGCCCAGGGATACCACGCGGCCGCGATGGATGACATCGCCGACCGGGCCGGGGTCAGCAAGCCCGTGCTCTATCAGCATTTCCCCGGCAAGCTGGAGCTTTACCTGGCACTGCTGGACGAGAGCGCGGAAGAACTGGTCGCGATTGTCAGGGAAGCGCTCTCATCGACGACCGACAACAAACAGCGGGTGCCCGCAACGTTCCGGGCGTTCTTCGACTACGTGGGGACGAGCGGAGAGGCCTTCCGGCTGGTCTTCGAGTCCGACCTGAGCAATGAGCCCGCAGTGCGCGCCCGCCTGGAGCGGGCCATGCGGGAATGCGCCGAGATGGTCAGCCAGTTCATCCGCGAGGATGCCGGGGTCGGGGACGCCGAGGCGCGCCTGCTCGGCATGGCGCTCGTCGGGATGGCCCAGGTCAGCTCCAGGTACTGGCTCAGCACCGATGGCGCGATCGGCAAGGACGCAGCGGAGGATCTGCTGTCGCGGCTCGCCTGGCGCGGCATCAGCGGCTGGCCGATGACGACCGGCTGACTTGCAGGCTGGCGGCGCATTTCGCTCGCGGCGTAGGACTCCATGAATGCGGTTACTCCATCCCGGCCAGGCGCCGGGTTAGCCTCGAGCAAGGCGAGAGGAGAGCCGTGGAAGTCAGAATCGGAATACAGAACGTGCAGCGCGAGCTCATGGTCGAGACCAGCATGTCGCAGCACGACGTCGAGGCAGCGCTGACGGCGGCCGTCGCGGCTGACGACGGCGTCTTCATCCTGCCGGACGAGAAGGGCGGCAAGGTGCTGGTACCGGCCGACAAGATCGCTTACGTCGAGGTCGGCGCCCTCGATTCGCGCCGGGTCGGCTTCGGCTAGGCAGCCAGCCCAAGCGCGGCCATCCGCTGCGCGCGCGTCGGTTGAGCCTGACGAACAGTCGGCCGATCTCGCCCGGCCGTCCCGCCCGCCGCCGCAGTCACTGCCGCAGTCACTACCGCCGCCCAGAACCGGGCCGCCGGGACGGCTGCGATCGCGGCGGCCGGCCTCCGGCGGCGCTTTGATAGACTGTGGTCTCAATCCGCAGCAGGAATGCGGCGTATCCCCGGCGTGTTGACACTGACGTATGGCACGGCCGTTGCGGGGAGCCACAAGGCACCCGAGCGCCGCGCCGGACTTCTTCTCCGCGGGCGTGCGGCCAGTGCCGCGCTGGGGAGACGACAGGCCCGTCCTGCCGGGGGAGTCAATTGCTTAGCCCGCGACGAAAGACGCCTGGCGCGGTTGCGCCGGGCGGGAGCGCGGGCCACTGATGGAGGCTGGAAGCCCTGACTACGCAGACCATGCAGAGCGCGCCGGAGGACCGGCCCGGGATGCCTGACACCACGACTGACTACCCGGCGGACTTGCCGGTCCCCGAAGGGGCGAGTTCCGGGCTACAAAGCACGGAGCTAGACAGCGCCGAGCTAGACAGCGCCGAGCTTGCGGTCGCCGGAGGTCCCGTCGCCGAACTACGGCCCGCGGATCTCCCGGCCGCGGAGATGACCTTCCGTGACCTCGAGGTCGCTGAGGAGATCTGCGCCGCGCTCGAAGCCGCCGGCATCGTCACGGCCTTTCCCATCCAGGCGCTGGCCCTGCCGATCGCGCTCGACGGACAAGACATCATCGGCCAGGCCAGGACGGGGACGGGCAAGACACTCGCGTTCGGCATCCCGCTCATCGAGCGGCTCGCCGGGACTGCGGACCGCACGCCGGCCGCGCCCCGCGCCCTTGTCGTCGTGCCCACCAGGGAACTCGCCATCCAGGTCGCCGACGACCTGCGGCTGGCCGGTTCCCGCAGCGGCGTCAATGTGGTGACCCTCTACGGCGGACGCGCCTACGAGCCGCAGATCGAGGCCCTGGCCACGGTCGACATCGTCGTCGGTACCCCTGGCCGCCTGCTCGATCTGGCCAGGCAAGGCCACCTGAACCTGTCTCAGGCCAGTGCGCTCGTGCTGGACGAGGCAGACAAGATGCTCGATCTCGGGTTCTTGCCCGACGTCGAGCGCATCCTGCGGCTCACGCCGGCCCAGCGGCAGACCATGCTGTTCTCGGCGACCATGCCCGGCGAGGTGGTCACGCTAGCCCGGCGTCATCTGCGCCAGGCGACTCATGTCCGGGCCGAGCAGCACGACGCGACCTCGCTCGTGCCGAGCACCGAGCAGCACGTGTTCCGCGCGCACCAGATGGACAAGGTCGAAGTGCTTGTCCGGGTGCTGCAAGCCGAGGGCCGCGGCCTCACCATCGTGTTCTGCCGGACCAAGCGCGCGTGCGATCAGGTGGCAGGGACCCTGACCACGCGCGGCTTCGCTGCCGCCGCCGTGCACGGAGACCTCGGTCAGGGCCAGCGCGAGCGCGCCATGCGCGCGTTCCGCAGCGGCAAAGTCGATGTGCTCGTAGCCACCGACGTGGCTGCCCGCGGGCTCGACGTTGACGACGTCACCCACGTGGTGAACTACGAGTGCCCCGAAGACGACATGGCCTACCTGCACCGTATCGGGCGGACCGGGCGGGCCGGGCGCACTGGCGTGGCTGTCACGTTCGTCGACTGGCGCGACCTGCAGCGCTGGAAGATCATCGATGAGACGCTGCACCTGGGCCACCCTGAGCCTGCCGAGACGTACTCCACGTCCGAGCATCTGTTCGCTGCGCTGAACATCCCGCCGACCGCCAAAGGCATCCTGCCGCGCGCCCAGCGCGCGAGGCTTGGCCTGGACGCTGAGGATCTTGAGGACATCGGGGAGACCGGCCGCATCCGCTCGCAGGCGGCCCGCAGCCCCCGGGCCGGTGACAGCCGGGCCGACGGGGGCCGTGGCAACGGCGGCCGGCGCAGCAGAACCCCTGACGAGGGCGGCCAGGATCGCGAGGCCGGACGGCGAGGTCAGCGGATCCGCCGGCGGACCAGGTCAGGGACGACCATCGGCGCGGGCCAGGACGGCCTGGCGGCCGCCAGCGGCACCAGGATCGCGGCAGCCGAGAATGCCTCGCCAGCAGGCCACAGCCAGCCCGCGTCAGCCGGACGGCGGCGCGGGCATCGCAGCCGCAAGCCTCGCGGCGCAGCCGCGGCGGCCCAGGGCGCGGGCCAGGCGGGCCAGGGTGCAGGAGGCTACGCTGCGGCAACGGGAGCGGGCCAGGCTGCTGCTCCCGGCGCTGGCGCCGGGGGCACGGGCGCCGGCTCCGCAGCCGAATGAAAAGCACCGGGTCACTGGCGCAATGACAGGTAGGCTTTCAGCAAATCTCCAACTATACGGACGATTTATGACAAGTCATGCTGGGTAAGCTGCCACCCCGTGAGCACACCAAGGACTCTCGACCTGCCTGAGCAGATACGGCGGGTTAATGTCCAGACCAACCGCGGGGCATTCGCTGCGCTTGAGGCAATGCCCGGCAGCGGCGTCTGCGAGCGTCGGCCTGCGCTGCTGGTGCCCGGCTACACAGGCAGCAAGGAAGATTTCCTGGCTGTGCTACAGCCGCTCGCGGCGGCTGGCCGCCGGGTGACCGCGATCGACATGCGCGGTCAGTACGAGACCCCCGGCGGTGCCGACCACTGTCACTACGGGCCGGACGCACTCGCCGCCGACATCGTCGGCATCGCCAAGGCAATTGACCAGGACGAACAGGGCGTGCATCTGCTCGGCCACTCGCTCGGCGGCCTCATCGCGCGGCAAGCGGTGCTGGCGCAGACGGCAAGGATCAGCTCGCTCACCTTGCTCGGCTCGGGGCCCGGCAGTCTTCGGGGCCAGCGAGGCACCATACTGCGAGCGGTGCTGGCTGAGCTAGTGAAAGCCGGGCCCGGCGGCCGCGCCGAGCGGATCGAGCAGCTGTGGGAATCGGAGCAGGAGCCGCAGGCGGTCGCCGACGGAGTACCCGCTGCCGTCATCGCGTTCCTGCGCGAGCGCCTGCTGCGCAGCTCACCTGAAGGCCTGTTCGCCATGGGCCGGTACCTGCTCAGCTGCCCTGACCAGACCGCGGCGCTCGCCGCGGTGGCCGACACGCCCATGCTGGTCCTGTACGGCGAGAACGACGACGCCTGGGCACCAGCGGTCCAGAATCGCATGGCCAAACGGCTCGGCGCGCAGCGGGTCTGCATCCCGGCGGCGGCGCACTCCCCCGCGGTCGAGGCTCCCGAGACTACGGCTAGCTCGCTCACCGTGTTCTGGAACGCGGCCGAGGGCAGCGAGCGGCGGCGCAAGGCCGCTGCCGGTCACGGTGCGATGCCGTCGGCTGGCGCAGGCCCGGCCGACGCGGGGTTAGCCGACGCAGGCCCGGCCGACGCGGGGTTAGCCGACGCGGGCCCGGCTGGCGCGATGGGCGCGAGCCCGTCCCAGGGACGGCGGGGCTCGGCTGCCGCCATGCCTTCCGGGCAATGACCCCGGTAATCGCACCAGCCGCACCCCGGGCCAGTACGCGGCGGGAATGCCTCGTCGCAGGCAGCGGGCGGCAGCCCGCCCCGGTAGAGCCCGTCAGCCGCGGCGCACTCGGCGGCGATGTCCTCGGCCCGGCGAAGCTGACGGTCCAGTGACTCCTGGGTGTGCTCCCAGGCAAGTACCCGGCCGGTCGGCAAGTGGTGCAGTTCGACTCGGCGGCAGGGCCGCCGCAGCACCCGTCCGGCGGCCAGCGCGTAGAGCGCGAGCGGCATCGAGGTCCGCGCGTCGTCGACGGTGAGCAGGTGCCTGCCCGTCTTGTAATCCACCACGACGATCTCGCTGGCGTCATCGACGAACTCGCCGGCGTCGCCCCCTGACCCGGTTCGCCGCAGGTCAAGCCGGTCGATCCGGCCGGACACCGCGATCAGGTCCGTGCGGGTGGCCACCGTCCTTTCCACTCCGGCCGGCTCATCGGCCGGGTCCAGGCCGGCGACATAGTCCTGCACCATCTTCCTGGCCCGCACCCGGTGCTGGGCGGACGCCGTCGCGTCGGCGAAGCCGTCGGTAAGCCAGCCGCGGTCCAGCAGTTCACCCGCTGCCGCCACGCTCCGCTCGCGGCGCGGCAGCCGCCACCACCCGGCCAGGGCGTTGTGCACGCTGGCACCGAGACTGTTATGCGCCCAGGGCAGCCCCTTCCGCGGCTGCGGGCGGTCCAGGTAACTCATCCGGTACCGGCGCGGGCAGTCCAGCCAGGTGCTCAGCCGGGTCGGCGTGCACGCGTAAAGCCGCCGCGGCATTCCCTCGAAGCCGAGTTGCTCCACCCGGTCTCAGCTCTCGCCGGCCGAGCCGGGGCCGGCCGAAATCCAGGAGTCGAAGCTCTTCTCCGCAGCCGCGACCGTGAGCTCCTCGCCGTGGCCGGGAAGCACCCTCGTCTTTTTTGGCAGCGTGAGCACGTGCTCACCGATCGAGCTGAGCTGGCTGGCGAAGTTAGAGAACCCGTCCTCGCTGGTGACCAGTCCGTCAGCGGCCAGCACGTCACCGCACATGACCACGTCGAGATCCTCGCAGTACAGCAGGACCGAACCGGCGCTGTGCCCGGGTGCGTGAATCACCTCAAGCGCGACGTCGGCGACCTCGAAGATGCCGCCGTCTTCCATCTCGATCTCCGGGTCGGCCTTGTGCACCTCGCGCCAGGACAGCCGGTCCGAGGGGTGCAGCGCGATCGGGGCTTCATCCCGCTTCGCCACCGCCGGTGCCGCGCTGGCATGGCCGGCATGCCCGTGCGTGCAGATCACCGCGATCACCTCCCGGTCACCTACCTTGGCGAGCACCGCCGCGGCGTCGGTACCCGGGTCGACAACGATGACTTCCTCGTCGTCACCCACGATCCAGGTATTCACGGCGGAGACAACCTGGTCAATGCGCGCTTCCATGCCGGCCTGCCTTTCTTTCAGCTCTTCTCAACGCTGCCTGGGGAGCCGGCCGCGGGTCATGCCGAGGAAGACCGGAACGATGCCCGGGGGATCGGTGATCACCAGGAGAGTGACGAAGACCTCCCAGCAGAACTTCACCTCGGAAAACGAGTTCATCGCCTGCTCATCGGTGCGGCTCCGGAGGCCAGTGAGACCAGCCGCTCATATGCTTGCGGCGCGATCGTATCGCAGCCGATCCGGTAGCCGGTCAGTTCCCCGTGATCGTCACTTCCGCCTGAGACCAGTACACCGAGCTGGCCGGCGAGAGTAGTCAAATGGATCCGTTCGGCCTGGTTGTGATCCGGGTGCCGGACTTCGATGCCCGTTAGCCCGGCCGCCGCCAGCCGGGCGATGTCCGCATCGGGCATCAGCCAGCCGCGGGCCGGCGCCGCCGGGTGCGCCAGCACCGTGACGCCGCCTGCCGCCCGGATCAGGGTCATCGCGCGTACCGGATCTGGTGCGTACCTGGCCACGTGGGCGCGGCCGCCGGCGCCGAGCCATTCCGGGCCGAACGCTTCGTCCGGCGCCCCGATGACCCCGGCTGCCACCATCGCCCTGGCGATGTGCGGCCTGCCCACCACTCCGCCGCCCGCGATCGAGGTGACCTGCTCCCAGGTGACGGGGGCGCCGAGCCCGGCCAGCCGGTCGACGATCGCCCGGGCCCGGTCGAGCCGGTGCTCGCGGATCTTCGCGCACTCCGCGGCGAGCTCGGCGTCGGCCGGGTCGAACAGGTAGCCGAGCAGGTGCACGCTGTGCCCGTGCAGACGGCAGGACAGCTCGATCCCCGGCACCAGCGTCAGCCCGGCGGGCAACGCCCGCCGGGCCTCGGCATGGCCGGCGACCGTGTCATGGTCGGTCAGCGCGATCACGTCGAGCCCGGCCGCCCGCGCGCGGGCCATCACCTCGGCGGGCGGGCAGCTGCCGTCCGAGGCAGTGCTATGGCAGTGCAGGTCGGCGCGCACCTACCGGAGATTAGCCTGCGGCCTGATCCGCTAGCCGGGCAGCGTGATGTCTCCGGCCCTGGCCAAGTGCGCGGCCTGCGGTTCCGGGATACTGAGCACCATGGCCGTGCAGCGGATCCCGTGCGTGGGAGCGGTCATCAAGGATGCGGACGGGCGGCTGCTGCTGATCAAGCGCGGTCACGAGCCAGCCGCGGGCCTGTGGTCGATTCCGGGCGGCCGGATCGAGCCCGGCGAATCCGATGCCCGCGCGCTGGTCAGGGAAGTCCTTGAGGAAACCGGGCTGGCCGTCGCTGTCGGCAGGCTGCTCGGCGTGGTGCAGCGCCCTGGCCTGGCGGGCACTGTGGTGGATATCAGTGACTACCTCGCGACGGTGACCGGCGGTGAGCTCACGGCGGGCGATGACGCCGCCGATGCCCGGTGGGTTACCCCCGCGCAGATGGCACAGCTGGAAGCCGGAGGCGAGCTGACCAGCGGCCTGACCGAGGCGCTGACCTCGTGGGGAGTGCTGCCCTAGCCCTTCAGGCCGGCGGCCCGAAACTCTGGGTCCTGGCCAGGCCAGCAGCGCGGCCGCGTGCGGCCGCGACCAGGGCGAGCTTGCGAGAAGCCTCGTCGATCATCTCGCCGTCCAGCATCGCCGCCCCGCGCTTCTCCACTGTCGTGTAGTGCTGATACGCCTCCAGGATCAGCTCAGCCTTGTCGTACTCCGCCTGTCCCGGCGAGAACGCCGCGTTCACAGCGGCGATCTGGCCCGGATGCAGGACCCATTTGCCGTCGAAGCCCAGCGCCGCCACGCTGTTCGCGGCCCTGGCCAGCCCGTCGGTGTCGTGGATCGCGGCGTATGGCCCGTCGATGGCCTGCAGGCCGTTCGCGCGGGCCGCGACAAGGATCCGCAGCAGCGGATAGTGAAAAGCGTCGCCGCCCGCGTACCCGGCCGGCTGCGCGCCGATCTCCAGTGATCGCATGCCCACGCTGGCCATGAAGTCGGCGGGGCCGAAGACCAGCGCCTCAAGACGCGGCGAGGCGGCCGCGATCGCGTCCACAGCGGCAAGCCCGAGCGCGTCCTCGATCTGGGCCTCGATCCCGATCCGCCCCGCCGGGTAGCCCATCGCCTGCTCGATCTGACCGAGCAGCAGGTCGAGCCAGGTCACGTGCTGCGGCTCGGAGACCTTCGGGAGCACTATGACATCAAGGTCCCGGCCTGCCTGCTCGGCAAGCTCGATGACGTCCCGGTACGCCCAGCTGGTAGCGGCGCCGTTGATCCGGACCGCCCTCACCTTGCCGCCCCAGTCGCCTGAGCGCAGGGCCTCGATCACGCTGCGCCGCGCTTCCTGCTTGGCGTCCGGGGCAACGGCGTCTTCGAGGTCGAGGAAGACCTCGTCGGCAGCCAGGCCGCGGGCCTTGGCGATGAATCTGGGGCTGCTGCCGGGGACGGCCAGGCAGGAGCGCCGGGACCTGTCAGTTCGAGCTGACACGACGAGTCAACCGCGGATAAGACCGAGGGCCCGGGCGCGGCTGACCGCGTCGGCCCGGCTGTGAACTCCGAGCCGCTTATAGAGACGCTCCGCGCGCTCCTTGGCCGCTGACCTGGAAATGCCCAGCTTGTCGGCGATGACAGAGAAGGGCAGCGGCTTGGGCAGGTACCGCAGCACCTGAGCCTCGGCAACGGTGATCGACGCCGCTCTGATCTTGTCCCCGGCTTCGTCAGCTGCCTCGGCGGCGACTTCGTCGGCGGCGCTGATGGTGGCGAGGTCTTCGGCTACGGACTGCGCGGCAGCCTGGTCGGCGGCGGCCACGATGAGGCGGGCCGCGACCAGCGCCGATACCGCTTCGTGGGCGGCCGCTTCCTCCACCAGCCCGGCCGCGATCAGCGCCCGGACTGCGTCAGCGGCGGCGGCCGACTGGATCCGCTCAGAAGCGGCCTCCGCCTCGGCCGCCTCGGCTCCGGCCGCGAGAGCCCGGAGCAAGGCGTCCGCCTCCGCGGCCTGGGCTTCGGCGATCACCTCAGCGGCCTCCTCCATGGCGGCGATCTCGGCCCCCACGGCCAGTCCGCTCTCCGCGGCAAGGAAGCCCTCGCCGATCAGCGTGCCGCCGGTCTCGGCGATGGCGTCGAAGAGCGGCGCAGCCCAATGGTGCTCGATGAGCAGGTAGGCCAGGGCAGTTCCCGGCTGCAGGGACTCAGCCGCAGCCCGCGCACCGTCCAGGTCAAAGGCCACCGAGCCGTCACCAGCCGCTGACCACGCCGCATCCCCGTCCGCAGCGGGCACGATGCCCGCCAGGAGCGAGCCAAAGTCCTCGTCATCGCCGATGGTTAGCCGTTCAACGGTGCCGTCCTGGCCCTTCGCGACGAAGAGCATGTCGAGCAGCCGGAGAACTCCCCTGCCCCGGAGGCGGTCGACCTCTGCCAGGATCCGTTCCTCGAAATCGGCGCCGAGGCTGAAGCTGAACGCGATCACCTGCAGCGGTGCGGTCATCGTCACTCTCCTGTTCTGACCCGGTAATGTAGCCGCTCGGACGGCTGGACAGCGACACTGAGCGGCATGAATGCCGCTGACAGTTCCAGCGCGAGCGCGACCCAGCCCTCAATTTATCTCCATCGGCCGCAGCCACTGCCCTGACCGGCGGCACCCGGCCCGGGGCGACGAGCGGCACAGCGGTCGCGGAGGGCTACCGAAGCGGGTGTCACCAGCCGTCTTTACGCGCTCGCGCCTCGTACAGCAGGACGGAGGCGGAGATCGCCACGTTGAGCGAGTCCGCTGCGCCGAGCATCGGGATGCCGATCCGGCCGAAGCCGGCCTGGTACCAGGCCGGCGAAATGCCGTAGCGCTCGCTGCCTACCACCAGGGCCGTCCGGCCGCCGTAGTCGGCGGTGCGGTAGCTGACGCTGCGGTCCGTGTCGGCCAGGTAAACCGTGCAGCCGTTGCCTGCCAGCCAGGCTGCGGCGTCCGTTACCTGGTCGAAGTCGAGTACCGGGACCTTGATGCTCATCCCCTGGCTGGCGCGCAGCACCTTCGGGTGCGTCAGCCTGGTCCGGCGGTTGGTCAGCACCAGGCAGTCAGCGGCGCAGGCGTCCAGCGTGCGGATCAGCGTCCCGAGGTTGCCGGGGATCTCGATGCCGTCAGCCACCAGGACGAGCGCGCGCGCGCCCAGCTTGATCTCCGCCGGGTTCCAGTCCGGCAGCTGGGCGATGGACAGCAGGCCGTCCGGATTCGGCCGCTCTGCCAGCCGCTCCAGCGTCTTCACCGAGATCTGATAGGCCCGGCGCGCCCGCTCGGCCAGTTCGGCGCTGCGCTTTTGCGCCTCGTCGGAGTACGCGGCCTCCGGGCACCACAGGAAGGTGTCCAGCCGGACTCCCGCATCCAGCACGATGTTGTGCTCGTACAGTCCCTCGGCCACGAACATCCGCCGCGGGATTCCGGTGCGGTTGTGCTGGATATTCCTGACCAGCTCGGCGGCTGGATGCCGGAGGCCGATCTGCTGAAGCTCCATGGACAGCCGTTTCTGCTCGCGGCGAGGCCGAGGCATCCCGGCAGCGTCGAATAATCGTACGCCCGCAGCGGCCATTCGACGGCCGGCTACGTGGTTCGTAGCATGGGGGTATGGCATCCCCGTCGGCCGTCTCTTCGCCGCCCTCCAAGGAGCAGGTGACCCAGGCGCTCGCCGGGGTCAACGACCCCGAGATCCACCGTCCCATCACCGAGCTCGGCATGGTCAAGAACGTCGATGTCGGCCGGGACGGGACCGTCCGGGTGGATGTCTGGCTGACCGTCTCCGGCTGCCCCATGCGTGACACCATCACCCGTGAGGTCACCGCAGCCGTCGGCAAGCTGGCCGGCGTGGCAGCGGTCCGCGTCGAGCTGGACGTGATGAGCGACGAGCAGCGCCGCGGCCTGCAGAGCCAGCTCCGCGGGGGCCGGCCGGAACGGGAGATCCCGTTCGCCAAGGAATCCTCGCTGACGCGGGTGTACGCGGTCGCCAGCGGCAAGGGCGGGGTCGGGAAATCCTCGGTGACCGTGAACCTTGCCGCGGCGCTGGCCGCCTCCGGGCAGAAAGTCGGGGTGCTGGACGCGGACATGTACGGCCATTCGGTACCCCGGATGCTCGGCGTGACCGGCAAGCCCACCCAGGTAGAGAAGATGATCATGCCGCCGTCAGGGCATGGCGTGAAGGTCATCTCGGTCGGGATGTTCACCAAGGGCAACGAGCCCGTGCCGTGGCGCGGGCCGATACTGCACCGGGCGCTGGAGCAGTTCCTCGCCGACGTGTACTGGGGCGACCTGGACGTGCTGCTGCTGGACCTGCCGCCGGGCACCGGGGACGTCGCGATCTCGGTTGGCCATCTGCTGCCCGGCGCCGAACTGCTCGTGGTCACCACCCCGCAGCTCGCATCCGCCGAGGTGGCCGAGCGGGCCGGGGCGCTCGCACCGCAACTGCACCAGCAAGTCGTGGGCGTCATCGAGAACATGTCCTACCTGCCGTGCCCGCATTGCCAGGAGCGAATCGACATTTTCGGCGCCGGCGGCGGGCAGGCCGTGGCTGACGCGCTGACCAAGGTCATCGGCACCCGGGTACCGCTGCTCGGCGAAGTGCCCATCGACATCCGGCTGCGCGAGGGCGGGGACAGCGGTGTGCCGCTGGTCCTCAGCAGCCCGGAGTCCGCGGCGGCACAGCAGCTTTCGCTGATCGCGGAAAGCCTGGCGAACCGGTCACGGGGGCTTGCCGGACGCCGGCTTGGGCTCACCCCGGTCTGACCGCGGCAGCGGGCCGGCCTCACCGCGGCAGNNCGGCCTGACCGGCGGCAGCGGGGTTTCAGCGCGGCCGGGGCGTCAGGTGGCCTCGGCGTCGTACGGCGGACTCTCACCGGGCGCCAGCCGCGAGACCGCGGGCTCGGGCGAACGGAAGTTATGCTCGTCCCCGTCCAGGTCGAGGTCGTCAAGAAGATGCTTGCGCACGAAGTTCCGCGGGTTCAGGTCATTGACGTCAAAGTCGGCGAACTCCGGCCCGAGGTTATCCCGCAGGTCGGCCTTGGCCATATCGGCGAGCCGGCGCAGGTCACGCAGTGCCCGGCCGGCCTGCGCGGCGACCTTCGGCAGCTGGTCTGGACCGAAGATCAGCAGAGCCAGGACAGCGAGCACCAGCAGCTTGGTGAAGGACAAGTCGAACACAGCAACGCTCCAGCATCAGGCAGGCGCAGAGGACTGCGGTCCGCTAGCCACCAATGTAGACGCTCCGGGGGCCTACCACGAATGCCCGGCTGCCGTTTTCGCCTGCTCCACCGCCGGAAATCACCGCGCGGCCGGCGATCCGGCCTGGTCAAGGCGATCCGGCCTGGTCAAGGTGATCCGGCCTGGTCATGGTGACCTGGCCCGGTCAGGACGGCGCTGACCCGAGGGTGAGCGACGCAACATGCCTGACCCCGAGACGCAGGAAGATCACGGTTACCCGCATTCCAGGATTCCGGGTCCGGATGGCCTGGATGAGCCCAGTGACGTTGGTTATCCGCTGCCCGCCGAAGCTCACGATCACGTCACCCGGCCGGAGGCCGGCCCGGGCCGCGGGACCACGCGGGGTGACCGCGAACGTTCCGCGCCTCGCCGCAGTGACGATCTGGGCACCGGACCCCGTGTAGGAGCCGTCGAGCATCGCCCCGATCACCGCGTGCGTGGCCTTGCCCGTCCGGATGATCTCAGTCGCGACCAGCCGCGCCTGATTAATCGGGATCGCGAAGCCAAGCCCGATGCTGCCGCTCTGGCCGGTCAGCGGGTCGCCAAGCGTCGCGATCGCGGCGTTCACGCCGATGACCTGGCCCTGGCCGTTGACCAGCGGCCCGCCCGAATTACCGGGATTGATCGGCGCATCGGTCTGGATCGCGTTGATGAACGCCTGGGCTGCCACGCCCTGCACATTGCTGGGCTGCACAGGCCGGTCCAGGGCACTGACGATGCCGCTGGTGACGGTGCCAGCCAGGCCGAGCGGCGAGCCGACGGCGACGACCGGATCCCCGACCTCGACGCCCGCTGAGTTGCCGAGCGACAGCGCGGGCAGGCGCCCGGTCACCCGCGGCCGGATCACGGCGATGTCCGAGTACGGATCCGTGCCGATCAGCCTGGCCGGCACGACGCGGCCGCCGTTGAAGACGACCTGCAGCGAGGCGTGCGGCAGGCGCCCGTCCAGCGTGACGACGTGATTGTCGGTGATGACGTAGCCGCCATGAATGATGAAGCCGGAGCCAGTGCCCTGGCTGCCGTCGACCTTGATCATGACCACGCCGGGCAGGATCCTCGCGGCGATGCCCGCGACCGAGGACGCCGGCCGGTTGGTGAGTGCGGGCGGGACCGTGCCGAGACTGAATCCGGGGATCACTTCGCCGGTAGATGTCCTGGAGACGATGTAGCCGCCGACGAGCCCTCCGGCAAGGGCCGACACGAGGGCGAGCGCGAGCGCGAAGGCGGCGAGCCTCCGGCCGCCCGGCATATTCCGGCCGGGTGACCCGGAGCGCGACGGGCCTGCTGGAAGCTCGCCAGGAAGCGGCGGTGGCTCGGGAGGTGGTTGCCAAGGCCCCTCGGACACCTGCGCCTCCGCGATCCGTCCCAAATGGCGAGAAAATCGCCGCTTCCCCGATATTCCTGCCCGGGATCGACTGCGATAGGCCTGATCAGCGGAACGGGTTGGCCCAGGAACCCAGCCGCCGTATCCCCCGGCCGATCCGGCCCCAGAACCCCGGCCCCGAGTCGTGCGGCAGGGCATCGACGACCTGATCGATGGTCGCCGCCGGGGCTTCCGCGATCACCGTGTAGACGAACCCGTGCGCGGACCAGGCCAGGCTGCGCCAGTCAGGGTCGGTTGAGTAGACAGCACCGCCGCGGAACCTGGCCTCCTCCCACCCGGGCAGTGCCCCCGGCAGCTGCCCTCGCTGCAGGAAGATCGACACTAGCGACAGCCCGTCGGAGTAGTCGAGATCGATGACCGGACCGGCGGCGGCGGCGGTCTGGTGCGCGGCGACCAGCATCAGGTTGCCCGGCAGCAGCCTCGGCACCGGCCAGCCGTGCGCCCTGAGCCTGGCGATCTGCGCCGGATCCAGCCGAGCTGACCAGGGCCGGACGTCCGGCACCGGCATGCCGCGCAGCCCGCTGCCGCCGATCCGCAGGTTGATGAAGGCATCCTCGCTGATCATGCGCGCCCGGGAGTCGAAGGTCTCCCGGCGCAGCGGCAGCTTCGTCGCGGTATCCAGCCAGTACCGTGCGGCCAGGCTGCCGCCGGGTCGCCGCAGATCAACGATCTGCGCCTGCCGGTTGACCGCCGAGCCCCGGCCGGCATACACCACCTGATAGTTGCGGCGCATCAGGCCAAGCAGCTGCTGCGACAACCCGAGGATTCCGTCCGGGTCCTGCTCGCCAGCCGCAGCCTCGGGTGCGGCAGTCGACTGCACCGAGCCCATGTCGGTGACCTGCGCCAGGATGCTGCGGTCACGTTCGTGCCAGACCTGCACGATCGAGGTGCTCGCGCCGTGCGGCCCCCACCAGGCCACGATTTGCACCCCCTGGTACGAGGTGGTCACGCCCGCGGCGGCGGCCTCCCGCAGCAGCCGCAGGCCGGCCGGGGAACTGGCCGCCAAGCCCGCCGTGCCCGCGGGGGACAGCCCTCCCGGGCCGGAGGGCGATCCAGCCTGCGGGGGGACCGAATGGCCGGGTGAGACGTCGACGAGGGCAAGCGCCGCGAGCGCCGCGCCGAGCAGGCCGAGCAGCACGGCGCCGCCAGTGATGCGCCGTGCCGAGAATGTCAGCGGGTTCACGGCGCGTGCGGCGCGGCGATCTTCCCGGCAGACGGTGCGGGCCGAGGCCGCGTCACCGGAACCACACCGGTCATGATCTCGTGCTGGACCATGAAAACGTCGACTGCCGGCGTAATCTGCGGGCCGGGCTGGGTGCCGCCGCCGCCCGCCGCGAAGGCCGCGGCCCCCAGACCTACCAGCAGGAACGCAGCACATCCCGCGACGACGACGCGGCTTGGCCGCAGCTCGCGGGCGCCAGCCGGAGATCGCGGCGCCGCGGCCGGCCAGAACCAGCCCCGATCTCCGATCGCGCGGGCATCTGCGACCGCGTCGCCCGGCATCGCCAGCCTCATCAGCCGGTGGGTCAGCGCCGAGTCGGCCGCCGCACCGCCAAGTGCGTTCATCCGCCGCTTCAGCACCCGCAGGGCGACGGCCTCGGCGCGGCAAGGCTCGCACCTGACGAGGTGAACGAGAACCCGGTCACGCTCCACGTGATCCAGTTCGCCGTCAATCAGCGCGGAAAGACGATGCCCGAGATGGCTCATGGCTGGCCGCCTTGCGGCAGCCGGGCCCGCAGCGGTGGAAGCGGCACGGTCGGCTGGCGCGGCCTGCGATGCTCGAGCGCGGCCCTGAGCTGTGCGCGTCCCCGGTGGATGCGGCTGCGGACGGTACCCAGCTTGACCCCGAGCGTGGCGGCGATCTCCTCGTATGACAGTCCCTCGATGTCGCAGAGAATGACCGCTGCACGGTACTCGGGAGCAAGGGCCTTGAGTGCCGCCTGGATGTCGTCATCAAGGTGGCGCTCGTCGAATGCCTCGGCCGGAGTCGGCTCGTTGCCGCCCAGCCGCGCCGCGGTGTCGTCCGCGAGTCCCTCGAACCTGATCCGCTGCTTCCGGCGGGCCATGTCGAGGAAGAGGTTCGTGGTAATCCGGTGCAGCCAGCCCTCGAACGTTCCCGGCGTATAGCTCGCCAGCGAGCGGAAGACCCTGACGAAGACTTCCTGAGTAAGGTCCTCCGCGTCGTGGGAGTTGCCAGTGAGCCGGTACGCGAGGCGGTACACCCGGGCGGAGTGGTCCCTGACCACCTCATCCCAGGTGGGCGGGGTCCACTCAGCGCCGTCTACCTTGACGGGCCCAGCACGGTCCACGGTCTCCCACTTTCTGCCTGCTACTCCCTCAACACCGACATCGTGCCGGGACTTCCTTGGCACTTCCCCGGCACCGCGCCGGGACTTCCCCGGCGCCGCGCCGGGACTGCCTCCGGCTATGGCCAGCGTCATGACAACGCCTGAGCGGGCCTGGCTGGTTCCCGTGTCAGCGAGCGTGCCGCTAGGCTGCGGCACGAAGAGCCGCAAGCGTTCACGGAGGAAGTCATCGCCAGCGCAGAGGACGCACTGACTTATGTCGAGGAGTATCTCCCCGAGGATGACGTGCTGCTTGCCGCCCGCCGCTACGCCGCGCAGGTGGGCGGCACCGTGCCGGTCGCTCCCACGACGGGGGCGGCGCTGCGCTTCATCGCGGCCGCCATCGGCGCGAGATCGGTCGTCGAGATCGGCACTGGCTGTGGCACATCCGGCATCTGGCTGCTCCGGGGCATGCGCATCGGAGGCGTGCTGACCAGCGTTGATGTCGAGCCTGAGCATCAGCAGCTGGCGCGTAAGGCATTCGTCGACGCCGGATTCGCCTCAAGCCGCTACCGGCTGATCAGCGGCCGTGCGCTCGAGGTACTGCCCCGGCTCGCCGACGGGGCCTACGACATGGTGTTCTGCGACGCGGACAAGCAGGAGTATCCGGACTACCTGATCGCCGCTCTCCGGCTGCTGCGGCCGGGCGGAATCGTGGCTTTCGACAATGCCCTGTGGCACCACCGGATGATCGACGCCCTCTGGCGTGAGCGGGTTGATGACGGCGCCCCGGCCGACCCGGACACCGCGGCCGTCAGGGAGCTTTGCGAGCAAGTCCAGGCTGACGAGCGGCTGGTGCCGCTGCTCCTGCCGGTGGGAGACGGACTGCTCACCGCCGTCAAGCAGGCCGGCTGACACGCCGCAGGCTCGCTGCCCCGCCCCGGGCCTGCTGCCCCGCCCCTGGTCTACTCTCCCGGGCCGGGCCTGTTCCCCCGGGCCGGCTCCCGGGCCGGCCAGCCGGTCAGATCTCGCCGAGCCAGCTCAGCAGCAGCCTGGTGCCGAACCCGGTGGCGCCCTTGGTGGTCTCCCCGTCGTCCGACGAGGCCCGCGCCGGCCCGGACACGTCGAGGTGCGCCCACGGCCGGCCGCCGGTGAATTCACGCAGGAACAGGGCCGCCGCGATGGACCCCGGCGCTGATCCGGCCGCTCCGCTCCGCGCTATGTGGGCCAGGTCGGCTACCGGCGAATCGAGCGCGTCCAGGTACTCCGCGGCCAGCGGCATCCGCCACAGCCGGTCCCCGGTTGCCTGCGCGGCCGCGAGCAGGGCGGCTGCCACGTCGTCGTCGGTCGAGTAAAGAGCGCCGATACCAGTTCCGAGCGCGGTCCGGGATGCGCCGGTCAGTGTCGCGATGTCCACCACGACGGCGGGGTCGAGCGCGGCGTCTGCATAGGCGATCGCATCGGCCAGCACGAGCCGCCCCTCTGCATCAGTATTCAGCACTTCCACAGTCCGCCCGCCATACTGCGTAATAACGTCTCCTGGCCGGTAGGCCGAACCGGACGGCATGTTCTCCGCTGCCGCCACCAGCCCGGTAACGCGCGCCCTGATGCCAAGGCCAGCCAGCGCGGACAGCACGGCGATGACCGCCGCGCCGCCGGCCATGTCGGTCTTCATCAGCTTCATGCCGTCGTTGGGCTTCAGCGACAGGCCGCCGCTGTCGAAGGTAATGCCCTTGCCGACGAGCACGACATGGGTATCCCAGCCGGGCGGGGAGTAGCTTAGCTCGATCAGCCTGGGCGGCCGTGCCGATCCGGATCCCACGGCAAGGATGCCGCCGAAGCCCGCGGCCGCCAGCTCCGCCTCGGCCCAGACGCGCGACCGGAGGCCTGCCTGCGCTGCTGCCTTTACCGCCTCATCGGCGAGCCACTGCGGGGATTTGCAGCTCGATGGCGTATTGGTCAGGTCACGCGCCAGCGCGACTGCCCCGGCGATGGCGGCCGCGCGGCCGAGCGCGGCGGCATGGCTGTCCGCTCGCTCGGTCAGCAGCCTGACCTCGCCGCCGGGCTCGTTGCCCGGCCCTGACTTCAGCGTGAAGACATAGCCGCCGAGCAGGATCCCCGTCACGAAGGCCTGCGCCGCCTCGCCGGGCAGGCCCGCTATCGCTGCCGTGCTGACCGTCTTGCCCCGTGCCGCCCGGCGGCCGAGCTCGGCGCCGGCCCGCCGCAGCGCACGCGGTGATCCGTCTCCGGTACCCAGGAACACTACCCGGCCGGAGCTCGCGCCCAGCCGGACGGCGACCTCGGCGACCTCGCCTGCCTGGCCGGTCAGCTGAGCGGCGGCGATCACCGCCGCTGAGCCGACCGGGAGGAACGGATCGAGGTCCGGCCGGTCCTGCCGCACGGCGGCCGGGCAGACTGGCACCGCGATCAGGTCTGGAGCATCGGCGCTGCCGTCAGCCACGGCGCGGAGATAGCCGCCGAGCACGCCGGAGCCGCCCTCCGCGGGAAGGAGAGCGACATGAATATCGATCGGCAACGGTCAGCCGACAGCCGACTTGAGCGCTTCCCCGAGCGCGGTCGCTTCGGTGGCTGACAGCTCCACCACTAGTCGCCCACCACCCTCGAGCGGGACGCGCATCACAATGCCGCGACCCTCCTTGGTGACCTCAAGCGGACCGTCGCCTGTCCGCGGCTTCATCGCCGCCATCCTGCCTCCCCTTCCTGCCTCTAGGCCGCAGGGGACCTCACCCGAGGTCTACGGCACCGGAGCCCCGGTACCTGGCGGGACCTGTAGCCACAACAATGTCGATCAGTGCCTCTATTATCCAGAGTTCGGGCGCGGGGTGGTAACGATCAGCGTTCCATCACGGGCCGGCGGGCATCCAGGCGAGACTGGGGACGTGGACGCGAGATCGGCACTCTTCGACCTCTACGGTGATCACCTGCGCTCCCGCGGGGCCGCCGCGCCAGTCGCCGCACTGGTCCGGCTGCTTGGCCCGCTCGGCATAACGGCGCCAGCGGTCCGCACGGCCGTGTCGCGAATGGCCAGGCAGGACTGGCTGGTGGCGGTCCGGCTGCCGGAGGGGGCAGGGTACGCGCTCACGCCGCGTGCTGTCCGGCGGCTGGACGAGGCTGCCGAGCGGATCTACCGCCATGGCGCACCCGACTGGGACGGCCGCTGGCATCTGATCGTGATCGCGCGAGTCCGCGAGCGCGCGCGCAGGGACCGGCTCCGCGCGGCACTTGGCTACCTCGGCTACGCGCCGATTGACGAGACGACCTGGATCAGCCCGCGCCCGTCGGTCGAGCTCGAGGCGCTGCTGGAGGCTGAGCGGGTTCGCGCGGAGCGATTCATGGCCAGCTACGACGGCAATGCCCGCGGCCTGCTCGCCCGGGCCTGGGACACCGATGGCCTGGCGCACGCGTACCGGCGGTGGCTGGCCGTTGCCGCCGAGCTAGTCGCCGGCGTCGGCCAGGACACCCCTGACGAGACGGTGTTCGCCACGCGGAGCAGGCTCGTGCACGAATGGCGGAAGTTCCTCTTCAGGGATCCCGGGCTGCCGGCCGAGCTGCTGCCCCGCCAGTGGCCTGGCCGCGAGGCGGCCGAGCTCTTCGAAGCAGAATCCGCCAGGCTCTTGCCTGCCGCCGCCCGTTTCGTGGACTGCTGCCTGCGGTCCGGTAGCGCTGGCCGCCCCGCCCCGGCGAGGTGAGAAGACTCCGGTGACTGGCAGCGCGCTGCGCGCTGGCGTCCTCAGGCCCGGGCGCCGGTCGCGTCGAGCTCCTCGTGCGTGCACACGATCTGCTCGGCCACGTCCTCAAGATCGGATAGCTCGCGGCGTTCGTAGCTGCCGTCCGGCTTCTTCCAGGACACCGTGCAGCTGCGCAGCCACACCGTCAGGTCACGGCGGACGGACAGCACAGCCATGTCGACGGCGGGCTCGTCCACCCGGACCATGCGGCCGCCGATTCCCCGGCCGGTCAGCATTGCCTCAAGTTCGTCGACGGCCCGCGCGGCGCTCATCCGCGGACGGCCGGAGCGGACGACGTCACAGGCCGGCGGCAGCCGCAGCGAGAACCATACCGCTTTGCCGGGAACCTTCCAGCTGCCCAGCCGTGCCCGGGTCGGGTGGTATCCCCATTGCCCTGCGGACAGCCCGTTGACAACCTGAAGCCCCCGGCCGTTCACGCCCTCCAGGGCGTGCTTCGTCGGGTCAGGAAGCTCGCCCGTGTAGAGGTCGCCGGTCCGCCACCCTGGCTGCGAGTCATATACCTTGCAGACCAGCTCGCATCTGGCGCCGGTCCCGCGCAGGTAGATCCACAGCTCAGGGAACCCGGTCACCGGCCGCAGCCGGTTACTGCCGAACTCGACGTTCCCCTGCGCGTGCATCGTGTTGGCGGCAAGCTCGCTGGCCATCGTGATGCCGTCGTGGACGAGGTCGCCTGGCATCCCCATCCCGGCCACTGCCTCGCGGAAGAAGCGTCTCGCGGCACCCGCGCAGCTGCCGTCAAGCGGAAGCGGCCTAGCGAAGCAGCCGCCGGAGCGCACGCTGAGCTGCGTGGGCACCTGCGGTGCCACTGCGAAGGCGTCGGCCACCGGCGCTGCCATCAGTCCGCCATCGCCCGATGGCGGACCGGGCCCGCCGGGCCGGTCCTCCCCGCTATCCGCGGGCGACGGTAACATGCTCCTCCGCCTTCGCGACTTAGGTATCTGTGAAGCACAGATTATGAGTCAATTGCCCATCTTCGCAATGGCCTACCGGGAAAATGCCCAGATTGGCTGCGTCTCCGCGGCCCCGGAGGGGCCGCAGATGTGGCTGTCGCGTCCGCCGGGTCGCTTGCGCAGGTCTGTGCAGGCAGGGAAGGCCGCGTGTACAGTCGCAGGCGCGGCAGTTGCCTGATGGTGACCTGCCGGGCCTTGAGACAGGCGCAGTAACACCGGAACCCCCCGGGCTGCATCCCGGGGGGTTCCTGCGTTCGCGCTGCGGATGGCCTCAGTTCACGTCGATGTCGAACCGGCCCGCCTTCAGGTCAGCGAGGAACGCCGCGAACTCGGCGCGCCCCACGATGTGGGCGCCGTCACCAGGGCGCTTGCTGTCCCGGAGGGCGGTCACGCCCCGAAGATTGGCTGCGACCTCGACGCAGCCTCCATTCTGCGAACTCATACTTGCTTTTCGCCAGGTGGCTTGAGACAGATCGTTCATTGCTCTCACTCCAGTTGTTCGGCAAGTTGCCTCAGGAAGACCGCGGTGTCGGCGGGCTCTAGTGCCCCCTCGCTGGCGCGGCCAAAGGCCTGAACGTAGGCGTTCACGGACTCCGCGTTGCTTACCTCCTCGATCGCGTAGTCGGTCTCCATGTACACCAGGTCTGGCTCCTCGTCGGGGAAGCCAAAGACATTGATCATGGAATGCATGCCCGGATACGGCCCGTCGATGAAGCGCTGGATGCGGAGGTCGACGTTAGGACGGCTGCCGATCTCGGCAAGGTGCAGGACTTGCTCGTAGCGGTCAGCGCGGGTGCCCCAGCGGTACATCAGCGAGGCCTCCGTCATCACCGCGCTCAGCCTGGGGGCGGCGGCGCCAGGGCGGTCGAGGATTTCCTGCCGCCGCAGCCGGGTCGCCAGCGCCTTCTCCCGCCAGGCCGGCGGCCGCGAGCCTGCTCGCATCAGCGCTTCGGTGTAGGCGGGCGTCTGCAGCAGGCCTGGCAGGATCAGCGGCATGAACACCCGGATGCGCGTGGCGTCGTTCTCGAAGCCGGGGAACTCGTTGTCGAAGATCTCCGGGAAGTCGCGCCACCAGGGCCGCGCACGTGCCCTGATCGCGAGGTCCTCGAGTTCATCGCCCGCGCCAGGGGGCACGTCATAGATTCGGAGCAGGTCACGGATGTCGCTCATCTCCGGGCGCTTCCACTGATTGGCCTCGAAGCGCCCGACCTTCCCGCGGCCCCAGTTCAGGATGTCGCAGACATGGTTAGCCGTATAGCCAGTTGCCACCCGGAGCTCAGCAAGGCGCCGGGAGAGCCGGCGCTTGGCTATCGTCGCGCCGTATGCATCGTCAGTCATCCGCGATCTCCCTCTTGACAGGACATCACTTACAGCATAACGCTACTTAAGTTGTGATTCACAAACTTTATGATCAATGGTTGCGCATAGCACTAATGATCGCCTCATGCGTAGGTTTGCCCCGAATCATCCACCATTGCGGCCAGTCAGGCAGGATACTCGCCGCGTCCCTCCGGACGCGGCCCGCCAGCGCCGCCCGGGCACCGCTAGTCGGCCGCGTCGTCGAATTCGCCCTTCCGCACCCCATCGAGGAAGCACACCCACTCGTGCCTGTCGTAGACAAGCACCCGGCCGGCCGGGTCGCCGGCCACGCGCATCAGCACCCAGTCGCCGCCGGCCCCGGCGGTGTCGCGGAAGAAGGCGATCTCGATGGACCCGTCGCCGTCACCGGATCGCTGCCATGACTGCGCGGCTACATCGATGCCCAGCGCCTCGACTGTTGGTTTCGCTGCCACGATGCCCCCTGTCAGCACGGGTAGTCCTGCCGAGCGCAAGCGGATCCCGGGGTGCCTGCCCGGGATGAGCCGGGGCGGCCGGTCAAGGATGAGCCGGGGCGGCCTGCCCGGCATGAGCCGGCAGGCGGCGGCGGGTTCATGGTCATGGCCGCCTGGCCACGCCGCTGTAGAGCACCCGCGAGCCGTCGCTGTCCGCCGCGGAGGGATCTTCGGCGCCCCATTTCCCCACGAACGTGACGCCCGGATCGGCGCCCCCGAAGGGGGTCACGAGCTCCAGCCCGTTGAACATCCGCTCAAATTCTGCCTTTGACCGCAGGTAGATCTTCTCTGTGGCGCGGGAGTAGGTGTCATACATTGCCTGAACCGCGCGGGGCGGCAGCCGGTCGGCGGTGGCGTGCGACAGCGCCACGTAACTGCCCGGCGCAAGCTCGCTGATGTAACGCGCCACGAGCCCCCATGGATCTGACTCGTCGGCCACGAAATGCAGGACCGCCGTCATCAGCAGGCCGGCCGGCTGGCTGCAATCGATGAGCGAACGCAACTCTGGGTGGCCGAGCACCGCGGCGGGATCACGCAGGTCGGCCTGGATCACCGTGGTCGCGTTTGCGCTGCTCAGGAGCGCCATTGCGTGGGCAATCACCATCGGGTCATGATCGACATAGACAACCCGGGCATCGATGGCCACCTGGCTCACCGCCTCATGCGTATTGCCCTGTGTCGGCAGCCCGGATCCGAGGTCGATGAACTGGCGGATGCCGTGCTCGGCAGCCATCCAGCGGGCCGCGCGCTGGTGGAATCCGCGGTTCGCCCACGCCGCGTCCGTCAGCTCGGGCAGGCTCGTCCTGAGCCTCTCGGCAACCTCGCGGTCGACGGCGAAATTGTTCGATCCGCCCAGGTAGTAGTCATACAGGCGCGCAGGCGTCGGCGTTGTTGAGTCAACGCCAGGTGGTGCCTGCTCGACCTCGGTCATCTCGCCTCCATCGGACCGCCAGGCCCGTGACCCGGCCGGACGCCACGGCTAGCGGCGACCGCCGGCTGCCGGGCAGCACCGCGTCGCCTGCGCGTCGGCCGGTTAAGCCACAGTAAACCCAATGCAAACCTTTGCGGTCCGCGGATCCTGACATTGGCGGACTCCCGGGCGCTGCGCGGAAGTAACCCGGGGCGGCGCGCCGCAGGGTCAGGAAGCCGCTGAGCGGCGGAATGAGCACGCCTGGAGATGGTCGTCAACGACGCCGCAGGCCTGCATGGTCGCATATGCAGTGACAGGACCGGTGAAGCCGAATCCGTGCCGCTTGAGCTGCGCCGCGAGTGCCTTCGACGCGGGTGTCCAGGCAGGCACGTCGGCCAGGGTAACCGGCGCCTTGTGCTGAGTGCCCGCGTAACTCCAGACCAGTGCCGCGAGGCCGCCGGGCAGCAGCAGCGCGGCCCTGGCGTTCCGGATCGATGCCTCGATCTTCGCCCTGTTGCGGACGATGCCGGGATCGGCAAGCAACCTCGCCACGTCGCCGGGCCCGAATTCGGCGACGGCCGCGATGTCGAAGCCCAGGAACGCGGCCCGGAAATTCTCCCGCTTGCGCAGGATCGTGAGCCACGAGAGCCCGGACTGGAACGCCTCCAGGCAGAGTCGCTCGAACATCCGCACGTCATCGCGAACTGGCTGGCCCCATTCCTCGTCGTGGTAGGCGAGGTAATCCGCGCTGCCGAGGCACCACGGGCACCGGGCGCGCCCGTCCGGGCCGGCCGCGGTGCCACGGCCAGCCTCGGTCACCAGCCGTCCTTTGCGGCACGAGGATCCGGGGCCGGCGCCGGGGGTGAGCCGGCCGCCGGGTCCGCGGGTGGCGCTGAGGCCTCAGGATCCGGGGCGGGAGCCTGTTCGGGACTGGCATCCGGGTCCGGGCCGGCCGCCGGGCCGGGCAGTCCAGCCTGGCCGGGGCCGGCAGCCGGGGCGGATGGCCTGTCCCAGGCGGACCACGGAGTCTGCACTGGCCATGCGTCAGCCGTGGGCCACGGGCCAGCCGGCGGCTGCTGGTCAGCCATCTCACGCCGCCGCACGCTGGGACGCGATGGCAGGGACGGCCCCCCGGCAGCCGCACCGGGCACATCGAGCCCGCCGGCGGCGCCCGCCGGCGGCGATGGCGGTGACTCCCATGGTGGCGATGTTGCCTGCTGCGCGCTCTGCGCCGCATGCTGCGCCTCGGCAAGCTGCCGCTGCAGCGTCGCGATCTGCACGTCCCGATCCGTGAGCGTCCGGGCGATCACGCCGAAAGCCTGATCCGTCGCCTGCATGTGATAGCCCCACAGCGCCGATGGCGGCCTCAGCAGCGCCACGTCGGTAGCGGTCACCTTGTCGATGTCGTCAAGGTCAACGGGCGCGAAGTCGGCGGTAAACCGTGCCATCTCACCGCCACGGCCGAGGGCAACAGCGATCCCCCCGATGACTATCGCGGCGGCCACGACGATCAGCACGACTGGCACAGAAAGAATCGTGCCATGCTCGGGTCCATGGTGGGCGCACCAGGCGGTCTGTCAGCTCCGGGAATAGCGTTGCTCGCGGTCGCCGGCAACGCCGCCGGGGCCGCAGCGGCCGTGCGGGCGGGGGCTGCCATCGTCGACCTCGGGACGGCAGGCGCTGCGGCGGTCGCGGAATTCCGGGCCAGCCATCCTGGCGTTCTGGTCTGCGCGGCCTGCGAGCAGGCGGACGTTGTCCGTGACCCGGCCACGGCATTGCGCACCGGGGCCATCCTGGTCTGCGCTGGCCTGCCCGCAGCCGCCAGCGCCCCGGTACCCCCGTCTCGGCTGCTGGCCGATGTCCCGCCTGCCCTGGTGCCACGCGCGATCGCGGCCGGTTATGCGGCGCTGGTGGATCTGCGGGACGGCCCGGCGCCGGAGCCGGGCCCGGCAGCTACCGGGGCGGCCAGCGGGCTGGCCGGCCCTATCGCGATCGCGGCCATCTGCGCCTGGCTGGGCGCCGCGGTAGTCCGCACGCATCATCCCCTGCAGGTCCGGCGCGCACTCGACATGGCCGAGTCCATCCGCGGCACCCGGCCGCCGGCCCGGACCGTACGCGGTCTCGCCTGATCAGGCCGGCCCGGACTGCGCGGATCGGCCCGGCCGGGGCGGCACACCAGACTTGTGCGCGTCCAGGATGATCTGGACGACCTCCGCCGGATCATCGACGACCTGCACAAGCTGCGGATCGCCGGCCGAAATCTTGCCGCGGTCCAGCATTGTCTCGTTGATCCAGGAAAGCAGCCCCGACCAGTAGTCGCTGCCGACAAGAACGATCGGGAACCTCGTGATCTTTCCTGTCTGCACCAGGGTGAGCGCCTCGAACAGCTCGTCCAGCGTGCCGAACCCGCCCGGCAGGACAACGAAAGCCTGCGAGTACTTGATGAAGACGGTCTTCCGCACGAAGAAGTACCTGAACTCGAGGCCGACCTCGACGTAGTCGTTCAGGCCCATCTCGACCGGCAGCTCGATGCCCAGGCCCACCGAGACGCCGTTGGCGCCGACGGCTCCCTTGTTCGCCGCTTCCATGATCCCGGGACCGCCCCCGGTAATCACTGCGTAGCCAGCGGAGGCCAGCCCCGCGCCAATCCGTTCTGCCTGCTCATACTCGGTCGTTCCCGGGGCAGTCCGGGCTGACCCGAAGACCGACACCGCCGGTCCTAGCTCTGCCAGCAGGCCGAAGCCCTCGACGAACTCCGCCTGGATCCGCAGCACCCGCCACGGGTCGGTGTGCACCCAGTCACTCGGGCCGCGCCTGTCCAGCAGCCGCTCGTCGGTGGTGGTCTTCGGGATGGCCTTGCCGCGCAGCGTAGCCGGGCCCTGACGACGGATGCGGCGGCGCGGATCGGAGTACACGCTCATGATCCCTAAGGTAGCCGCGGAGACGGGCGGCCGTGNNGGATGCGCACGCCGCGGCCGGGATGCGCACGCCGCGGTCAGGATGCGCACGCTGCGGCAGCGCCGATGTCAGCGCCGCCGAGCGTAGGAGACGTTGATGACGCCGATGATGATCCAGATCAGGGCAACCAGCGCCTCCGTGCCCCCACCGCTCGGGTGGCCGAGGCTCAGGACGGCCCCGGCTGCCGCGATGCCGAACCCCATCGACCCGAAAGCGAGGACGATCACTGACCAGGCAGGATGGGCCGCGGGGCTCAGCTGGCCGTCCCGATCGCGCTGCGCGAGCCTGTCGCGCTGCGGGTACCGGTCGCCGCGCTGCCCCAGCCTGGCGTCCACCCGCCTGTCGATCTCGTCGCCGATCCGCTCGATCAGGCCCTCGGCTATCGCGCCGTCATAGTCGCGGCCAAGTTCGTGATGCGCTGCCGCCGCGGCGGCGATGTCGTCCCGGGCAAGCTGATCCATGCCGACAAGATACATCTCGATTACCGGATCCGTCCATGCCCCGGCCGGCCCGGCGTGCGTGCTGGCCCGGGGCGCCCGCCGCGGAACGGCTCAGGCATTCACGCCGTGGTCGCGGAGTATGTCATTCAGGGCCGCCTTGTCGTGGTCGCTGCCCTCGGGCAGCCGCTTGAGCACGAGCACGCAGGCCATGCCGAACTCCCCGCCGGGGAACTTCCGGTTCCGGAAGCCGCCAACGCACACTGACCAGGCCGGGACCTCGCCGAGCGGCAGCTCCTCGCCAGTCTCGGTGTCGATGACATGGGTGGTCTTGGTGAGGATCGCGCCAGCGCCGAGGACCGCGCCGCGGCGTACCCTGGCGCCGCCGACCACCATGCAGCGGGATCCGATGAAAGCGTCATCCTCGATCACCACGGGCACGGCACCCGGCGGCTCGAGCACCCCGCCGATGCCCACCCCGCCGGACAGATGGACGTTCTTCCCGATCTGCGCGCCCGAGCCGACCGTTGCCCAGGTGTCGACCATGGTGCCCGAGTCCACATACGCGCCGATGTTGACGAACGACGGCATCAGGACCGCGCCTGGCGCCACATACGCCCCCCAGCGGACGATCGAGCCCGCTACTGCCCGCACGCCGTCCAGGTGGCTGGTGAGCGGGACCCTGTCGTGGTAGCGGAAGTCTCCTACCTGCGAGGCGACCATCGGCAGCAGCCGGAAGGCCAGCAGGATCGCGCGCTTGGCCCGCTCGTCCACGACGATCTCGCCGGTCCGCGGGTCTGGCCGGGCCACCCTGGCGTGTCCCGCGTCGATCTGGTCCACCGCCGCGACCACTACCGCCCTGGCGCGGGCGTCGCGCGGGGTCAGCTCGCCGCGCCGTGCCCAGAGTTCGTCGATCCTGGCAGGCAGCGGGGACGCGGCGATGCCAGCGGGTGTATCAGGTGCGGCGTTCATGGCGAGCGAGCCTAGCGGCTGGCGCGGACCGGGTACGTTCTGTTCTTGTGCCGGGAATCACCAGGAAGCGCGGCAGAACCGCCGGTATCGCGCTTGCGGTCGTGGTCCTGCTGGCCGCCGGCGGATACGTGGCCTTCAGGCGCGTCGCGCCACTGCTGGCGACCAGCGGCTGCGAGATCAAGGCCCGGGGCCAGGTCTTCAAGCTGAGCCCCAGCCAGGCAGGCATCGCCGCGACGATAGCGGGCGTCGCGCGGCACCGGGCGCTGCCCGCCCGCGCGGTCACCATCGCCTATGCCGCAGCCCTGCAGGAATCGAAACTGCAGAACCTTTATTACGGAGACAGGGACTCAGTCGGAGTGTTCCAGCAGCGGCCATCGGAGGGCTGGGGAACGACCCGTCAGCTGGAAGATCCCGTCTACGCGACCACGAAGTTCTTCAGTGCCCTGACCCAGGTGCCCCGATACCAGCGGCTGCCGGTGTACAAGGCGGCACAGGCGGTTCAGCGCAGCGCCGACGGTTTCGCCTACGTCCAGTACGAGCAAATGGCTGCCAGCCTGGCCAGCGGATTCACCGGGCACGACCCGCGCTCGGTCTGGTGCTGGTATGCCGGGCCAGCCAGGCAGCAGGCCAGTCTCACCGCTGCCAGCCAGGACCTCGGACGGGCATTCGGCCGGCTGCCGGCCCGCGCGGCCGGCGACCCGGAACTGACCTTGGGCGTTCCGCAGGCTGCCGAGGGCTGGTCGGTGGCGGCGTGGCTGGTCTCGCATGCTTCCCGCTACGGGATCAGGGACGTGCGCTACGGCCGCTACCAGTGGCGGGCTGCCAGCGGCGCCAGCGGGTGGACCCGTGCCCCGTCCCCGGCGCCCCAGGGGAGCGTCCAGTTCGGCTGATAGCCTGCGATCCGGCGTACAGCACCGATGGCGCCTGCACCCGGAGCGCAGTCGCCATACTGGAGACACGGCCCCCGGGATACCGGAGAGCATGGCCACCGCGATACTGGGAACACCGCCTCGCCGTCGCGGGCCAGCGCGTGGGCCTGAAGTGGACCTGAAGAGGAGTACCGACGTGACCTACATCATCGCGCTGCCTTGCGTCGATCTGCTCGACAAGGCGTGCATCGAGGAATGCCCCGTCGATTGCATCTACGAGGGCGAGCGCATGCTCTACATCCACCCGGACGAGTGCGTTGACTGCGGCGCGTGCGAGCCAGTCTGCCCGGTGGAGGCCATCTTCTACGAAGACGACGTGCCCGACCAGTGGAAGGACTACTACAAGGCAAACGTCGAGTTCTTCGAGGACCTCGGCTCGCCGGGCGGCGCCGCCAAGACCGGCAAGATCCCCAAGGACCATCCGCTGATCGCGGCACTGCCGCCGCAGGAGCAGGAGGCAGCGCACTGACGACCCTGGCCGCGCGGCTGCCCCCGTTTCCCTGGGACGCGCTTGAGCCCGCCAAGGCGACGGCGATTGCCCATCCCGGCGGGATCGTCGACCTGTCCGTGGGCACCCCGGTCGACCCCGTACCCCGGGTCGCTGCGGACGCGCTCGCCAAGGCCTGCGATTCGCCCGGGTACCCGGCTGCTGCCGGGACGCCCGCGCTGCGCGAGGCGGCCGCAGGCTGGCTGGCACGCAATCACGGCGTGAGCGTGGATCCGGCTTCGGTGCTGCCCGTGATCGGCACCAAGGAGCTGATCGCGGCACTGCCGGCGTTGCTCGGCTGCGGGCCGGATGACCTGGTCACGTATCCGCGCCTGGCCTACCCGACGTACCAGGTCGGCGCGCTGCTGGCCGGCGCACGGCCGCTTGCCGCCGACGGGACGCCTCCGGCCGGCCCCGAGCGCGTGCGGCTGGCCTGGCTGAACTCGCCGTCCAACCCGACCGGGCAGGTGCTCACCGCTGAGCAGCTGCGCAAGGTCACGGCCTGGGCCAGGGAGCGGGGCACGGTCGTCGCGTCAGATGAGTGCTACCTCGGGTTCGGCTGGGATGCCACGCCGGTGTCCGTGCTGCACCCGGATGCCTGCGACGGATCCCACCAGGGCCTGATCGCCGTGCACTCGCTGTCCAAGCGGTCCAACATGGCCGGCTACCGCGCGGGCTTCGTCACCGGGGACCCGCGGCTCGTCCGGGAACTGCTCGAGATCCGCAAGCACGCCGGGCTGCTGGTGCCTGCCCCCGTCCAGGCGGCCATGGCCGCTGCGCTTGACGACGACGAGCACGCCGCGGTCCAGCGGGCGAGGTACGCGGCGCGGCGGGACAGGCTCCGGCCCGCCCTTGAGTCGGCGGGCTGGGCAGTGCAGCATTCCGAGGCCGGGCTGTACCTGTGGGCGGCCCATCCGGCGCACGACTGCTGGGGATCGGTGCACGCGCTCGCCGCGGCAGGCATCCTGGTTGCCCCGGGCGAGTTCTACGGGCCGGCCGGCCACCGGCACATCCGGGTGGCGCTCACCGCCACCGACGAGCGGATCGGTGCCGCCGTCTCGCGGCTGGCGGCGCTGGCCGGCTGATCTGGCCCGGTCCGGCTGACCTGGCCCGGTCCGGCATCGCCCGGCGCGGGTGGCATGCCCGCCCGATACCCAGGAGCGCCGGCGCGTCCCGCCTCCTAGGCTGGCAGCATGCTCCGGCTCTATAACACGCTGACCCGGCAGGTCGAGGCGGTCGCGCCTGCCCGCCGGGGCGAACTCCGCATGTACACCTGCGGGCCGACCGTCTACCGGTACGCGCACGTCGGGAACCTGCGGTCCTACTTGCTCTCTGACCTGATCAGGCGAACCGCTGAGCGCCAGCGGCTGACGGTGGTGGTCTGCCAGAACATCACCGACGTCGGTCATCTGGCCGATGACAACGAGACCGATCCCGACGGCGAGGACAAGGTCCTGACCCAGGCACGTGCCGAGGGCATGACCGCGCTCCAGCTCGCCCGTCACTATGAGGACGCGTTCCGCGCTGACTGCTCTGCGCTGAACATCCGGCCCCCGGACGATTCACCGCGGGCATCGGAGACGATCAGCCTGATGATCGACATGATCGCGAAGCTGATCGAGACCGGCCACGCCTACGCCGCTGGTGACGGGTCGGTGTACTTCGCCGCACGCTCGTTCCCCGGTTACGGCGAGCTCTCCGGCAACCACCTCGACGCGCTGCGGCCAGGACACCGGTCCGGCGGCGAGGTCAGCGAGCAGAAGCGTTTCCACGCCGACTGGGCGCTATGGAAGGCAGCCCCGGCCGGCCGGGAGCTGACCTGGCCGGCGCCCTGGGGTACCGGCTTCCCCGGCTGGCACACCGAATGCTCTGCCATGTCCCTGCAGTACCTCGGCGATGTCATCGACATCCACACCGGCGGCATCGACCTGCGCTTCCCGCACCACGAGGACGAACGCGCCCAGTCCAACTCGGTCGCCGGTCACGAGGTGGTGCGGCACTGGGCGCACGGCGAGCATCTGCTGTTCGAGGGCGCCGTGATGGCCAAGTCCACCGGCAACGTGGTGCTTGTCCGCGACCTCACCGACCGCGGCCTCGATCCGCTGGCCCTCCGGCTTACCCTGCTCGAGCACCGGTACCGCCAGCAGATAAACCTGACCTGGGACACCCTTCAGGCCGCCGATAAGACCCTGCGGCGATGGCGCCAGCGGGTGGCCGACTGGGCGCGGTCGCCGAGCAAGCCCATGTGCGCGCAATATGTCAGCGACATCACCGGCGCGTTCGACGACGACCTGGATACCCCAGCGGCGCTGCGCGGGCTGCGCGAGCTGGAGAAGGACGACGCGATCCCGCCGGGATCGAAGTTCGAGACCTTCGCGCACGCCGACCGGCTCTTCGGGCTCGACCTGGCCCGTGACGTCGGGCAGCCTGCCAGGGCAGCGCTAGGCACGGGCGGCTAGGCACCGCTACTCCGGCCCGGCGCGGTGGCTTGCGAGCCAGCCGAAGGCGCTGCGCCGAAATGCAACGTATCAAAGCTTTTGCGATGCAGCACGCAACAGATCACTGCTGTCGCGCAGGAACTGCGTGCACCGGGCACGGCATCCGGCTCTTACGCTGGGATTCATAGTCGATCACCAGCGGACGGGAGCCGGATGACCCATACGGATGGCGGCGCGGGCCGCAGGACGGCGCACGCCAGAAGCTATCTGATGTGCCCGCCGGAGCACTTCACCGTGCAGTACGTCATCAATCCGTGGATGGACCCGGCCCGGCCGGTCGATACCGTCCGCGCCATGGCCCAATGGCGTAACCTGCGCAAGACCTTCACCGGGCTCGGCCATCAGGTGCGCACCATCAGCGCTGAACCCGGGCTGCCGGACATGGTCTTCGCCGCCAACGGCGGCACCGTGATCGGCGGCCAGGTGCTGGGGGCGCGCTTCCGGTATCCGCAGCGGGAGCCGGAGAGCGCCGCGTACCTCCGCTGGTTTCAGCAGCACGGATTCCCCCTGGCAGTTCCGCCGCGCAGCATCAACGAGGGCGAGGGCGACATCATTTTCGCCGGGCACAGCGTCATCGCCGGATACGGCTTCCGCAGCGACGAGGCGGTGGCACCGCAGCTGGCCGGGCTGTTCGGCCTGCCGGTGGTCAGCGTCCGGCTGGTCGATCCGCGCTTTTATCACCTCGACACCGCGCTCTGCGTCCTGGATGCTGACACCGCCGCTTACTACCCGGCGGCGTTCGACGACGCCGGGCTGGCCGCGCTCGCCTCGCTGTTCGCCGAGCTCATCGAGGCGAAGGACACCGATGCCGAGGTGCTCGGACTGAACGCGGTCAGCGATGGCCGCCATGTCGTGCTACCCGCCCAGGCCTGCGGCCTGGCAGAGCAGCTGTCGGCGGCCGGATTCGAGCCGGTGGGAGTCGATATGTCAGAGTTTCTCAAAGCGGGTGGCGGCCCGAAGTGCTGCACCCTTGAGCTCAGGTCATAGGGGGCAAGGGCATGGCAGGTAGTCAGGGATACGGCAGCGACGGCGCCCGCGCCGCGCGGGAACTGCGCGCGCAGGCCCAGCTGCACGGCGCGCACAACTATCACCCGCTGCCCGTGGTGATCTCCGAGGCCGAGGGTGCCTGGGTCACCGACGTGGAAGGCAGGCGCTACCTGGACATGCTGGCCGCCTACTCGGCGATCAACTTCGGCCACCGGCATCCCCGGCTGGTCGCCGCCGCGCAGCGCCAGCTTGAGCGGGTCACGCTGGTCAGCCGGGCATTCGAGCATGACCAGTTCGGCCCGTTCTGCACGGAACTGGCGGCGCTTGCGGGCATGGAGATGGTGCTGCCGATGAACACCGGCGCCGAGGCGGTGGAAACGGCGATCAAGACCGCGCGAAAGTGGGGATACGAGGTCAAGGGCGTGCCCGCCAACGAGGCCGTCATCGTGGCCTTCGAAGGCAATTTCCACGGGCGTACCACCACGATCATCAGCTTCTCCACCGACGAGGACGCCAGAGGCTCGTTCGGCCCGTATACGCCCGGTTTCCTGGTCGTGCCTTACGGCGATCTCGGTGCGCTGGCCGAGGCTGTCGATGACCGCGTGGTCGCCGTCCTCGTCGAGCCGATCCAGGGCGAGGCCGGGGTGCTGGTGCCGCCGCCGGGGTTCCTGACCGGCGTCCGCGAGATCTGCTCTGCCCGCGGCGCGCTGATGATCGCTGACGAGATCCAGTCCGGCCTGGGCCGGACCGGGACGACCTTCGCCTGCGAGCACGAGGACGTCGTGCCCGACATGTACGTGCTCGGCAAGGCGCTCGGCGGCGGCATCGTGCCGGTCTCCGCCGTCGTCTCGTCCAGCGACATCCTCGGCGTGTTCAAGCCAGGTCAGCACGGCTCCACCTTCGGCGGCAACCCGCTCGCCTGCGCCGTGGCCCGCGAGGTTATCGCGATGCTGTCGACCGGCGAGTTCCAGGAGCGCTCGGCCAAGCTCGGCGCCCGCATGCACGACCGGCTCTCCGGCCTGCCCCGCAGCGCGGTGCGCCAGGTGCGCGGACGGGGCTTGTGGGCCGGCGTCGAGTTCGCCGAGCTCGAAGGCCGGGAGGCCTGCGAGCGCCTGGCCGCGCTCGGCGTGCTTGCCAAGGACACCCACGGCACCACGATCAGGCTGGCCCCGCCGCTGATGGTCACCGAAGAAGATCTCGACTGGGCCATCGACCGCGTCGAGGAAATCATCCGCTGAGCTGACGCCGGCTCAGCCGGTGGCCAGGCGGCGGTAGCCGCCGCCGAAGTAGACCAGCGGGCCGCCGTCCTGCGGCTCGCTGACGCCAACCACCTCACCAACGACGATGGTGTGATCGCCGCCGTCGTGCACGGCCGTCGTGCGGCATTCGAGTGACGCCAGCGCCGCATCCAGGATCGGCGAGCCGGTCACCGGGCCCGGATGGTGCGCGATCAGGTCAAGCTGGCCGTCTAGCGGCCGGCCCCTGGTGGCCAGCCAGCGAGCCGTCTTCTCTGACTCCTCGTCGAGAACCGACACCGACCAGATCCCGGCGTCGAGCACCGCGTCGTGGAAACGCGCGATCTTCTCCGCGCAGAACAGCACCAGCAGCGGATCAAGCGACACCGACGTGAAGGCACTCACCGTCATGGCATGCCCGGTGCCCAGCAGGCTGGTGCAGACCACCACGATTCCGGTGGGAAACCGGCCCGCCGCCCGCCGGAAGGCACCCGGGTCGGCTGCCGCCGCCGCCGGCCGGCCCTGACCGGCTGGCGTCACCTTCGTGCCCTCGTCGGCTGCGGTCACCGGCCTGCCTTCGTCGGCTGCGGTCACCGGCCTGCCTTCGATGTCCGGGAACGCGGCTTCGCGGCGAACGCCACCAGGACGCCTGCCGCGGCGCAGGCTGAGCCACCGTACAGGAACCACTTGCCCGCAGCGGTATTCGTGATCACTACGCTTCCTCCCGGCGTCGCCATGGCAAGCACGAACGATGCGACGAACCACCCCACGGCGGGCATAAGCCCCGCGGTCGGCGTCCGCATTCCCCAGGCGGCGAGAACGCACGTCACGAAGGCCACCACGGCGAACGCCAGCGCCGCGGCCGGGACCGAGCCGAGAGTCCCGCTGTAATGGAAACAGCCGACCAGGCCCTCCAGCGCACCGAGGACGAACAGCATGACGTACGTGCCAAGGATGACGATCGCTCCGTCGCGCCGGTCCGGCGTCGCGTTCTCCACGGACTGAAGGCTAGCCAATGCCGGCGAAGAGATCGGTCTCCCGGCCATCCGGCTGCTGGCCGGGACCGCGCGGGCCGGCCAGCAGGATGTAGTACTCGCGGCCGAGCGCCCGCTGGCCCACCTTGTTGGACAGCGCGAAGAACGGGCTGTCCACGGCGATCTGGGTGACGTGCGCGCGCATCGCTTCGATCTTGGCATCCAGGTAGCTGGTGGCGTCGATGGCCGTGGTCACCGCCTCGTCCGGTACTCCGAACGGGAGATCCTCCACCGAGTCAACCTGAGTGAAGTCCGTCCCCCCGGCCGGAGGGGAGTCCGGCTCGCCGCCGCGCATCAGATCGATCGCCTCGGCCAGCACCGACTTCGGCACGGTCGTCGCGTAGAACTTGCTGACCTGGCCGCCGGAGAGCTCGAACGCACGCGAAGCCACCCGGTGCGCCTGGATGTGATCGGGATGGCCGTAGAAGCCATTGTCGTCGTAGCTGATCATGACCTGCGGCCGGACTTCCCGGATGACGGCGAGCAGTTCAGCGGCAGCCTCGTCCACGTCCGCCTGCCAGAAGCAGCCCGGTGCCTGGTTCGTTGGCTCGCCCATCATGCCGGAATCGCGCCAGCGGCCCTGGCCGCCGAGGAACCGGTGGTCGGACACGCCAAGGGCCGCGCAGGCAGCGGCGAGCTCGCCGATCCTGTGCTCCCCCAGGCCGCCATCGCGGTCGGCGGCGAGGTGCGCGTACTCGGGCGGGATGATCTCGCCGAGCTCGCCCAGGGTGCAGGTGACCAGCGTGACCGCAGCACCCTCCGCCGCGTACTTGGCTATCGTCGCGCCGGTGCCGATCGACTCGTCATCAGGATGGGCGTGCACGAGCAGGAGCCTGTGGCCGTCATCGGTTGCGCTCATACGGGCGAGCCTAACGGCGGCCGGCCAGGCCGCGGCGGCCGGTGATCTTGAGGGCGGCGCCATGGCCACCGCGGGAACGCCCGCGCTGGCAGGATCTACACCATGACGGACACCTTCCCGCGCCAGAACGCCCGGACCCAGCGCTTCACGCTCGGCGTCCCCCGGTCCTTCCAGATCTCGCCGGACGGCGGCCGGGTGGTCTTCCTTCGCTCGAAGGGCGGGTCCGATCCGATCACCTGCCTGTGGCTGCTTGACGTCGCCACCGGCACGGAGCGCCTGATCGCCGATCCGGCTGAGCTCGGCTCCGGCGGACGCGAACTCGACCCGGCGGAAAAGGCACGCAGGGAGCGTTCCCGCGAGCAGGCTGGCGGCATCGTGGCGTTCGGCTGCGATGCCGATGCCCGGCTGGCCGTGTTCAGCCTGGCGGGAGTCGTGTATGCGGCGGACCTGGACGTGCCAGGCGCAGCGCGGGTCCGCGAGGTTCCGGCCCTGGCCCCCGCGGCGGATCCCAGGCCCGACCCCGCCGGGCGGCTCGTTGCCTATGTCTGCGACGGGGCGCTGCGGGTCACCGAGATCGCCACCGGCGAAGACCGGGCTATCGCCGCGCCTGATGAGGCGGCGGATATTTCGTTCGGGCTTCCTGAATTTATCGCCGCTGAAGAGATGGGCCGCGTGCGCGGCTACTGGTGGGCACCGGATTCGGACGCCCTGCTCGTCGCGCGGGTCGACGTGAGCCCGGTGCAGCGCTGGCATATCGCCGATCCGTCGAACCCGGACCGGCCGGCCGCCGAGGTGCGGTATCCGGCCGCCGGAACCGCCAACGCCGACGTCTCGCTGGTGCTGGCAGGGCTGGACGGCAGGCACACGCCGGTCGGCTGGGATAGCGCCGCCTTCCCCTACCTGGTCACCGCGTGCTGGACAGGCTCCGGCGCCGCCGCTGACACGCCGCTGATCGTGGTGCAGTCCCGCGACCAGCGTGAGATGCGGATCCTCGCGGTGAACCGGCGGACCGGCGCCACCTCCGTCGTGCGAGCGGATACCGACCCGCACTGGCTGGACATCATCCCTGGCGTGCCGGCCAGGACAGCCGGCGGCCGGATCGTCTGGACTACCGACGCCGGCGGCGCGCACCGGCTGATCGTCGCCACCGCCGACGAGCTGTCGGCCGGCCGCGCCGTCCCCGTGACGCCCGATGCGCTTCAGGTCAGGGAGGTGCTGAGCACCGACGGGGAGACTGTCCTGTTCGCCGCGTCGGACGCGGAGCCGACCGAGATCGATCTGTGGACCTACGGGCCCGATGGGCTGGCCAGGCTCGCGCCCGGCGACGGCGGGCGGGGCGACGGCGCGCGGGGCGACGGCGCGCGCGGCTACTGCGGGCCGGGCGTACGCACCGGCCGGCGGGCTGGCGGCACCACGGTGGTCGTCAGCAGGTCGCTGCACCAGGACGGGGCGAGCATCCAGGTACTGCATGGCGCCGCGGTGGCGCGGATCACCTCGCTGGCGCAGGCCCCGCTCGTGCCGGTGCCCCGGCCCGCCATCTTCGCGGCCGGCCAGCGAGGCATCGCGACCGCCCTGCTGCTGCCGTCCTGGCACCGGCCGGGAGCAGGCACGCTGCCCGTGCTGATGGACCCGTACGGCGGTCCGCACGGGCAGCTGGTGCAGGCCAGCCGCGGCGCGTTCCTTACCTCGCAGTGGTTCGCCGAGCAGGGCTTCGCCGTGGTCATCGCGGACGGCCGGGGCACCCCCGGCCGCGGACCCGGCTGGGAGAAGGCCGTGGCCGGCGACCTGGCGGGCCCGCCGCTCGACGATCAGGTCGAGGCACTGCACGCAGCTGCCGCCCGTTGCGCCGACCTGGACCTGGGCAGGGTCGGGATCAGGGGCTGGTCGTTCGGCGGCTACCTGTCCGCGCTTGCCGTGCTGCGCCGCCCGGACGTGTTCCGCGCCGCGGTCGCTGGCGCCCCGGTGACCGAATTCCGCTTGTATGACACCCACTACACCGAGCGGTACCTCGGGCATCCCGACCAGAGCGCGGACGCCTACGACGCCTGCTCGCTGCTGGCCGACGCGCACAAGCTGTCCCGGCCGCTGCTGATCATCCACGGGCTGGCCGATGACAACGTCGTCGTCGCGCACTCGCTCCGGCTGTCCTCGGCGCTGCTCGCGGCCGGCCGGCCGCACAGCGTGCTGCCGCT
>PMSW01000048.1 GCA_003168215.1 Actinomycetota bacterium
GTACGGCAGCCGCCTTTCGCTAGCTGACCAGGGCGATCTCGGCATCTCTGGCGAGCCTGGTGCGCTGGTGGAACCATCGTGAGCGGGCCTGGTGGCGGCGGGTCCAGCCGGACCAGTGGTCAGTGTGGCCGGGCGGAGAGGGCCTGGCGAGGGCGGCGGCGAGCAGGCGCTTGACCTCCGGGACGGTCAGCGGGATCATCCCCGGATCTGGCGGCGGCTTCTGACCGGGCCTTACTGGTGGCGGTGCCCGGGTGTCGGTGCGGTCGTGCAGCAGGGCGGCGGTGATGGCGCTGACGGCCAGGGCGGCCATCACGAGCACGGTGTGCCGGGCGATCGCGGTGTAAAGGCGGACCTGGGACTCATCCAGCCCGAAACAGCCCTTGCCGAACTCAAAATCTTCCTCCACCGGCCAGCGCAGCCAGGCCGGGCTGGCTCTTCAGCGTCCAGATGATCGCCTCGACCCGCTGCCGCAGCCAGTTCGGGAACGGCCTGGGGGTTTTCTCGTCCTTACGGGCCGGGCGGATCAGCATCAGCCCCAGGTCCTCCCCGGCCAGGAACTCCTCGAAGTCGTCACCGGAGAAACCCTTGTCCGACACGACGGCCGTCCCGGGCGCCGGGCGGTTAGCGGGCTGGCTCTGCAGCATCGCGCGGGCGGTCTCCCGTTCGCCGGCCAGCTCCGGGTTCGCCAGGGCGAACCCGGTGACGGTCCCGTCGCAGGTCACCATCAGCAGCAGCTTGCCGCCCCAGTAGAAACGCGAATGCGAGGCGCAGTACCCGTACCCGGCGTACCCGGCCAGGCCGGAGCGTTTCGCGGTGACCACGGACTGGCCGCAGGGGACCGCGGTGGCGTCCATCAGCCGCAGCAGCTCCGTGCTCCCCGGCGTCTGCTCCGCCACCCAGCGCAGCGCAGCCTCCATCAGCGGTGCCGCGTTCTTGACCCGCTGGTTGTACTCGCTTTGTCCCAGCAGCCGCGGGAACAGGTGACCCACCTGCCTCGCCGCGGCGCGCAGCCAGTGCCGCTCGCCGTCGAAGCGCAGCAGCACCTGCGCCACGGCCAGGCAGACCAGCTCCGCATCGGTAACTTCCGGCGGCTTGCCCGGCCCGGACCGCGTGAACCCGAGCGAGGGGATGATGCGGCCGGTCAGCTCCACATAGAGTGCGATCAGAAGAGTGTCCAGGTCGGCGATCACGGGTGGGCTCCAGGGTCCGGACGTGTGTAGACACGCCGATCCTGGACACTCTTCACCTGTCAGTCACGGACTGCCGCACGGCATGTCGTCAGCCACACTCCCCACCAGCAACGAATTCCCGGTCAACGATCGAATTCCCGGTCAACGATCTAGGGAAATCCGCACACCCGCCGATCCGAACACGCCGCATACCCCCTGCGCACCTTCTGCCGTGAGTTCGGAGTGTAGCCTGGCTCGCCGCGGCGTACCAGATGTACCGGTCTAGGAGGTTCTGCTGCGAACCCTTCGTCACTCGATGGAACCGCGTGGGAATGTGAATCCAGGACCGGCGCACCCGGACCGCGCGAGTGCATGGCAGAACCGCAGGGATCAGTCCCCAGCCAACGGGAGCCCGCGCTACAGATGTAAGCGGAGAGTCTCTAGCCTCGAGAATTCACGGCCGTTTAGCTGGTCGGCGCGGCAATAGATGAAAAGTGCTCCTGACCTGGGAGGATAAGGGTTGCCGAGATCCTTAAGGGCCCAGTTCGAGGAGCATTTGTCAGGTGAAGACCACCCGCTGGCTGAAACAGCCGACAGTTACTGGCGGCAGGACCGGCGTCGTGTCGCACGCGGGCGTGGCGCTGATCCGGACGCTGGCCGACAATCTCGGACTGACCGCAGGGCTGTCGGCGGCGCTGGCGGGTGACCTGTGGGTGCCGAAAATACCTGCTCAACGGAGCCAAGGTCTATGTCCTTGCCGTGATCGAGCACGGCACCCGCCGCGTACGGGTTCTGGGCGCCACCGAGCATCCGGTCCAGGCCTGGGTGGTGCAGCAGGCACGGAACCTGCTCATGGACCTGGAGGACGCCGGGACGCGGGTGAAGTTCGTGCTGCATGACCGGGACGCCAGCTTCACCGTCGCGTTCGACGCGGTGTTCCGGGCCGCTGGCGTCAGGGTCATCCGCTCCGCGGCCCGGGCGCCGCGGATGAATTCGGTCATGGAGCGCTGGATCGGCAGCTGCCGGTGCGAGCTGCTGGACCGGACCCTGGTCTGGAACCAGCGGCACCTGATGATCGTGCTGCGCGAGTACGAGGACTTCTACAACACCCATCGGCCACACCGCACCCTGAAGCAAGCCGCTCCGCTCCGCCCGCTGCCCGACGGAGTCAGCGACCTGGACCATTTCCGGGTCCAGCGGCGTGACCGCGCTGGCGGCGTCCTCCACGAATATCACCTGGTGGCATAAGTTTTCGGCACCCACAACTACCGGCTCCGGCTGACGTTCTCCGACGGCCTGGTGGGTGACGTCGACCTGTCCGATCTGCGTGACTGGGACGGGGTCTTCGTTCCCCTCCGCGACCCGGCGCCTTCGCGCGGGTACGAGTGGACCCCGAGACCGGGACATCACGTGGCCCGATGGCGCGGACCTCGCCCCCGAAGTCCTCTACCAGTGGGCATCGGCGCACCCGCATCACGCCTCGCCGCGGCTCGCCGCAGGCTAGCCGCCGCCCGTCCTCTGCACATGCCGGCAGACGCTCTCCGCGGCGGAGAGCGCAAGTGGCAATCCCCTCGAACCGTAG
>PMSW01000086.1 GCA_003168215.1 Actinomycetota bacterium
GCGCGGGCGGGCAGTGGTGCGCGGGCGGGCCGCAGCCTGCGGGCGGGCCGCGGTTCCCGGTCGGGCCGCGGTCGCCGTACGCGCCGCCGTCGCCCTACGGGCCGCGATCACCCAAGGCCGCCGCGGTGCGCCGGGTACTGCTGCGCTATGCCGCCGACGTGCTGTCCGGCCCGGCCGGGCTCGCCGCTTTCCTGCGCACCGGGCTGCTGGACGGCGCCGCAGGGAGCATCAGCCTGCCGCTGGACACCGGCAAGCCCGGCGAGGAAATACCCGCCCACCTGCGCCGCCTGGTCATCGCCCGCGACCGCCGCTGCGCGTTCCCCGGCTGCCGCCAGCGGCCCGCCGCCTGCCAGGTGCATCACATCAAGCCCCGCAGCAAAGGCGGCCGCACCATCTTGACTAACTTGCTGCTGTTGTGTGCTTTTCATCACCTGATCGCGGTGCACCGCTGGGGCTGGCAGCTGTCCCTCAACGCCGACGGCACGGTCACGGCGGTCAGTCCCGACGGGCAGCGGACCTTGCACAGCCACGGACCCCCCGCCCTCGCCGCCTGACCCAGGCGGGCCTTCGCGCAGCACTACGTACGGATGATTTCGCGGCAATCACTCCGTTGCCACGCGCCGTGCCAGCGTGGGAGGGTGCGCCATGCTCTCGAATCGCCAGCAGGTTGCCCGCATGCGGTACCTGGCCGTGCGAGCCCTTGACGCGTACCCCCTGGCTGATCCGGAGCTGCGGTTTATCGCTCATGGGGAAAACACCACGTTCCGGGTCGATGCGACTGCCCCCGGTGGTCGTGATCGCTTTCTGCTCCGCGTACACCGCCCGGCTCGTCATGGCCGAGACGTTGATTCGGCGGCGGCAATCGGTTCCGAACTGGACTGGCTGACGGCGCTGCGGGCCGACACCGATCTGCTGGTCCCGGAACCCTTCCGCACGACCGAGGGGAATCTGACCACCGTGGTCAGGTCCAAGGACGTGCCGGAACCGCGTGTGTGCTCAGTGCTGCGCTGGATGGACGGCCGTGCCCGAACCGCCGCGCCCCGGCCGGTTCACCTTCGCCGGCTCGGAAGCGTGATGGCGCGGTTGCACAATCACGCCAGCCGTGGCGCGCCCCACCCGGTTTCGTGCGGATCCGCTGGGACTGGGAGACATTCTTCGGCGACACGATGGTCTACGGCGGAATCAACGCGGCCGATGTCTGGGACCTCCTTCCCGGTGACCTCCGGCGAAAGTTTGACCGGGTGGCTTCCCGCATGAAACGCGTGATGATGCAGTTGGGTGACGGCCCCGGCAAGGTCGGCCTCATTCACGCCGATCTGCACCTCGGCAACGCCTTGTTCTGCCGCGACGACGTCATGGTCATCGATTTCGACGACTGCGGATTCGGTTACTGGCTCTACGACATCGCCGTTTCGCTGTGGGAACTGCGACACCGAAACGACTACGAGCAACTCCGTGCGGCGCTCCTTGAGGGCTACGCTCAGCAGCGGCCGCCGCCGTCCGGCGACCTCGCCTATCTTGATGACTTCATCGCTGCCCGCGACGTCGCATTTGGGCTGTGGTTCACCGGTAACGGACAGGTCAACCCCGCCTTCCGCGCCGATCTCGACGAGGTGCTGGAAAACGTCGGCTACTCACTGGATGCCCTCATCAAGGACTGAAATGCCCGTCCTGGATATCCCAGAGCCCGATCGGGGCCGATGGAGCATCCCAGTCGATGGCGTTACCAGCGGGCCGCATCCTCCGTGATCCCCTAAAAGGGGTCGCCTGCCTGGTCAGTGATGGCAGTGCCTGCCCCGTCGGCGGCGGCCCCGGCCTGATAGGTGCCGGTCCGTGCCGGGCCGGCGGAGGCGCCAGCCGGGGCGGGCAGGTGGTCGAAGAGGTAGTAGACACCGATCACGCCGTACAAGGTGAGCGCGGCCGCCGCTGAGGCGAACGCCGCGAGCAGCGTTGCGACGATGTAGGCGGCAAGGCCGGCGCTGAATCTGATGCTCGCCGTACGGGGCGAGCGCATGCTCGCGGACGCGCCAAGTTTCTCCCGGTGCAACACCAGGTACAGCCACATCGCCGAATAGCCGATCGAGATCGCGATCATGACCAGGCCGTAGACCACCGCCGCGATCTGGCCGCCCGCCCGGAACTGACCGGTCAGGTGCTCAGCCACCAGCGCGGTCGGGAACGGTATCGCCACCACGCCCATCAGCAGGAACAGGTTGAGAGCCAGCAGCCGCCGGTCCACCCTGGTCACTTGCGCCAGCATCGTGTGGTGGTTCAGCCACATGATCCCGATGGTCAGGAAGCTGACCGCGTAGGCGGCGTACTGCGGCCACGCCAGGGACAGCGCATGCGTTAGCTGCCGCGACGAGATCGTGCGCGCGCCAACCGGCAGCAGGTTGAAGACCAGGATCGTGATCGCGACCGCGAAGACGCCATCGCTGAATGACTCGGCACGCCGGGAGTCCACGCGATGCCCGTCACGCTCAGCCGGGGCCGGCGCTGGGGCCCGCGGGAGCAGCGGGACCTGCGGGACCCGCGGGCGCAGCCGGTCCTGGCGGCCGCACTGATCGCACGAGCAGTTCGGCCACGTCGACTACCTCCAGCGACTCCTTTGCCTCGCCGGAGCTCTTCTTGGAGCTGATCGCGTCGCCGAGCATCACCATGCAGTACGGGCATCCGGTGGAGATCGTGTCCGGGTCCGTGCCCAGCGCCTCGTCGATCCGCTCGGTGTTGATCCGCTTGCCGATCCGCTCTTCCATCCACATCCGGGCGCCGCCTGCCCCGCAGCAGAACCCGCGCTCCTTGCACCGGTGCATTTCCTGCGACCGAATGCCGGGGACCTGCTCCATGATCTCCCGCGGCGCGGTGAACACCTTGTTGTGCCGGCCGAGGAAGCACGGGTCGTGGTAGGTGATCTTCTCGTCGATCGGCGTGACCGGCGTGAGCTTGCCGTCAGCGACAAGCCGGGCTAGCAGCTGGGTGTGGTGCATGACCTCGTAGTTGCCGCCGAGCTGGGGGTACTCGTTCGCGATCGTGTTGAAGCAGTGCGGGCAGCTCGCCACGATCTTGCGGGCGCCTGCCTCGTTCAGCGTCTCGATGTTCTGCTGTGCCAGCATCGAGAACACGAACTCGTTGCCCATCCGCCGCGCCGGGTCGCCGGTGCACGTCTCGGCGGGTCCGAGGACGGCGAAGTTCACGCCCGCGGTATGCAGCAGTTCCGCGATTGCCCGGGTGGTCTTCCTGGCCCGGTCCTCCAGCGCCCCCGCGCAGCCGACCCAGAAGAGGTACTCCACCTCCTCGCCGATCTGGCCGTCCACGACGGGCACGTCGAAGTCGAGCCCGGTCATCCACTCGGTCCGCTTCGACTCGCCCATGCCCCACGGGTCGCCCTTGTTCTCCAGGTTCTTCAGCATCGAGGACGCCTCGGCGGGGAACGCGGACTCGATCAGCACCTGGTGCCTGCGCATGCCGGTGATGTGGTCGATGTGCTCGATGTCCACCGGGCATTCCTCGACGCAGGCCCCGCAGTTGGTGCAGGACCAGAGCACGTCGGGGTCGATGACGCCATTGGATGCCGAGTCCCCGACCAGCGGCCGTTCAGCTTCCTTTTTAACGAGCTCAGGGAGCTGATCCCGTGCCTGCGCGGAATCGGCCAGCAGGTACGGCGCTTTCGCCAGCGCGTGGTCGCGCAGGTCCATGATGAGCAGCTTCGGGGACAGCGGCTTGCCGGTCGCCCAGGCCGGGCACTGCGACTGGCAGCGGCCGCACTCGGTGCAGGTGGCCAGGTCGAGCATGCCCTTCCAGCTGAGGTCCTCGATCTTGCCGATGCCGAAGATGTCGGTGTCCGGATCGGCTTCCTCGAAGTCGAGCACCTTGCCGCCCGAGCGCATCGGCTGCAGCGCCCGCAGGCCATCCGGGCGGCGGGAGAACAGCACGTTCAGCGGCGCGAGGCCGATGTGCAGGTGCTTGGAGTAGGTGACGAACACGCCGAAGCCGAGCACGACGGCGAGCTGGGCGAGGATCCCTGCGGTCTCCAGCGCGCTGTTCGCGCCGCGGCCGAGCGGGTGCAGCCAGTGGCCAGCTAGCTGCGAGGCGAAGGCGCCGTGAGCGTAGGGGAAGTCCCCCGTGTTGATCTGCGCGCCGCGGTACAGCAGCAGCGTCGCGATCACCAGGAAGATGCCGAGCAGCACGAGCCATGCGGCGCCAGTGTGCGAGCCGGCGAACCGGGACTTGCGGCCCTCCCGCTTCGGGTCGCTGCGCAGCCGGATCACCGCGAAGGTGCCGATGCCGGCCAGCACGGCCACCGCGAACAGGTCCTCAAGGAAGCCGATTGCCGCCCAGTGCCCGATGCCGGGGATCGCGAATGTCTTGCTGAACAAGTCGCCGTAGGCCTCGATGATCGTCAGGATCAGGATGACGAAGCCCCAGAAGGTGAGGAAGTGGGCGATGCCAGGTACCGACCACTTGAGCAGCTTGCGCTGCCCGAATACCTCGGTGACCTGCGTTTCGGCCCCGCGGCCCGGATGTTCCCTGAGTGCCTGGACGCGTTCTGGCGCGGGCTGGCCGGTTCCGGCCAGCCGTCGCAGCCACCACAGCCGCCGGCCCGCGAGCGCGCCCGCGATCACCGTCAGGGCCAGTCCGATGATGATGCGCAGGGCCACAGAGACCTCCCGGTACGGCGTCTGGCCAGCCGGCGCCGGTGGCCCGGCGCCGCTGCCAGCGTACGCCGGCCGGGCATGGTCGCGATCTTGGCGCCGCCCTCTTGCGTCAGCCGGACCGGACGGCGACGCGACGCCATCCCCCCGGCGGGCTGACCCTGCGGAACACGTACACGCCGTCATCGGAGAACGTCTCGCGGTAGGAGACGCCCGGGTGCCGCTGATCGATGAAGGCAGGAATGTTGGCGGGAGGCGGCTGCCAGTCAGTGCTATGGGAGTCGAAGACGATGTACTGCGGCGGCGGATTGCCGCTGTTGCCGAGCCAGAAGGTGTCAGTCCGCGCGGCTAGCGGCGCGAGCAGGTCGAGGTCGGTCTCCACGGTGACGCCGTCAGGCACCCGGGCCATCGCCGCGTCCGCGGCTTTGACCTGGTCGCTGATCGCGTAGGTCTGCGGGTTCCACAGGTTGCTCAGCGGGAACTGGAAGGCCAGCGCTGCGCAGACTGCCAGCATTATGGCGGCCCCGTGCCGCTCCATCGCCAGCCCGAGCGGGCCGGCGGTACCCCGCATCCTGGCCGCGCGGATCCGCGCCAGGCCGTCGATGGCGGCGACGAACACGATCGGCATCACGGTCGCGTTGTAGTGCCAGGCGGTGCCCCAGTAAGCACTGTCAGTCGAGATGAAGCGCAGCGCCAGGCTGGGAATCGCCACCAGCACGACCGGCGATCTCACCGCGAGGAATGCCGTCACCAGCAAGATCATGACCAGGGTCGGCAGTTTCACCGACGATGCAGCGAGTAGCTGGGCCGCCAGCGGGCCAAGCGCAAAATGGCCGCCCGCGCTGACCGCGCCGCCCATGTTCCAGTAGGGGTACTGATGCGCCGGGTTGAAGTGCGGGATGATCACCGCGACGGCAAGATACGACCAGCCCAGCCCCCAGGCAATCAGCAACGCCCCCCAGTGATCCCTGCCGCGCGGGCCAGCCGCGCGCCCGGCAGCATCGCCCGCGGCCGCGCCGTCCAGCCCCGCGACCGCGCCGTCCGGCCCCGCGACCGCGCCGTCCGCGTCCGTGTCCGCGCCGTTCGTGCCCGCGCCCGCGGCGTACGTGCCCGCATCGTGCCCTGCCGTATTACCCGCGGTGCTGCCGGCCGTTCTTGCTGCCCGTCGCGCCAGCAGGATCATGATGACGCCGATCGCCGCGACCGTGAGCCCCTGATCCTCCTTGACGAAGACGAGCGGAAGCGCCCACAGTGCCGCCGCCCGGCGGCGGCCGCAGATCAGCGCCGACAGGCTGCAGGCCAGCAGCGGCACGGCGAAGGCGATCTCGTGAAAGTCGTTCTCGACCAGCTGCTGCAGGCCCCAGGACAGCCCGTAGGCGGCCCCGATCGCCCTGCCAGCGCCGGTGCCGAGCCTGGCCGCCGCTGCCCGGCTCACCGGAATGACGGAAACTGCCACCAGTGCTGCCTGCGCTACCAGGAGGGTGACCGGGGTAGGGACCAGCCGGAAGATCGGGGCGATGAGGGCAACGATCGGATGGAAGTGGTCCCCGAGCAGGTTGAACCCGGCTCCCTTGATGTCGACAATGGGCGCCTGCAGGTGGGCGTACTGCTTCACGTACTCGGTAAAGATGCCCAGGTCCCACGAGGCCGGGTCCAGCTGCCAGAGACGGAACACCGATAGCGTCGTGTATGCCGCGAAGACGCCGAGCGCGATCAGCCACGGCACGCCGTCATGGCGAGTGGACCCGGCCGGCCGGCCGGCGTCCGGACCTCCGGTTCCGTCGGCGCGAGCGGCCTGGACCCGCCGAATGGCCTCGGCTTCCCGGGTTACGCCGGCTTCCCTGGTCCCGGCTTCCCCGGTTCCGGCTTCCCGGGTTCCGGCGTCCCAGGTTCCGCCGGTGCGGGCATCCGGGACCGGCGGCCCGCCTGCCGATGCCGGGGCAGCATCCGGCGCCGGCCGGCTTTTCGTCGTTCCGGCCGCCGCGCCGGGCTCCGCGCTCAGCCACCGCTCGTCTGGCTGCATCGCGGGCAGCCTACCTGCGGCCAGGGGGCCTGCGAGGCCGATCCGGGCCGGTTATTACCCCTCCTGACCGTTTAATACCGATCCGGGCAGGTATCGCCGACCCGGTGCCCGGCCTTGCGGATCCGGACCCGCCACCGGGAGGCGGGATCCGGACCCGCCACCGGGAGGTGATGGATACCCTTGCTTGTCCCCCGGCGGCCTGACCTGGGGTCATGACTTTCCAGGGCACAGGCATCCCGGAAGCTGGCACCCTGATGACGGATCGTGAGGTGGCCCGACCAGGGACGCGCGGCGGTGACGCCTCGCCCCGGCTCGCCGGACCAGGCCGGCTGGCGCTGCTGGCCGGCTCGGTGACCGCGCTGGTGAGCGCGAGCCTGGCGGGCAGCGCATTGGGATTCCTCAGCAAGGAAGCCTGCCGGGCCGGTGCCTGGAACGTCGGCATCGAGCAGTACCAGGCGCACTGCTATACCGACATCTACCCGCTGTACTTCAGCGAGGGACTCTCGGCGGGCAAGGTCCCCTACCTCGGCCATCCGGTCGAGTACCCGGTCATCATCGGTGCGGCGATGCAGGCGGCGGCCTGGGTCGTCAGCCCGATCAGCGATGTGTTCATCAGGGGCCGCGAGTTCTTCGACGTGACCGTGATCCTGCTGACGCTCTGCACCGTGGCGGCCGTACTGGCGACGGCGTATCTGGCCGGCCCTTCGCGGAGATGGACAGCCCTGCTGGTCGCGCTGTCGCCCGCGGTGATCCTCGCGGCGTTCATCAACTGGGACCTGATCGCGATGAGCCTGGCGACGCTGGGCATGGCCGCGTGGGCAGGCCGCCGCGGCGTCCTGGCCGGCGTGCTGCTTGGCCTGGCCGTGGCTACCAAGTTCTACCCGGTGTTCCTGCTCGGCCCGCTGCTCCTGCTCTGCCTGCGGGCCGGACGGCTTCGGGCCTTCTGGGTGACGGCCTGCGCGGCGGCCGCCACCTGGCTGGCCGTCAACCTTCCGGTGGCCATCGCCGCGCCGGCAGGCTGGTCCAGGTTCTACCTGTTCAATGCCAGCCGGGGTGCCGACTGGGGATCCATCTGGTATTTCTTCGAGACCGAGCACTGGCCGATCGTGGGCAGCATGCCCCTGGGCACCCTCAACGCCGTATCACTCCTGCTGTTCGGGATCGCCTGCGTGCTGATAGCCGTGCTGGCTCTCGCCGCGCCGCGCCGGCCCCGCGTGCCGCAACTGTATTTCCTGGTAATCGCGGCATTCCTGCTCTTCAACAAGGTCTGGTCGCCGCAGTACGTCATCTGGCTTGCGCCGCTGGTGGTGCTGGCCCGGCCGCGCCTGGCGGCCTTCGCGCTCTGGCAGATCGCGGAGATCGGCTACTTTCTCGGGATCTGGGCCTACCTGATCACGATCATCGCCGGGCCCGGCGCCCCGGGCGGCATCGGGACCGGGCCGTACTTCACTACCGTGCTGGCCAGGTTCTGTACCGTCGCGCTGCTAGCCGGGCTGGTGGTCAGGGACATCCTGCATCCCCAGGCCGACGTGGTGCGCCGCGACGGTGCTGACGACCCGGCCGGCGGCGTCCTGTCCGGCGCACCGGACAGGTTCGTGCTGAGGCTACGGCTGGGCCTGAGGCAAGCGCGGGCCGGCGCTCTGCCTCCTGCGCCGCGCTAGCGACAGCGACCCCCGGTCCCGGCCCATGCTGGCGCGGATTCTGATCTACGTCCTGCAGGAGTACGCCCGCCATGCCGGGCACCGATGGCGGCGCTCTGGGTGAGCCGGCCGCGTTCACGGCGCGTGGTTTACTGGCGAAATGGCCGTGCAGGCTGATCGGGACACGCGCGTCGCCCTGGTGGCGGGGGCGACCCGCGGAGCGGGCCGGGCGATCGCCGTGGAACTGGCCCGGGCTGGCTTCTTCGTTTATGCCACCGGCCGCAGCAGCCGGGTGTCTGGCCGGTCAGAGATCGACAGGCCCGAGACGATCGAGGAGACCGGCGACCGGATCCGCGCTGCTAGCGGACAGGGCTCGGCCCTCGTCGTCGATCACGAGAACCCCGCGTCGGTCGCCGAGCTGCTCGCGACCGTCGAGCGCGAGCACGGCCGCCTGGACGTGCTGGTCAATGACATCTTCGGCGGCGACCGGTACGCCGAGTGGGACAAGCCGCTGTGGGAGCACGACTGGCCCGGCGGGCTGCGGATGCTGCAGATGGGCGTGCACACCCATCTCATCACCTGCCAGGCCGCCATTCCGCTGATGCTGCGCACCGCCACCGCTGGCGGCACGGGCGGCCTGGTGATCGAGATGACCGATGGCACCTCGGCGGCCAACGCGGAGTTCCGGCCCCGCGTCGGCTTCTACTATGACCTGGTCAAGGCCAATGTCGAGCGAATCGTGAAGGGCCTGAGCGCCGAACTCGCCGGCCATCCGGTTACCGCCGTCGGCGTCACGCCGGGCTGGCTGCGCTCGGAGCAGATGCTGGAGAACTTCGGCGTCACCGAGGACACCTGGCGCGAGGCGTGCGTCAAGACGCCCGGCTTTGCGATCTCCGAGTCGCCGGCCTATGTCGGCCGGGGCGTCGCCAACCTCGCCCGGGCGGCCGATGCCGACCGCTGGGCTGGCATGATGGTCAGCGCCCGCCAGCTCGCGGACGCCTACGGTGTCACCGACACCGACGGCAGCAGGCCAGACTGCTGGGGCTACCTCGCGGAGTACGGCTGGGAGCGCGACGACGGCGAGGGAGTTGACAGGTTCCGTTGATCACCCGCGGCGGCACCCGGCAGTCCTGGGACGGATGCCCTGATGACGCGATCCGGTGAGAGATCACAGTGAATGAGGAAGCCCGGGTCAGTGACGATCGACGATGTAGCTCACGTGGCCGGGGCACTGGAGGGTGTGCGCTGCACCGCGCCGGACGGGCTGGCGCAGTGGCGGTACCACGGCAGGCTGGTCGCCCGCCAGCTTGACGACGTGCATGTGGTGATCCGCGCTGATTTCGATTACCGCGACTCGGTACTGCGGCAGTTTCCCGGAACCTTCAGCGTCCCGGCCCGGTACATCAAGCACATGATGGTGGTTGCTGACCTCGCCAGCGGCGACGCTGGTGCCATTGAGGATGCCCTCGAAGCAGCATGGCAGCTTCAGCGCAGCGCCGGCTGACTGCCGGAGGCTTAGCGCCTGGCTGCACCGCGCTAGTGCCTGGCTGCACCGCGCTAGTTCCTGGGCTTGTACCGTCATCGGGGAATGTCCGCTCCGATCCCGTTCTTACACGTGTCTGGGAGTTCATCCGGCGGCAGGCCGGCGCCGGCCGCCGGCCGCTCCGTCCGCCGGTATATCCGTCCGTGAGGCCGGCTTGGCAGGGCAGCGGGCCACCGGCGTTCCGGGGTGTCAGGGCGCGGCCCGCAGAGTTGAGCCGGTTTCGCTCAACTCATTTGACTTGAGCATGACTGGATGGCAAACTTGAGTCGTCAGGGCTCAATCTTCGGATACTCGATCACACGCAAGGACTAACTCATGGCACGTGCGGTAGGCATCGACCTAGGGACCACCAACTCTGTCGTCGCCGTTCTCGAGGGCGGCGAGCCCGCGGTTATCGCCAATGCGGAGGGCTCACGCACCACCCCGTCGGTGGTGGCCTTCGCCAAGAACGGCGAGGTGCTCGTCGGCGAGGTGGCCAAGCGGCAGGCAGTGACCAACGTCGACCGGACGATCCGGTCGGTCAAGCGGCAGATGGGCACCGACTGGTCGGTGGCCATCGACGGCAAGAAGTTTTCCCCGCAGCAGATCAGCGCGTTCATCCTGCAGAAGCTGAAGAGGGACGCGGAGGCATACCTCGGCGAGACCATCGCCGACGCGGTGATCACCGTCCCTGCTTACTTCAACGACGCGCAGCGCCAGGCCACCAAGGAGGCCGGCACCATCGCGGGCCTGAACGTGCTGCGGATCATCAACGAGCCGACCTCCGCGGCGCTGGCCTATCACCTGGACAAGGACACCGAGGCAACCATCCTGGTCTTCGACCTGGGCGGGGGCACGTTCGACGTCTCGCTGCTTGAGGTTGGCGAGGGCGTGGTCGAGGTCAAGGCCACCAGCGGCGACAATCACCTCGGCGGCGACGACTGGGACCAGCGGATCGTGGACTGGCTGGTCAAGGACTTCAAGAACAACTACGGCACCGACTTGTCCAAGGACAAGATGGCGCTGCAGCGGCTGCGGGAAACCGCGGAGAAGGCCAAGATCGAGCTGTCCAGCTCGACGGAGTCGCAGATCAACCTGCCCTATATCACCCACTCCGACCAGGGCCCGCTGCACCTCGACACCAAGCTGTCCAGGGCCGAGTTCCAGAAGATGACCTCCGACCTGCTCGACCGCTGCAAGGCGCCGTTCCAGCAGGTGATCAAGGACGCCGGGGTCAAGCTCGATGACATCCACCACGTGGTGCTCGTCGGCGGTTCCACCCGGATGCCCGCCGTGGTCGACCTGGTCAAGGACCTGACCGGCGGCAAGGAGCCGAACAAGGGCGTCAACCCGGACGAGGTCGTGGCCGTCGGCGCGAGCCTGCAGGCCGGCGTGCTGAAGGGCGAGGTCAAGGACGTCCTGCTGCTGGACGTGACCCCGCTGTCGCTCGGCATCGAGACCAAGGGCGGCATTTTCACCAAGCTCATCGAGCGCAACACGACGATCCCGACCAAGCGCTCGGAGATCTTCACCACGGCCGATGACAATCAGCCGTCCGTGCAGATCCAGGTCTTCCAGGGCGAGCGCGAGATCGCCGCGTACAACAAGAAGCTGGGCATGTTCGAGCTGGCGGGCATCGCGCCCTCACCGCGCGGCCTCCCGCAGATCGAGGTCACCTTCGACATCGACGCGAACGGGATCGTCAACGTGTCGGCTAAGGACCTGGGCACCGGCAAGCAGCAGTCCGTCACGATCTCCGGTGGCTCCGCGCTCGGCAAGGATGACATCGAGCGGATGATGGCCGACGCGGAGAAGTACGCGGAAGACGACCGCAAGCGCCGCGAGGAGGCCGAGGTCCGCAATCGCGCGGAGACGCTCGCCTACACCACGGAGAAATTCCTGGCCGAGAACGCCGACAAGGTTCCCGATGACATCAAGTCCGAGGTGGAGGCGTCCATCACCGAGCTGAAGAAGACGCTGGAGGGCACCGACACCGAGGCCATCAGGGTCGCCAGCGAGAACGCGGCCCAGGTCAGCCAGAAGATGGGCACCGCCATCTACGCCCAGTCGCAGCAGGCCGCCGCAGGCGCCCAGGCCGGTGAGCCGGGCAGCGATCAGGCAGCGGCCGAGGGCGACGACGATGTCGTCGAAGCGGAGATTGTCGACGACGAGAAGCCAGGTGAGCCAGAGGGTGGCGCCGCCTGATGATGTCACCAGAGGAGGAGAACACCGGACCGGTGATCCGCGATCGGCGGCGCATCGATCCGGTGACGGGACAGGTGCGGGATCCGGGCAAGCCCGGCCAGTCCGGCACGGCCCAGTCCGGCTCGCCAGCGCGCGGGCCGGGCCCGGGCAGGCCCGGCAGGCATTCGGTGTCGAAGCCGGGCAGCACTCCCGGCAGCGCGCCGCAGGCGGACGGCGGCCATGACCGCCGGGGTGCCCAGGGCACTCCGGCCGGCTCGACGGTGCCGCCGGACCTGCCCGGCGACCGGACGGCTGACGACGACAAGACGGCTGCCGCGCTGGCGCGGCTCGCCGAGCGGACGGCGGACCTGCAACGCCTGCAGGCCGAGTACGCCAACTACCGCAAGCGGGTCGAGCGGGACCGGGTCGCGGTCAGGGAGCGCGCGCTGGCGTCTGTGCTTGGCGAGCTGCTGCCGATCCTGGACGACATCGGCCGGGCCAGGGAGCACGGTGAGCTGGCAGGCGGGTTCAAGTCGGTGGCCGAATCGCTGGAGTCCGCGGCGACCAAGCTCGGCCTGACGAGTTACGGGGAGAACGGCGACCCGTTCGACCCGAATCTGCACGAGGCGCTCATGCACTCCTACTCGGCGGACGTGACCGAGCCAACGTGCGTGCGCATCCTGCAGCCCGGCTACAAGATCGGCGACATGATCCTGCGCCCGGCAAGGGTTGCCGTGGCCGAACCGGGTGACGCCGGGCACGATGACCCTGCAGAGCCCGGTGATCCGGTCGGCGCGGGTCCTGGGCGCGCCCGGAATGCCGGCGCCGATGCCGATGGCGGCCCAGGGGCCGACGGCGATCCCCCGCGCGCAAGCGACCCAGAGTGACCCGGACGAGGAGAGGCCCGTGAGCACCAAGGACTTCCTCGAGAAGGACTTCTACAAGATCCTCGGCGTCACCAAGGACGCGACCCCTGAGGAGATCAAGAAGTCGTACCGCAAGCTTGCCCGCAAGTACCATCCCGACGCCAACAAGGGCAACCCGGCGTCCGAGGAGCGCTTCAAGGAGATCTCCGAGGCGTACAACGTGCTGTCGGACGAGAAGCGGCGCAAGGAGTACGACGAGGCCCGGTCCCTGTTCGGCAGCGGCGGCATCCGGATGCCCGGATCGGCGGGCGGCGGGCAGGGCGGCTTCGATCTCGGTGACCTCTTCGGCGGGACGCCCGGGAGCACCGGCGGACGGCTCGGCGACCTCCTCGGCGGGGTATTCGGCGGCCGCACGAACCAGCAGCCGAGGCCGCGGCGCGGCGCGGACATTGAGACGGAGACGTCCCTGACCTTCGGCGACGCGATCGACGGCGTCACCGTGTCGCTGCGGCTGGCCGGCGAAGGCCCATGCAAGGCGTGCATGGGCACCGGGGCCAAGGCGGGAACCGTGCCGAGGGTCTGCCCTACCTGCGAGGGCAGCGGGCAGGCCAGCAAGAACCTGGGAAACTTCGCGTTCTCCGAGCCGTGCCGGACCTGCCGGGGGCGCGGCCTCGTGGTCGACGACCCGTGCCCGGTGTGCTCGGGCAGCGGCCGTGCGATGAGCACCCGGACCATCCAGGCGCGCATCCCGGCCGGGGTCGGCGACGGCCAGCGGATCAAGCTCAAGGGCAAGGGCGCTCCCGGCGAGCGCGGCGGCCCGGCGGGCGACCTTTACGTGCGGGTGCACGTGACTCCGGATCAGGTATTCGGCCGGTCGGCCCACAACCTGACCGTCACGGTGCCGGTTACCTTTCCCGAGGCTGCGCTGGGCGCGGAGATCAAGGTGCCTGCCCATCGCGCCATGCCGGTGAACGTCCGTATTCCGGCGGGCACCCCGAACGGCCGGACCTTCCGGGTTCGCGGCAAGGGCGTCCGGCGCCCGGACGGCACCGTGGGCGATCTCCTGGTCACCGTAGACGTGCAGGTGCCCAAGCAGATAAACGACGAGGCGCGCGAAGCGCTCGAGACGTTCAGGAAGGCGACCGGGGAGACCGATCCGAGAGACGACCTGCTGCGGCGGGCAAAGGCCGGATGAAACTGGTGAGGAGGATGACATGATCAACGAATTCGAGCTGTCCGACGAAACGCCGGTCTATGTCATCTCGGTAGCCGCTCAGCTGTCCGGCCTGCACCCGCAGACGTTGCGCGCCTATGACCGGATGGGCCTGGTCTCGCCCGGCCGCGCAGTGGGCCGCGGCCGCCGCTACTCGCTCCGGGACATCCTTGTGCTGCGCGAGGTCCAGCGCCTCTCCCAGGAAGAGGGCGTCAACCTGTCGGGGATCAAGCGGATACTGGCGCTGGAAGACGAGGAGCGGCGCAGCCGTCTGCGGCTGGCGGAAACGCAGGCTGAGATCGTCCGGCTGCGCGCTGAGCTCGAGTCCACTCGCGCCGTCGCCGCCCGGCTGGCCGGCCTGCTCAGGAGCAGCAGCCGCGGCGGCGCGCTGGTGCCCGTTCGTGCCGCCGGCGGGACCAGCGCGGCCCGGCCCGCGCATCTTCCGCCGGCGCCGTCAGCCCCGGCAGCCGCCAGCGGGAACGCGCCGCTGGACGGCCCCCCGGCAGGCAGCCGGGCACCGACCGAGATCCGAAGGGATACTGGCGATGGATGACAAGCTGACTCGCAAGAGTCAGGAGGCGTTGTCCGAGGCTGTCAAGCGCGCCGCCGCGGCCGGGAACCCGAACGTCGACGGACTTCACCTGCTAGCCGCGCTGATCGAGCAGGCCGGCGGCACTGCTGCCCCGCTGCTCCGTGCTGTCGGGGCCGACCCGGCCACCGTGCTGAAGAGAACGGAAGAGCTGCTGGCCCGGCTGCCAAGAGCGGCCGGTACCACGGTCGGCGCCCCGGAGACCTCGCGGCAGCTGCTCGCCGCGCTGGCCACCGCGGCGAAGCGCGCCAGGGAGATGTCCGACGAGTACGTCTCGACTGAGCATCTGCTCGTCGGGCTCGCCGCCGATGGCGGCCAGGCGGCCGCGGAGCTGCGCGAGGCCGGCGCTGGCCCGGACGAGCTGCTTGACGCGTTCGAGAAGGTCCGCGGCCATGCCCGGGTGACCACGCAGGACCCGGAAGGGACCTATCAGGCGCTGGAGAAGTACGGCATCGACCTCACTCGCAGTGCCCGCGAAGGGAAGCTCGACCCGGTCATCGGCCGGGACGCGGAAATCCGGCGGGTGATCCAGGTGCTGTCGCGGCGCACCAAGAACAACCCGGNNCGGTGCTGATCGGCGAGCCCGGAGTGGGAAAGACCGCGGTGGTGGAAGGCCTCGCCCAGCGGATCGTCGCCGGCGACGTGCCGGAATCGCTGCGCGGGAAGCGGATAGTGGCCCTTGACCTGGGCGCGATGGTGGCCGGGGCCAAGTATCGCGGCGAATTCGAGGAGCGCCTGAAGGCCGTCCTGAACGAGATCAAGCAGAGCGACGGCGAGATCGTCACCTTCGTCGATGAGTTGCACACGGTCGTCGGGGCGGGGGCCGCCGAGGGCGCGATGGACGCCGGCAACATGCTCANNAGCCGATGCTGGCCCGCGGCGAACTGCGCATGGTCGGTGCCACCACGCTCGATGAGTACCGCCAGCGGATCGAGAAGGACCCGGCCCTTGAGCGCCGGTTTCAGCAGATCTTCGTCGGGGAGCCCTCGGTAGAAGACACGATCGCGATCTTGCGCGGGCTCCGGGGACGTTACGAGGCGCATCACAAGGTGCAGATCTCCGATGCAGCGCTGGTGGCCGCCGCGACGTTGTCCGACCGGTACATCACGGCGAGATATCTCCCGGACAAGGCCATCGACCTGATCGACGAGGCGGCTTCGCGGCTGCGGATGGAGATCGATTCCCGGCCGGTCGAGATCGACGAGCTGCAGCGGTCCGTCGACCGCATGCGGATGGAGGAACTTGCCCTGGCCAGGGAGGCCGACCCGGCCAGCAAGGAACGGCTGGAGCGGCTGCGCGCCGACCTTGCCGACCGCCAGGAGCAGCTGACCGCGCTCGTCGCCCGCTGGGAACGGGAGAAGGCCAGCCTCAACAAGGTCGGCGAGCTGAAGAAGCGCCTTGACGACCTGAAGGGCCAGGCCGACCGGGCACAGCGGGACGCCGACTTCGAGGCCGCGTCGAGGCTCATGTACGGGGAAATCCCGGCGCTGGAGCGCGAGCTCGCCGAAGCTGTCGCCGCGGCGGGCGGCGACGCCGGGACCGCCGGCGCTGGCTCGCCGGCCGACCGGGCCGCCTTCGACCCCAGTCCCATGGTCAAGGAGGAAGTGGGACCGGACGATGTCGCGGATGTGGTCTCCGCCTGGACCGGCATCCAGGCCGGCCGCCTGCTGGAGGGCGAGACCGGCAAGCTGCTCCGGATGGAGGCCGGGCTCGGCCGGCGGCTCGTCGGCCAGGCCAGGGCCGTCCAGGCGGTCTCGGACGCCGTCCGCAGGTCGCGGGCCGGCATCTCCGATCCTGATCGCCCGTCGGGCTCGTTCCTGTTCCTCGGGCCTACCGGGGTCGGCAAGACGGAGCTGGCCAAGGCGCTCGCGGAGTTCCTCTTCGACGACGAGCGGGCGATCATCCGGATCGACATGAGCGAGTACTCCGAGCGCCATTCGGTTGCCCGGCTGGTGGGCGCGCCGCCCGGCTATGTCGGCTACGACGAAGGCGGGCAGCTCACCGAGGCGGTCCGGCGGCGGCCGTACTGCGTCGTGCTGCTCGACGAGGTGGAGAAGGCTCACCAGGAGGTCTTCGACATCCTGCTGCAGGTACTCGATGACGGCCGGCTGACCGACGGGCAGGGCCGCACGGTCGACTTCCGCAACACCATCCTGATCCTCACCTCCAACCTGGGGTCGGCGTACATCGCCGATCCCGCGCTGGACGATGCAGCTAAGCGGGAAGCAGTCATGTCGGTGGTACGCGCGACCTTCAAGCCGGAATTCCTCAACCGGCTTGACGACATCATTCTCTTCGATGCGCTGTCCACCGAGGAACTCAGCGAGATCGTCGACCTGCAGGTAGCCCGGCTAACCCGGCGCCTGGCCGGCCGCAGGCTCACGCTGACCGTGACGCCTGCCGCGCGCGAATGGCTGGCGGTGACCGGCTTCGACCCGGTGTACGGTGCCAGGCCGCTGCGCAGGCTGATTCAGTCGGCGATCGGGGATCAGCTGGCCCGCGGCTTGCTGTCCGGCGACATCGCGGACGGTGACGTGGTCCTCGTGGACCTCGACGCGGCATCAGATTCGCTTGCCGTGCGCGCCACTCGCTGGCCGGCCACGGTGCCTGCCTCCGCTGGGCCGGCCCCGCCGGAGGGCTCCTCGTCGAGCAGCTTGTCGTAGTCATCCTCGGGCAGCCCGAGGTCGTTGCGGATCCGGTACCGCAGGCTCAGCAGCAGCCGGAACTCGGACCGGTCGTCGCCTGCCTCAGCTGGCTCCGGTTCCGCCGGACCGCCCTGAGCACCACGCTCGGCCTCCCGTTGCAGGCACAGTTCCACTCCGGCCGTTGCCCAGTCCAGGGCGCCGGGCAGGTCGGAGCGATCGACAAGCACCTCGGCGACCAGGTCGCAGACCCGCGGATCCCGCCGCCCCTCCGCCTTCAGCTTGCTGATCAGCGCATGCGCCTCGGCCGATTTGCCGAGCTGGAAGAGCGCCCGCGATAGCGGGACCCTGGGATCCACGAACACCGGCCCGCCGTCGGCCAGCGCGAGCCTGAATCCGCTGGCTGCCGCAGCCGGGTCATCAGCCAGCAGCCACTGCTCGCCTGCCCGCAGGAACGCTTCCGCCCGCGGCATGGACGCGCTCTGCGTGCCAGTGACGGCTAGCCGGCTCATCCGCTGCGCAGCGGCCTCATGCTCGCCGCTGAAGGCAGCACTGAACTCAATCGCGTCAAATTCTTCTCGGCTCAAAACAGGCACGATCCAGAACGTACCCACCCGGACCGGTATTTCAACGCACGATCACGCTAACGATCCGGACCCGGCGCCATGCCTATCTTCGCGAGCGCTCCAGCGCATCCCAGAATCCTCGCCTGAGCGCGTGCCGCACCTCGTCGTGCAGGAGCGAGTCGATCGGCAGCGCCGAGCCCTGCAGCAGCCTGGCCTCCAGGTCCGACGGCATGCGGGGCTTGCGGGCGAGCACGGCCTCCAGCCAGAGGGCCGGCGCGTCACGCGCTACCGCCTCGCCGAAGCCGAAGCCCTCGGCGTGCGCCGCCTGCACCGCATCGGCGAGTGAAACGGCTACCGGCGGCGGGACCGGGGCCTGCGATGCCGCAGGCTGAGGCCCGCTGTACGGAGCACCCGGGGGGGCGCCCTGGGGAGCCCCCTGGGGAGCGCCGAACGCCGGGCCCAGCGCGCCACCACTGCGCTGGCCGTGCTGCGGTCCGGAAAACTGGCTGTGGGGCAACTGGTCGGCGGGTCCGCCGTAAGGGCCGCCAGCCGCCGCCGGGTACTGCTGGGCCGTGCCGCCCAGCGCTTGGCGCTGTGCTCCGCCCGGCTGGCTGGGCTCCTGCCCCTGAGGGCTATCCGGGGCGGGGGCGGCGGCCATCCGGTCCAGGAACTGACCCGGCGCCGGATAAGCCTGGACGGCCGACATCAGGGAGACCTGGTCCGCACCGTGTTGCGGAGCCTGCGGGCTTCGTCCGGACCCGGCCTGCGCGCCGAGCGGATCCGGTGTCCCGAATGCGGCCTGCGAACTGTCGGTACGCGGCAGCCCGGCCGGACGGCCCGGCATTCCGGCCTGCTGACCTGATAGCCCGCCCGGCCGGGCCGGCAAGTCGCCGGGCTGGGCCAGGGGCATGCCGCTGGGCTGCACTTGCCTCCCGCCCGGCTGCGCGGGATTGCCGCCCGGCTGGACCCGATTGCCGCCCGGCTGGCTTCGGGCCGGTCCCAGCTCATCCTGCGGAGCCGGGCGGGCAGCGGCCAGCGGCTGGACGTTCCGCTGGTACTCAGTGACGACCGGGGCGGTGTAGATAGCGGGCGGCGCGGGCAATGCCGCGGCAGGCAGCCCATGGTGGGTCCCGGCGCCGGCCGCCGATCCGTGCCCGTTGGCCAGGGACGACCGTGCGGTGTACTCGGCGGCCGGGTACTCCTCATCGCGGCGGGCTGGCTCCGCGCCCGCGATCAGGTCAACGAACGGGCGCAGGTGGGCGCCGCCGATCTCGGCGACGTCGTCGCATTCCTGGCGCAGCAACCGGGAGACCGCCCAGTTCCCGTCCACCGTGATATGCACGAGGATCACCCGGATCCCGAGGTCCTGCACTTCTGCGATGACCTCGGCGAGTTGCTCCTCGCCGCTGACCACGATCGCGTCGCTGATTGCCCGGTTCCTGGCGAGGGTTGTCAGGTCGCGGTGCATCTCGGCCTCGACGCCCTCGCGGCGGCCGGGCCGCATCCCGCCAAGCCGCAGCTTGAGTCCCGGGATGTCGGCGAGCGCGTCGTGCTCGGCTGTCCGGCGGCCATCGACCGCCACCTCGTACCAATAGCACCGCAGCACGGGCATGCCGCTGCGATCGCCGGAGAGCCCGGACAGAAACTTGAGCAGGCCGGGGTGGTCCCAGGAAACAGAGTCTCGGTGGCGGGTGCCGTGGACGGCCATTGCGCCATCGGCGAGCACATAGCCCGCGTCCACGAACAGGGCGCAACGATCCACGCGATAACCGTCCTTCCCTCGACGCGAGACGTTACCAGCGCCCGGCCACTGCCGTGACAAATAGCGCGGATCATGGACGTACTCACTATGCGCAGATGACGCGGCCGGCCATTCGCCGATTACGCCGGGCGGGCGCGAGCATTCCGGGGCTGCCCGCCCCGCTGTCCGGACTCCACGGTATCGGCCCGGACGGCACGGTGTCAGCCCGAACGACCCGGTATCGCCCGGAAGCCGCGGTGCGGCCCGGACGGCACGGTCCTGGCCTGGACGGCACGGGATAGGGTCACGTTTCGTGGCTGCCAGCGACAATGCTTCCCAGCAGCGCTGGGCAGCCCGTATCGCGCGGCTCGCGAACTGGCCGGCTGGGGCCCGGGTAGCTAGTGTCCGGCCAGGTCATGCAAAGCGGATGCCCCCACCACGAGCAGGGCGATCACCGCTATGACGACTACCGCGACGATCACGTACCGCAGGCGTTCCCTGGGATCAGCATCGTGACGTCCCATGCAGCGAGACTAGACCCGCTCGCGTGTGCCGGAGCCCATTGACGCCGGTACCGGGCAGCCGCCGGCCCCCCGGCCATCGCCGGTTCCGGGATACTGGGACCTGCCAGCAAGACGACAGGGAGTAACCGTTATGCCGATCGCGACCCCAGAGATTTACGCACAGATGCTCGACCGGGCCAAGGAGCACGGCTTCGCCTACCCGGCCATCAACGTGTCCTCCAGCCAGACGCTGAATGCCGCACTGCGCGGGTTCGCCGAGGCCGGCAGCGACGGGATCGTCCAGGTTTCCACCGGCGGCGCCGATTACCTGTCCGGTGCCGCGGTGAAGGACATGGTGACCGGATCGGCTGCGCTGGCAGGCTTCGCCGCCGTGGTGGCGGCGCGGTATCCGGTCCACATCGCGCTGCACACTGACCACTGCCCGAAGGACAAGCTGGACGGCTTCATGCGCCCGCTCGTCCAGATCTCCAAGGAGCGGGTGGCACGAGGCGAGGAGCCGCTCTTCCAGTCGCACATGTGGGATGGCTCCGCTGTGCCGCTCGCGGAGAACCTGCAGATCGCCTCCGGGCTGCTGGACGACTGCGCGAGCGCGCACGTCGTCATGGAGATGGAGATCGGCGTCGTCGGCGGCGAGGAGGACGGCGTGGTCGGCGAGATCAACGAGAAGCTCTACAGCACGCCGGACGACGCGCTCGCGACCGCCGAGGCGGTGGGCCTCGGCGAGCGCGGCAGGTACATCCTGGCCGCGACCTTCGGTAACGTGCACGGCGTCTACAAGCCAGGGCACGTCCGGCTGAGGCCGTCGGTGCTGGCCGACATCCAGGAAGCCGTGGGCAGCAAGTACGGCCGGGACAAGCCGTTTGACCTCGTCTTCCACGGCGGATCGGGCTCGGCGCTGCAGGATATCCGCGAGGCGATCTCCTACGGCGTGGTCAAGATGAACGTCGACACCGACACGCAGTACGCGTTCACCCGGCCGATCGCTGGCCACATGTTCGCCAACTATGACGGCGTGCTCAAGATCGACGGCGAGGTCGGCAGCAAGAAGGCCTACGACCCGCGCGCCTGGGGCAAGGCAGGCGAGCAGTCGATGACCGCCCGCGTCGTCCAGGCCTGCGAGGACCTGATGTCCGCCGGCCAGCGCCTGACCTGACCTGACCTGACCTGACGGGCCGGCGGAGGAGCCGGCCCGGCACGGCCGGCGCCCTCGTTGCAGGCAGCCGGCCCGGCATACGGCAGGATGGCTGGCATGACGTATGAGAATCTGCTCGGCGGGCCGGCTGCCACCTACCTGCCCGGCAACGAGGAGGCGAGCTCGGCGCTGCGAGCCGCCGCCGACCCGGCCACCGCCGCCGCCCGGTTCCCGTCGTCCTGCGACGCCTGGGCAGCCCTGGCGCAGCAGGCGCTGACTCGCGGCGACCCGGTCGCCGCGTACGCCTACGCGAGGACCGGCTATCACCGCGGCCTGGACCAGCTGCGCCGGGCGGGCTGGAAGGGGTACGGCCCGATCCCCTGGGAGCACGAGCCGAACCGGGGCTTCCTGCGCGCACTGCATATGCTCGCCAGCGCCGCGGCGGCGATTGGCGAGGACGACGAGGCAGCGCGCTGCACTGACTTCCTGCGGGAGAGCAGCCCGGCCGCGGCGGCAGCGCTCGGGTCCGCCTGATCCAAGCTCACCGGTGGCCTGCTGCCGGTAGCCTCGGAACGCAAGAGCCCCTGCCGCCGCAGCACCATGACCGGTGCGGCCAGGGGCTTCCGCGTGGGTTCAGGGCTTCCGCGCGCGGCGGCCTGGAAGGGGCTGGTGACAATGCCGGCCATTGTGATCGTGGGCGCCCAGTGGGGTGACGAGGGCAAGGGCAAGGCAACCGACCTGCTCGGCGACAGCGTCGATTACGTCGTCAGGTACCAGGGCGGCAACAACGCCGGGCACACGGTCGTCATCGGCGAGGAGAGTTACGCGCTGCACTTGCTGCCCACCGGCGTGCTGTCGGAGACCGCCGTCCCCGTCATCGGAAACGGCGTGGTCATCGACCCGGCCGTGCTGCTGACGGAAATCGACGAGCTGCGGGCCCGCGGCGTTTCCTGCGAACGCCTGCTGATCTCAGCGAACGCGCACCTGATCATGCCGCACCACATCGCGCTCGACAAGGTGACCGAGCGCCACCTGGGCAGCGCGCGGATCGGCACCACCGGCCGCGGCATCGGGCCCACCTACAGCGACAAGGCGGCCCGGATGGGGATCCGGATGCAGGATCTCCTTGACCCCGACATCCTGCGCCAGAAGCTCGACCTGGTGCTGCGGGAGAAGAACCAGGTGCTGACGAAGGTCTACAACCGCCGCGGCATCGACGCCTCGGCGGTGTGCGCCGAGTACCTGGGCTACTTCGAGCGGCTCGGGGGATACGTGGCGGATACCGGCCTGATTGTCAACAAGGCGCTGGACGAGGGCAAGATGGTCGTCCTGGAGGGCGCCCAGGCGACCCTGCTCGACGTCGACCACGGTACCTACCCGTTCGTCACGTCCTCATCGCCCACGGCGGGCGGCGCCTGCGCCGGCTCGGGCCTGGGCCCGACCAGGATTACCAAGGTCATCGGGATCATCAAGGCCTACACGACGCGAGTCGGCGCCGGCCCCTTCCCGACCGAGCTGGACAATGCCCAGGGCGAGTGGCTGCGCAAGACCGGCATGGAGTACGGCGTCACGACCGGGCGGGAGCGCCGCACCGGCTGGTTCGACGCCGTCATCGCCAGGTACGCGACCAGGGTCAACGGGATCACTGACTACATCCTCACCAAGCTCGACGTGCTGTCCGGGCTCGACAAGGTGCCGGTGTGCGTGGCCTACGAAGTCGGCGGATCCCGGCATGACGAGATGCCGATGACGCAGACCGACTTCCACCACGCCCGGCCGGTCTATGAGTACCTCGACGGCTGGTGGGAGGACATCTCGGCCGCCGGGGAGTTCGGTGACCTGCCGCGCAACGCACGCGCTTACATCCGGGCGCTGGAGGACATGATCGGTGCCCCGGTCGCCGCGGTGGGCGTGGGACCGCGCCGCGATCAGACCCTGCGGCTGCGCCCGCTGCTCTGAGCGCCGGCCGCGCCGGCTGCTCTGCGCCGCCGGCCACGCTGACTGCGCTGAGCGCCGCCGGCCACGCTGACTGTGCCCGGTAGGCTCAGCGGGTGCGCGTCCTGGTAATCGGCTCAGGCGGCCGTGAGCATGCCCTCGCCCGGGCGCTGGCCCGGGACGGCGATGTCACGGAACTGCACGCTGCGCCCGGTAATCCGGGCATTGCCCGGATCGCGCAGGTGCACGACGTCGCGGCCGCTGACCCGGCCAGCATCGCCGCGCTGGCCGCCCGGATAGACGCCGGCCTTGTGGTCATCGGGCCCGAGGCGCCGCTGGTGGCCGGCGCCGCTGATGCGGTCAGGGCGGCCGGCATCGCCTGCTTCGGGCCCGGCCGGGACGCGGCCATGATCGAGGGATCGAAGACGTTCGCCAAGCAGGTTATGGTCGCGGCCGGGATCCCCACTGCCGCCGCGCGCAGCTGCACCGGCGATGCCGAGGTCAGCGAGGCCCTTGATGCGTTCGGGCCGCCGTACGTGGTAAAGGCGGACGGGCTGGCCGCGGGCAAGGGCGTGATCGTCACCACCGATCGCGGCGAGGCAAGCAGGCACGCCGCCAGCTGCGGCACGGTCGTCATCGAGGAATTCCTCGACGGTCCCGAGGTGTCCGTCTTCGCGCTTGCCGACGGGTCGGCGGCGGTGCCGCTGCTGCCCGCACAGGACTACAAGCGCGCGCACGACGGGGACGCCGGCCCGAACACCGGCGGGATGGGTTCCTACGCCCCGCTGCCGTGGGCGCCGCCCGGGCTTGCCGCCGAGGTGCTCGCCACCGTCGTCCAGCCTGCCCTGGATGAGCTGCGCCGCCGCGGCACGCCCTACAGCGGGCTGCTGTACGCCGGGCTGTCCCTGACCGCAGCCGGGCTCCGGGTAGTGGAGTTCAACGCCCGCTTCGGCGATCCGGAGACTCAGGTGATCCTGGACCGGCTGGTCACGCCGCTGGGCGGGCTGCTCGATGCCGCGGCAACCGGCGGACTGGCGGGCGCGGGACTACCTGCCTGGGCACCCGGCGCGGCGGTGACGGTGGTGATCGCCGCGGAGGGCTATCCGGGTACCCCGGCCAGCGGTGACGAGATTGATGGTCTGCAAGACGCAGAACGGGAATCCGGCGCGTACGTCCTGCACGCAGGCACCTGCCGCACCGTGGCCGGTGCTCTGACGTCTAGCGGCGGCAGGGTGCTCGACGTGGTGGGCACAGGCCCGGACCTGGCGAGCGCGCGTGCGGCGGCGTACCGGGCGGCCGGCCAGATCAGGATGCGCGGCGGCTGGTACCGCACGGACATCGCGGCGGATCCGGGGCGGTGACGCCGGGCCGGGACGCCGGGGCGGTGACGCCGGGGCGGATCGCGCCAGTTCGGCCGCGGCGGGCAGCTACCGGGCCGGCCAGGTGCGGAGTTACGGCAGGATAGACCACGTGATCGACAGGTACACGCTGCCAGAGATGGGCAGCATCTGGGGTGACGCGCACAAGTACGACCTGTGGCGGGAGATCGAGACCCTCGTCCTGGAAGCGCATGCGGCGGCGGGAACGGTCCCGGCAAGCAGCGTCGGCCCGGTGCGGGCGGCGCCGCCGCCAACGCCACAGGCCGTTGCCGCGCTCGAAGCCGTCACCGGCCACGACGTGATCGCGTTCCTGTCCGCGTGGGCCGATAACACCTCCCCACGCGAGGCCGCCGCCTACGTCCATTTCGGCATGACATCCTCCGACCTGCTCGACACGGCGCTCGCGCTCCAGCTTGCCGGGGCGACGGACCTGCTGATTGCCAAGTCCACCGCCCTGGTCGGCGCGCTGCGCGAGCACGCCCTCGCGCATAAGGACACGCTGCGGGCCGGACGGACGCACGGCATCCATGCGGAGCCCGACGTCTGGGGTCACCGGGTGGCAGATTTCGCTTTCGCGATGGCGCGCTGCCGCGACCGGCTGCTCCGCGCCCGCACGGCGGTCGCCGTGGGCAAGCTGTCCGGGCCGGTCGGCACCTACTCCAACATCGACCCGGCCATCGAGACGCGCGTCATGGCCGAACTCGGCATCCGGCCGGCCGACGTGGCGACCCAGGTGGTCTTCCGCGACGGGATCGCCGAGTGGGTCAGCGTCCTGGCGCTCACGGCGACGGCATGCGAGGCGATCGCGCTGGAAGTCAGGCACGGCCAGCGGACCGAGGTCGCCGAGCTGGCCGAGCCGTTCGGGCAGGGCCAGAAGGGCTCGTCCGCCATGCCGCACAAGAAGAACCCGGTCATCGCGGAGCGGATCTGCGGCCTCGCACGGATAGTGCGTGCGCAGGTCACGCCCGTGCTGGAGGGGATGCCGCTGTGGCATGAACGGGACATCTCGCATTCCTCTACCGAGCGGGTGGCGCTCCCTGACGCCGCCATCACGACGGACTACCTGCTGGCCCAGACCACCCGGCTGGTCACCGGCCTGGTGGTCGACACGGCCCGGATGCGCGCCAACCTCGACCGGACCCGCGGCCTGATCTACACCTCGGCCGTGCTGCTGGAGCTCGTCGCCGGCGGGATGTCACGCGAGGATGCCTACGCGCTGGTTCAGGGCGCCGCGATGGACTGCTGGGACCACGGAACCCAGTTCCGCGATGCTCTCCGCGAGCATGCCGCGCGGCAGGGCCGGCCACTTGATGAGGCCCGGCTGGACGAGGCCTGCCGCCCGGAGCGGTACGTCGCCCGGCTCGGGCCGGTGTTCGAGCGGCTGGAGCAGCTGACGTGAAACACCTCTACTCGGGCAAGGTCAGGGAACTCTACGAAACCGGCGACGGCGTGCTGCTACTCGTCGCCACCGACCGGATCTCCGCATTCGACTACGTGCTCGAGACACCAATCCCCGATAAGGGAAAGATCCTTACCCAGCTGTCCCTGTGGTGGTTCGAGCGGCTCGCCGACATCGTGCCCAACCACCTGGTGCAGGCACCGATCCCGGCGGAGTTCGCCGGCCGCGCGATGGCCTGCCGCCGGCTCTCGATGGTGCCGGTGGAGTGCGTCGCCCGCGGCTACCTGACCGGATCGGCACTCACGGACTACCGGCGGAGCGGTGAAGTGTGCGGCATATCACTGCCACCCGGGCTCAGCGACGGCTCCCGGCTGCCAGCGCCGGTCTTCACCCCGGCCACGAAGGCACCGCGCGGTGAACACGACATGAACATCCCGGCCGCCGTCGTCGCGGACCGCAGCGGCCCGGCCGTCGCGGCCGAGCTCGCGCGGATCACCCTGGAGGTCTACCGGCGCGGCGCTGAGCTCGCGGCCGCGCGCGGCATCATCGTCGCCGACACCAAGATCGAGCTCGGCTTCGACGCCAGCGGCACGCTGCTGCTGGCTGACGAGGTACTGACCCCGGACTCCTCCAGGTTCTGGCCCGCGGATCAGTGGATGCCAGGACGGAGCCAGCCGTCCTTCGATAAGCAGTACGTCCGTGACTGGCTGACCTCACCGGCGTCGGGCTGGAATCGCCGGGGACCAGAGCCGCCGCCGCCGCTGCCGCCGGGCGTAGTCGAGCGAACCCGCCGCACCTACATCGAGGCGTACGAGCGCCTGACCGGCCTGCAGTGGAGCTAACGCCCGCGGTGGAACCGCCGGCGCCCCCCGGCACGTCAAACCACCAGGACTTTCGAGTACCTGACGGCATGAATCTGAAAAACTACATTACGCAACAATGCGGGGATGGTCCGGGGAACTGGAGGCGGTGGAATACTGGACGACACACGCACCAGGCAGTCCGCCTCCACCGGGTAGCCTGCCGTCTGGATGGCCGCAGGTCAGGCCACCGCGTCCGGCTGGCCGGACGCCCGTACCCCGACCGACAGGAATACAAGCCATATGACCACCGGTCCTGAGACCAGCTACCGCGTGCGAGGAGGCAACCCGCTGCAGGGCACTGTCTTCGTGCAGGGTGCCAAGAACTCCGCGCTGAAGATGATCGCCGCCTCGCTGCTTGCCGCCAAGGGCCGTACGGTGCTGCGGAACGTTCCGGCGATCGAGGACGTGCGCCGGGCTGTCGAGCTCGCGCAGGCGCTGGGCGCGGTGGTCAAATTCCACGAGGCCGAGCGGACGCTCGTCGTAGACGCCTCCGAGCTGACCAGCTCAGTGCTCCCGGCCGACATCGCCCGGAGGTTCCGGGCCTCCGTCCTCTTCGTCCCCGCCTTGCTGCACCGGATGGGCGAGGCGACCATTGAGGGCATCGGCGGATGCAACCTTGGTAGCCGCAACCTTGACTTCCATTACCGGGGCTTCGCCAGGCTCGGGGCGATCGTGGAAGAGCGCGAGACCACGATCCATATCAAGGCAGACCGCCTTCGCGGCGCGCACCTTTACCTGGATACGCCGTCCCACACGGGCACCGAGAACCTGATCATGGCAGCCTGCCTGGCGCCCGGGACCACCATTATCGACAACCCGGCACTTGAGCCAGAGGTCCTCGATGTCATCGCGTTCCTCACCAGGATGGGCGCCCAGATCACCGGCGGCGGGACCGGCTTCGTCACCGTGCACGGGGTCAGCGAGCTGACCGCGGTCGAGCACACGGTCATGCCTGACCGCATCGACGCCGCGGTATTCGCCATGGCCGCGGCCATCACCGGCGGCGAGCTGAGCCTGGTCGGAGCATCCCTCGAGCATTTCGGCGTGGTCCGCTGGAAGCTGGAGCAGATGGGCGTGGAATTCGCCACCCAGGGCGCTGTCCTGCAGGTCCGCCGGGATAAGCAGCTGCGGCCGATCAACGTGATCACCAGCCCGTATCCTGGCTTCGCGACCGATCTGCAATCGCCGATTATGGCGCTGAGCTGCCTGGCCGATGGCACGAGTTACATCAGGGAAACCATTTACGACGGGCGCTACACGCTTGTCGGCGAGCTCAACAAGCTCGGCGCGAAAGTCGAGGTCGACGGCAACGTCGTGCTGGTGCACGGCCCGTCCGCGCTGAAAGGCGCCGACGTCGTCGCGCACGACCTTCGCACCGGCATCGCCCTGGTGCTGGCAGGGCTCGCGGCCGAAGGCGAGACCATCGTGTCGCCGGGCTACCCGATCGACCGCGGTCACGAATCCGTCGCAGCCCGGCTGACCGAGCTCGGCGCGGACATTACCGAGGAGACCGCCGGTTAGAGAGCCGGGCGGGGATATGGCGAGGGTCGCAGGCACCGGGCAGTCTTCCGGCGAGCTGACGATCGGCATCATCGGACCGTACGATCTCGTCGAGAAAATCATGCTGTCGGGTCCGGTGCCAGCCAGATCACCGGGACCGGACACCACCTGGCCGCTGCCGGCCAGGCGGCTGGTTGCCGCTGCCTACCGGGATGAGCAGGAGGCAGCGGACAAGGTGACGCGGCTCGGCGCGGGCATCGATGCCTGCCTCTTCGCCAGCCCGGTGCCCTATGACTACGCGGTCAAGGCCGGGGTACTCACCGCCCCTGCTACCTACGTCCCGCTCGCCGGAAGCGCCCTGTACCGCGCGCTGCTGCGGGCTCAGCTGATCAGCGGGCACGACCTCGCCCGGGCCAGCTTTGATGTGCTCGGCCGGGGCGCGGTCACCGAGGTGCTTGAGGAGATCGGCGTACCGGCGCGCGGCGTGCACGTGCATGAGGAGCCTGCCAGCCCGGCGGCGCTCGCGTCATTTCATGAGCGGCTGTGGCGGCGCGGCCAGACATCAGTGGCATTCACCTGCCTGCAGTCAGTCGCGGGCAAGCTGTCCGCCGCCGGGGTCCCGGTCGTTGCCGTGCGGCCAACCGATGCCGCGATCCGCTCGGCCCTGCGCACCGCAGTCCTGCTCGGCGCCTACCGCAGGCTGGAGGAGGCGCAGCTCGCCGTCGCGGTCGTGGAGGTTCCGGCCTTACGGGACACCGCGCCACGCCGCGGCCTCCAGCGACACTCGCGCGACGAACTGCGGCTTACCGTGCACAGGTTCCTCGTGCAGGAGGCGCAGCGGATCCACGCGGCGGTAAGCCCCGCCGGTGATCACGGTTTCCTCATCACGGCAACCCGCGGCTCGCTAGCGACGGCCACCGGGGGATGGCGGCTACCGCCGTTCACCGAACGAGCCCAGGCCGAGCTCGGCATCGTGATCGAGGTGGGCGCAGGACTTGGCCGCACCGCCCAGGATGCCGAGGCCAGCGCCCGGGCCGAGCTCGCCGCGGCCCGGTCCGGGGCGAGCGGCCGCCACGGCGCGCGGGACCGCGGCGGACGCGCTCTGGTGCCCGCCCCGCGCCAGCCTGCCGGAGACGCCGTGCGGCTCCGGGGCCTTGAGACGCTGGCCCGGCTGGCAGCCAGCCTGCCCGCTGGCGAGGCGCTCGCCGTGGACGCGGAGACCGCAAGCCAGCTCTTGTCCGTTACGCCCCGCACCGCCAGGCGGCTGCTGCAGGCCCTGGTCGCCGACGGGCTAGCCTGGCCGCTACCGCCGGGCAGGACACCGCAGCCTGGCCGCCCGCGGCAGTTCTACCGGCTCCTAGTGGAGAAGCTGGCCCAGCGTTAACACGGGAAGGAGACCGGGTATGCGAGTCGTCATTCTGGGCGGTACGCAGTTCATCGGCCGGCGCATTACCGAGGACCTGGTGGCCCGCGGCGACGATGTCACGGTCGTGCACCGGGGCGCCACTGAGCCGCAGGGCTGGGTGGACTGCCGTCACATGCATGCCGGCCGCAAGGATTTCGCGGACCTGTCCGCGCAGGTACGGGCGTTGCGACCAGACGCGGTGATCGACACAAGCGCCGGGACAGCCGCCGATGCGGCGGCCGTCCTGCCGCACCTGCCGGATGCGCGGCTCGTGGTGCTGTCCAGCATGGACGTCTACCGGGCCTTTGCGCTGGTGAACGCCGGGCAGGAGGGCGAGCCGCTGCCGATCACCGAGGAATCGGCCGTGCGGCCCGAGAAGTACCCGTACCGGGGCAAGCTGCCCGGGCAGGATGACTACGAGAAGCTGGACGTGGAGCCGGAATACCTGGCGCGGGGCGGCGCGGTGCTGCGGCTCGCGATGATCTACGGCGAGCACGNNCGTGGCCGGCGCCGCGCTCGCCGCCATCGGCAGCGAGGCTGCGGCCGGCCAGGTATTCAACATCGGCGAGCCCGCGTCCCGCAGCATGCTGGGGTGGGCGCGCCAGATCCTGGCAGCGGCCGGCCATGACGCCGAACTGGTCACAGTGCCCGGCGAGGCGATGCCCGCGGACATGTGGCCGACCGCTGGTCACCTGCAGCACGTGCTGGTCGACAGCGGCAAGGCCAGGCGGCTGCTGGGCTGGCAGCCGGCGCCGTCGCAGGACGGCCTAGCCGCGTCGGTCCGCTGGCACCTGGCCAACCCGCCGGATGACGCCAGCACCGACTTCACCGACGACGACAAGGCCCTCGCCGCCGCGCAGGCATAACAGCTTCACCCGCGCCCTGAGCAGACGCAGCCATGTGCTTCAAGGTGGTGGATTTCGAGGTGGTGGATCCGGCCTTCGACCACCTTGCATGGTGGTCGAAGGCCGGATCCACCACGTTCGGGACCGGGACGGGAGGGGTCAGCCGGCGTAGCGGCTGATCACCGACTTGCCGAACCTGGCCATCTCCTCGCGCTGCGGCGAGAACTGCAGCAGCATCAGGCCAACGCCGGCCTCCTCGTAGGCCCGGAGCCGTTCGATTATCTGATCCGGCGTGCCGACCAGGCCGCTGCGGAGCCCGCGGTTGGAGACGCCGTATTCCTCCAGCGAGACGCGTGACTCCAGCTGCGAGCCCTCGACGAAATCCTGGTAGGAGGCATACGCCTCCGGCGACGACCGGACGTCGAGTATGCGGGCAAGCTCGGCCTGCGCTTCCGCCTCGGTATCCCGGCAGATCACGTAGCCGGAGACCCCGAACCTCAGCGGCGGCTGTCCGGTATCAGCCCGGCGGGAACTCATCTCGGCAACCTTGGCCGCGATGACCTCGGGAGCATCGCCGTGCATCACGTAGGCGTCTGCCTGGCGGACGATGACGTCCTTGGCCTTCGGTGACTCACCTCCCATGTAGACGTCGGGGAGGCGGCCCGGCTTGGGCTCCAGGATCGCGCCATCGAGCTGATACAGCGCGCCCTGGTGGGTAACGGTATCCTCGCGCAGCAGCCGTGCGACGACATCCAGCCATTCCTGCGTCCGCGCGTAGCGCGCGTCGTGGACGTCGAACGGGACGCCGTACTGGGCCGCCTCGTCCTTCCACCAGGACGACACCACGTTGAGCGACAGCCGGCCCGGCGCGATCGTGTCCAGGGTGGACAGCGACTTGGCGGTCAGCGACGGCGAATGGTAATTGGGCCGCACGGCGAGCATCAGCTCGAGCTTCCTGGTGACGGCGGCGATGGCGGGCGCGAGGGTCCAGCAGTCAAGCGACGGCGCGCGGTGGCCCTTGATGTCGTTCAGGTTCAGCTCGGCGATCAGGCTCAGCTCGAAGCCGTGCTGCTCGCTCTCGACCGCCAGGTCCCTTATGTACGGCCAGGCGATCGACATGCCCTCGTCCTGGACATTGCGCAGCCAGCCGCCGAAAATCGGCATCCAGTATCCGAACCGCATCCGCCGGCTCCTCTCCCGGGATCTCGCAAACCCGGGCTCGTGGGTTCCCTGACTACTGGCCGGCCAGCGCTGCGCTCGCTGGCTGGCTGGCCAGCAGGCCGCCGATGAACCCTGCCACGGCCCGCAGCGCCGGCCGGGGCGCAACCGCCTCGATGCCGGCGTTGTAGTTGGTGGTGGTGTTGACGTCGTAGGTGACCATACGGCCGTCCTCGGTCTCGATGAACTCGAACCCGGCGATCTCGATTCCCTGGTCCCGGGCGAAATCGGTGTAGCGGCCGGTGATCGGGTGATCGAAGCCATCCCGGAGCGCGAACAGGTCAGGGCCGGGCGCCTGGTCGATGGCGCAGGCGTCGGCAGGGCACAGCTCAAACCCGCCGCGCGCGGTATCAGCCGTGATCGCGTAGATGAACTCGCCGCCCACCACCTCCACCCGGGTGATGAACGGCTCGGCCGCGCGCAGGTACTCCTGCAGCAGGGTGATGCCGTCGGCCGGCGCCTGGTAGCCGGGCGACGACAGGTAATCGTCGAACTCGCCGTGGCTCTCGAAGAGCCGGACGCCCAGGCCCTTCCCCCCCTGATTATGCTTGCTGATGAACGGGACGGGAAGCTTCCTTGCCGTCGGCGACAGCTGGGCATGCCCGGCCACGGCCAGCGTCCGCGGCACGTCGAAGCCGGCCGCGCGCAGCGCCGTCAGCTGATCCATCTTGCTCATCTCGAGCTCAAGCACCCGTCGGCCGTTGACCACTCGCCGGCCATGGGATTCGAGCCAGCAGAGCATGCCGCGGGCGAGATCCTTCGCATCCGGGTGGCCCCTGGTGTGCGCGGAAGCGCTCATCCGGGACCAGAACACCCCGTCCGGGGGTACCGCGCCAAGATCGATTACGCCGTCGCCGAGCAGCCACTGCTCGTGCGGCAGGCCGGCCGCATCGAACGCCGCCCCGAGCGGCGCATACCAGTCAGGGTTCTCGTGGATCACGTAGACCTGCACGGGCGGTCAGTGGCGGCGGGGATAGGTCTTCGCCACGGCGAGCAGCTCGTCGTTCGCGTCATGATCTCCGATGGAGATCCGTGCTCCCTCCGCGCCGAACGGCCGCACGCTGATCCCCTCCCGCGCGCACGCGGCCGCGAAATCGGCGGTGTCATCGCCGAGCTGCAGCCACACGAAGTTGGCCTCGGTGGGCGGCACCGTCCAGCCCTGGCCGAGCAGCTCATCCCGGACCCGGCCGCGTTCCTTGACCACGGCATCGACCCGCTCGAGCAGCTCATCCTCTGCAGCGAGCGAGGCGACGGCGGCGGCCTGCGCGATGGCGTTCACCGTGAACGGCAGCATCGTCTTACGTGCCGCCGCGGCGACCTGCTCGTGCGCCACCATGAAGCCGACCCGCAGGCCGGCCAGCCCGTAGGCCTTGGAGAACGTGCGCAGCACGGCCACGCCGGGCCGGTCGCGGTAGAGGCTGATGCCGTCCGGCACGTCGCTGTCCCGCACGTACTCGCGGTAGGCCTCGTCGAGTATCACCAGGCAGTCGGGCGGCACCTGGTCCAGGAACCGCTCAAGCTCAGCGCTGTGAACCACGGTGCCGGTCGGGTTGTTGGGGTTGCAGACGAAGATCATCCTGGTCCGCGCGGTGATCGCCCCGGCCATCGCGGCCAGGTCGTGGGCCTGGTCTAGCAGCGGTACCCGCACCGAGTCCGCCCCGGCGAGGTCAACGAGGGCCGGGTACGCCTCGAACGAGCGCCAGGCATAGATGATTTCCGCACCTGGCTCGCCGGCCGCCGCAAGCAGCTGCTGGGTCACCCCGACGGAACCGCAGCCGACCGCGATGTGCGAGGGCGGCACGGCGAAGTGATCAGCGATCGCCTCGGTCAGGGCTACCGCCCCGTTGTCCGGATACCTGTTGACCTGCCCGGCAGCCGCGGTAATGACCTCGACGACAGACGGCAGCGGCCCGAACGGGGACTCATTCGATGAGAGCTTGAACGACCTGCCGTCCCCCCGCGCCGTGCTCAGCCCCGGCTTGTAGGGCACGAACTGGTCAAGGATCGAGCGGAAACGCGGGAAGCTTTCGGACACCGTCGTCCTCCTGGAGCTGTCCTCCCGTGCCGGTCAGTGCCGTGATCACGGTTACCTACCCGCCTAGTGTGGCACCTGGCTGGGCTGGCAAGGCAGCTGGCAGGCAGGGCACCGCCGGAAAGCCCGCAGCGCCTCTACTCAGGGCGATGACGCGCTAGTAACATGGCGTTGTGAACCGGCTGGGTGAGCTTGAGCGCGCCATCATGGATGTCCTCTGGGAGAGTCCCGAGCCGCTGACGGTCCGCCAGGTCAGCGGTCAGCTGACCGCGCGGGATCTGGCTCACACCACGGTGATGACGGTTCTCGACCGGCTCGCCAAGAAAGGATTCTCGCGGCGTGAGCGAGATGGCCGTGCGTGGCGTTACCGCGCGGCCGAGAGCAGGGAAGCCTATGTCACCGAGCTTATGCTGAACGCGCTTGACCAGACCGGCGACCGGCAGGCGGCACTCGCCCGCTTCGTCCGCAGCGTGTCCGGCGCTGAAGCCAGGGCACTGCGCCGCGCGCTCGAGGCGCTCGAGGTTCGCGAGCTGGTCGAACCGCGCCCGTCGCTCGATGCGCGCAAGCCGCTTGAGGAAGCCCACGAGGGCTGAGGCCCGTGCTCCCCGCAGTCCTGATCCTGACCGCGGTCGCCGCTGGCAGCATCCCGGCCGCTTCCGCGCTGGCCTCTGCCCGCTGGCCGGGCCGGTCGCCGGCCGCCGCCATCCTGCTCTGGCAGGCACTCGGGCTGGGCTGGGGACTGGCGGCGGTCGGCGCGCTTGCCGGGCTCGGCGCGGGCAGGCGGCACGCGGCAGTTGCCCGCGCGGCACTGGCCGTCGCCGCCCGTGTCGTGCGCGGCGCTGCGCTCGGGCCGCGGCCGTCCGGCCTGCTCGCGGACCTCCGGCTGGCGTCCGTGGCTGCTGGGCTGCTGCTCCTGATGCTGCTCTGCTGGGTGCTGGTGGCGGCCTCCGCGGTCGTGCTGCGCGCCCGCCGCCGGCAGCGGGACCTGCTCAGCCTGCTCGCCCACGGCGATCCCAAGGTGCCGGGCGCGCTCGTCGTGGATCATCCCGCTGCCGCCGCCTACTGCGTGCCTGGCCTGCGATCGCGGATCGTGATCAGCGCTGGCACCCTGGAATTGCTGGACCAGGCTGAACTGGCCGCCGTGCTCGCCCATGAGCGTGCCCACCTGAGGGAGCGGCACGATCTCGTCCTGCTGCCGTTCACTGCGCTGCTGCGGGCGTTCCGCTGGTCCGCGGTCGCCCGCCGGGCCGAGGGCGCAGTCGCGCTGCTCCTTGAGATGCTCGCCGACGACCACGCGCTCCGGCACCGCCCGGCAAGCCAGCTGGCGACCGCGCTGATGCGGGTAGGCGCGGCGGGCTCGCAGGTGCCGTCCGGCGCCCTTGCGGCCGACGGTGCCGGCGGCGGTGAGGTAGCCGTCCGCGTTGCCCGGCTGCTCCGGCCCGCGCCCGGGCTATCGGCGCCGGCCATCACCCTGGTCTGCGGCGCGGCCGTACTGCTCGTCGCCGTCCCCGTCGCGTTCCTGTTCATCTCATTCTGAACGCAGTAGCACCAGCCAGACGGCCGTCGAGTCTGGCTGCCGCTCCGGGGCTAGCCGGAGATGCCGGGTGAGCCGGAAATGCCGGGTCAGCCGGGGATGCCGGACCGGGCTAGTCGGAAATGCGGATCCGCAGGCGGCGGAAGCCCTTCCCCTTGTTCTCGATCTTGACGACCTCGATCCGGCCGATTTGGCTGGTGGCGGCCACATGCGTGCCGCCATCGGCCTGCTGGTCAAGCCCAACGATGTCGACGATGCGGACGTCGGGCACGTCCGGCGGGACGAGATTAGTCGCGGTGCGGATGATGTCGGGGATCGCGAATGCCTGGGCCCGGGGCAGCACCCGGACGTCGATCCGGCGGCCGGCGGCGATCTCCTTGTTGCAGGCGGACTCGACATTCTCCTTGAATCCCGGCGGGACCTCGGGCAGGTCGAAATCCATCCTCGCGGCGTAGGGCTCCATGTTCCCGCCGGTGACCAGCGAGCCGAAGTCCCTGAACACCACACCGCAGAGCACGTGCAGGCCCGAGTGGGTGCGCATCAGAGCGGTCCGCCGGCCATCTTCCACGGCGCCGCGTACGGCTGTGCCCGGCGGCGGAAGCGGATCGCCTTCCCCGGGGATCAGGTAGAGATCGTCGCCCTTCCGCGCGCCGGCGATGCTCGTCTGCACGCCGCCCCAGAGCAGCACCCCGTGGTCAGGCGGCTGACCGCCACCGCCAGGGTAGAAGGCCGATCGGTCGAGCACGATCCCGTCCGGTGCCGCCTGCAGGACGATGGCATCCCATTCCCGCAGGGTCTGATCATCCAGCTCAAGCCGGTGCGTCCGCCACTGCGTCTCGCTCACGGCCAGAGCCTAGTCGAGCCCGGCGCCAACCCCGCTCCGGCTCGCTGCTGGTCTTACCAGGGGCCGTAGGGACCCTGGTGAGATGACCCGCCGCTGGACCCGCTGACCTTGGGCTTGACATCGGTGAGATAGACCGCTGCCGCCACGAAGGCGGCCACCGACAAAATGCCGATCACCGACAAGCTGCCGCTCGCGGCCGTGCCAAGGCCGATCACCGTGGCGACGCCCAGGATGATCAGCCACAGCGGCTTGGTCTGCTTGCCCGCCGCGACGAACGCCGGGGCCGGCCGGCGAATCGCGTCGATGAACGCCCACGCCTCGACCACCAGCGCCGCGACGGCCAGCGCTTCGAAGAACCACCTGAGGGCCGAGTACGCACCCGGATTACTGAAGAGCACGATGCCAGGTTATCGGTTGCCGGCCGCGCTCGGGACCATGCGCTCGGGCCCCCCGCCGGGGGCGGCTGGCTGCTGTTTCCCGGCCGCGGGCATCGCTTCGGCGGCGGCCGCGGCTTCCCCGGCGGCGGGTATCGCTCCGCGGGCGGCCGTTCGCTCCCCTTCCCCGGCCGCTTCCCCGGCCGCTGGAGCCAGTTCCTTGCGGAACGACTCGTAGAGCTCGATCAGCATCTGCCGCTGCCGCTCGGTCAGCTCAGGATCGGCAAGGACGGCATCACGGACGCCGGTTCCCTCCGGCCGGTCCTCCAGGATCCCGGCCTGGACGTACATCGCCTCGGCGGAGATCCGCAATCCCTTCGCGATCTGCTGCAGGATGTCCGCGCTCGGCTTGCGCAGGCCCCGCTCGATCTGGCTCAGATAGGGATTGGACACGCCTGCCGCCTGGGCGAGCTGGCGGATCGAGATCCTGGCCTGCTCGCGCTGCTCGCGAATGAAGCTTCCGATCGAGCTGACATTTACCGGGCCCATTGCCTCAGTCTCGCCACCGCTGCTTGCGCTGGCAAGCTCGCCCCCATGACTATGCGCCTCGCGTGCGGCACGCGCATCTCTCAGTGCCCGCCGGTTCGCCTGCTGGCTCCGCCCACGCCCGGGCGGCCGGCCGGATTCGCAGTTCCTCAGCGGCGCTTTAGCGGCTCCTCAGCGGCGATCGCTGACGCCCAGCATGGCGCGGGCCTGATCCGGGGTCATGGCCGGCCGCTGCGCCAGTCCTGCGAGCGCGGCCGCTCGCTCGACCAGCTCGGCGTTGCTCGTCACCGGGCGGCCGCGGGCGAAGGAGATCGTATCCTCCATCCCGACTCGCAGGTGACCGCCTGCCGCGAGCGCAGCGAAGATCACCGGCACCGAGGTACGGCCTACGCCGGTCGCCGACCAGGTTGCGCCGGGCGGCAGCGCAGCGACCGCCTGGACTAGCTGTGCGGCAGTGCCCGGCATACCGCCGGGCACCCCCATCACCAGGTCACAGTGCACGTGCCCGCCGTGTGGTGCGCCCAGATCATCGAGCAGCCGGTGCAGCGTGGCTACCTGACCCATGTCGAACAGCTCGAATTCGGGCACTACCCCGAGTTCCTTGGTCCTGGCATAGAGCTCGCGGATGAACGGCCACGGGTTGGCGAACACCTCCGCGCCGAAGTTCACCGTGCCGCAGGTGAGCGAGCATGCGTCCGGGGATGCGTCCAGGACGGCAAGCCGCTGCTCGAAGCCATCGGTGACGGCACCGCCGGTGGACAGCTGGACGATCAGGTCGGTGCCCTCGCGCAGCGCCCGGACCGTGTCAGTCAGGGCGGCGATGTCCAGCGTGGGCCTGGCCCGGCCGTCCCTGATGTGCACGTGGATGACGGCGGCTCCCGCGGCCCTGCACTCTTTCGCGGTGGTGACCAGCTCATCGAGGGTTACCGGCAGCGCCGGGACCACGGCCTTGTCCGATTCGGCACCGGTCGGGGCGACAGTGATGAGCGTGGCGTCCTTGCCGGGAGACGAGAGCCGCCCGGCGGCGGGTCGGGCTGGGTGATCTGCAGTCATGAGCGGAAGAATGCCTTCTCGTGCGGGCTGTAGTCCAGCGGGCGAGTGCTGCGAGCGTGACTGTGGACGGGGCGACCGTCGGCTTCCTGCCCCGTCCCGGCCTGGTGGTGCTGATCGGCGTGACCCATTCGGACACGCCGGAACTCGCCGCGTCCCTCGCCAGGAAGATCTACCATCTGCGGATCCTGCCCGGCGAGCGGTCATGTGCGCAGACGTCCGCGCCGCTGCTGGTGATCAGCCAGTTCACGCTGTACGCGGAGACGGCCAGGGGACGGCGGCCGACATGGCAGGCGGCAGCGCCGCGACCGGTGGCCGAGCCGCTGGTGGCCGCTTTCGCCGACGCGCTGCGCGGTCTCGGCGCCGGCGTGCAGACCGGCGTATTCGGCGCGGACATGAAGGTCATGCTCGTCAATGACGGTCCTGTGACCTTGATCCTCGAGGTGTAGCCCGCATCAGGCGGCTGTCCTGGCCGAGATGATGCCGGGTGAAGGCCAGCGACTCGGCCAGGTCAGCCTGACGCTCCTCGCTGCTCGCCGCGCGGAGGGTACTGACCTCGAGCACGACTACCCCGCCGTAGCCGGTAGACCTGAGTCGCTGCAGCAGTTCCGCGCATGGCTGGAAGCCCCGGCCAGGAACGAGGTGCTCATCGGGCAGGCCAGGCTTTGTGCCGTCGCCCATGTGCACGTGCGCCAGCCTCGGGCCGAGCTCAGCTGCCATCGCCAGCGCGTCGGACCCTGATACGGCCGTGTGCGACAGGTCCAGCGTCACATGGCGGCAGTCAAGCTCAACCGGGTTCCAGTGCGGCGCGTATGCCGCCACCTCGGCACCCCGGGCCCGGAGCGGGTACAGGTTCTCCACCGCGAACTTCACGTCGGTTTCCGCGCCCAGGCGGGCCAGCCCCGCCTCGAAATCGCGGGCGTACTCCCGCTGCCAGCGGAATGGCGGATGCAGCACGACCACCCGTGCGCCGAGCTGCTCGGCAGCCTCCCTGGCCCGGTTGAGCTTGCCCCATGGCTCACGGCCCCAGACGCGCTGGGTGATCAGCAGGCACGGCGCGTGCACGGCCAGCACGGGGATGCCGTGATAGTCGACGAGCCTGCGCAGGACGTCAACGTCCTGGCTGATCAGGTCGGTGGTGACCATCACCTCGACGCCGTCGTAACCGAGCCTGGCCGCCGTCTCGAAGGCGTCCGGCATCCGCTCCGGGAAGACCGAGCTGCTGGATAGTGCCACCAGCGCACCGGAAGCCGGTGCAATGCGGCCCACGGCGTCTCCCCTGCTCTCCGGACTCTGCCGGCCTGCTCCTGGCCGATCCGCTTGCTCCTGTCCGGCCGCTCCGGCCGGGCTGGCTGCGCGGCCGGCCTGCGATATCCGCGCGTGGCCAGCTTATGCCGACCGGGCCGGCGCGCCCGCCCCGCAGGGAGCCCGGACTGTCGGCGGCGGCAACTAGTGTGCCAGCCATGGGCAAGTCAGCTGCCGCCGCGCTCTATCAGTGCTCGGAATGCGGCTGGCGCAGCATGAAGTGGGCGGGACGGTGCGGCGAGTGCCAGGGATGGGGCACGGTCGCAGCAGCCAGGGTCCCGGCCATCGCGCGGGCCGGGCTGCGCTCGTCCGCCCGGGCGGGACCGGCGGCCTTTCCGGGATCCGCCGCTGCCATCTCGATCGCCGACGTGGATGCCAGCAGCGCAGCCGCTCGCCCCACCGGCCTTGATGAGCTGGACCGGGTGCTGGGCGGCGGGCTGGTACCTGGCGCGGTGGTGCTGCTCGCGGGCGAGCCAGGCGTGGGCAAGTCCACCTTGCTGCTGGAGGCGGGTGCGCTGGCCGCTGGAGCAGGGCCGGTGCTTTATGTCACCGGCGAGGAGTCAGCGGCACAGGTGCGACTCCGCGCTGACCGGATCGGCGCCGTCAGCCCGCTGCTCTTCCTCGCCGCCGAGACAGATCTGTCCGCCGTGCTCAGCCACGTCGATGCAGTCCGCCCGGGCCTGCTGATCGTCGACTCGGTGCAGACCATCACCGCGGCGGACGTCGACGGCGCGCCCGGCGGGGTAACCCAGATCCGGGAGGTCACCGCCGCCTTGATGGCGGTGGCGAAACAGCAGACGCTGACCATCGTGCTGGTCGGGCATGTCACCAAGGACGGATCGATCGCCGGGCCGCGCGCGCTTGAGCACCTGGTCGACGTTGTCCTGCATTTCGAAGGTGACCGGCATTCGCAGCTGCGGACGGTGCGCGCGCTGAAGAACAGATTCGGTCCCACTGACGAGATCGGCTGTTTCGAGCTCGGTGAGCACGGCCTGAGCGGGCTGCCCGATCCGAGCGGGCTGTTCCTTTCCCAGCTCAGCGAGCCGGTACCCGGCACCTGCGTGACCGTGACAATGGAAGGCCGCCGTCCCCTTGTCGCCGAGGTGCAGACCCTGGTCTGCGCTTCGACGGCGGAGCTGGCCCGCAGGGTGACGTCCGGCCTTGATGCCTCGCGAGTGGGCATGATCCTCGCCGTCCTGCAGCGGCGGGCCGGGGTCCCCATCGGAAGGCAGGATGTCTACGCCGCGACCGTAGGGGGAGTCAGGCTCACTGAACCATCCGTGGACCTGGCAGTCGCGCTGGCGGTGGCAAGCGCGACGTCCGATCTGAGCGTGCCGCCCCAGTTGGTGGCCATCGGCGAAGTCGGGCTGGCCGGGGAGATCCGCCGGGTCCCGGGGATACAGCGGCGGCTGGCCGAGGCCGAGCGGATGGGATTCCGCAGCGCGATCGTGCCGCCGGGCGCGCTGACGGCAACCGGTGACGGAGCGGGGTCAGGGCGGCCAGCCAGCGGCCTGCTGAGGAATGTCAGGGAGGCCGAGGATATCCGCGATGCGATCGCCGCCGCCCTCGGCAAATAGCCCGCCGCGAGCCAGCTCGCAGCTGGCCGGGAACCCGGCAGGTAGCCCGCAGCCAGTCAAGCACCGGGCACTGCCCAGCAGTCGCCGATAGACTGACGGTAGTCAGTAGTCCCTTTTCCGGGGGTTTTCGTGCCTGCAGCAAGCAAGGGCCGGGACGAGCGCCGCCGCGCCGCCCTCACGGCACTTGCGCCGGGAACAGCCCTGCGAGAGGGCCTGGAGCGGATCCTGCGCGGCAACACCGGTGCGCTGATCGTGCTCGGTTTCGACCAGGTTGTCAGGGATCTGTGTTCGGGCGGCTTCGAGCTGACGGTCCCGTTCTCCGCGACCCGGCTGCGTGAGCTCGCGAAGATGGACGGGGCGATCGTCCTCGATCTCGCCGCGAACAACATCGTGCGGGCCGCGGTGCATCTCATGCCTGACCCTGCGTTGCCGACGGATGAGTCAGGCACCAGGCACCGGACCGCGGAACGGGTCGCCAGGCAGACGGGGTACCCGGTCGTTGCCGTGAGCAAGTCGATGCGGACTATCGGGCTCTACATCGACGGCACCAGGCACGTGCTGGAGGACTCCGTCGCCATCCTGTCGCACGCCAATCAGGCCCTGGGGACACTGGAGAGATACCGGCTCCGGCTCGATGAGGTCTCTGGCGCCCTCTCTGCCCTCGAGATCGAGGATCTCGCCACCGTCCGGGACGTGACGGCCGTCGCGCAGCGCCTGGAGATGGTCGGGCGCATCGCCGGCGAGATCGAGGGCTACATGGTGGAGCTGGGCACCGGCGGCAGGCTGCTCGCCCTGCAGCTCGATGAGCTGGTGGCCGGCACGAAAGCCGAGCGTGAGCTGCTTGCCCTGGACTACGTGCCTGCAGCCGCCGACGGCCGCCAGGTCGCGATGGACGCTGTGCTGACGGATCTGGGCGGCCTGTCCCCCGACGACCTGCTCGATGTCGCGAAGATAGCCGCCACGCTCGGATTCGGCCAGCCCGACGCGCTCGACCATCCGGTGAGCCCGCGCGGTTACCGGCTGCTCGCCAAGGTCCCGCGGCTGCCGCGGCTCGCGGTCGAGCGCCTTGCCGAGCACTTCGAAGGGCTGCAGAAACTGCTGGCCGCCAGTGTCGAGGATCTGCAGCAGGTGGATGGCATCGGCGGGCCGCACGCACGGAGTATCCGCGAAGGGCTCTCCAGGCTGGCGGAGTCGTCCATCCTCGAGCGGTACGTGTAAACGCGGGCGGCGCGTGATCAACGCAGCCGGAAGATCTCCGTATTACTGCTGAGCTGCCCGTTTGATGCGGTCGCCGCGTATATTCCGGCCGGCACCGCGGACGAGGCGAGTTCGCATCCTGGCGATGCAGTCCGGCGATCCCATGAGATCGGCAGCACCGTGGGCACGCCCCTGAACAGGTCCGTCACCAGCGATTTCCTGCCCTGAGCGCAGTCAGCCGAACTCCAGACCCGTACGCTGCCCGCGTTGATCACCAGCGCCAGCTGCGCCGCGCCGACGTTGAAAGTGCACGGCTTGTCCGCCGTGGAAACCACGTCCACCTCGAACTCGGGCCAGGCGTGCGCTGAGTAGCTGACCTGGCTGGCGAACAGGCTGATCACGACCTTGCCCGGGACGCAGGCTCGCGACCCGGGCACGCTATCGTGCGATCCGCCGCGGGCCGCGCCGCGGCCGGGCACGGCGGGACTGGCCGGCCTGGCAGGCTGACGGGATCCGGTAGCGGCCGGGCGCGGGCTGGCCGCGCGGCGCGCAGCCGAGGCGGATGGCCGCGGGGAGGCGGATGGCCGGGGAGAGGCGGATCGCCGCGGGGAGGCGGACCGCCGGGTGACAGACGCCGCGGATGACCGCGGCGCCTTGCCTGCCGTCCGTCCCGTCCCGCTTCCGCCCGGCCGGTGCCCGGAGCTGCCCGCCACGTTCGCGGCCGGGCTGACCACCTTCACCCCGCCGAGTGCGCCTGACGCGGCCCAGGCCAGCAGTGCGAAAATCGCAAGGCCGCCTACCAGGGCAAGAAATCTCCGCCGCCAGTAGATCGCCGACGAGCCCTTTCCCAGTCGGTGACGAAAAGTTTTCAGCCACATACGTTGAGTATGCAATGATGCGCGCCGCCGTCACGGCCGACCCGCCGGTACTCGCCTCGTGCATTACCGCAGGTCGGAGACTTATCCCGGGATGGGATGATCGTCCGGATAGCCCGCCATCGGCTGGCCTGCGCGACGGCTGTCACGTACGGCCCGCACGTCGATGATGGCCCTGCGGTTCGGGCATCTTCTTGCGGCCAGCGCAGCGCCCCGGCCGGGGCGCTGCCGCATCGGTGACTGTGTAAGGATCGGCCCGTCATGACGAACAGGTACCTGGCACCGGTGCTGGGCTGGTATGCCTCGCACGCACGGGAGCTTCCCTGGCGGCAGCATGGCGCCTCGCCGTGGGCCATCCTGGTCAGTGAGGTCATGCTTCAGCAGACGCCAGTGGCGCGCGTGCTTCCGGCCTACCAGGCCTGGCTGGCCCGCTGGCCGACTCCCTCATGCCTGGCCGCGTGCCCTCCCGGCGAGGCCGTGCGGCAATGGGGCCGGCTTGGTTACCCCCGCCGGGCACTGCGGCTGCATGCGACCGCTCGGATCATCACCGAGCGGCACGGGGGCCAGGTGCCTGCCGCCCTGGAGGCGCTGGTCCAGCTCCCCGGCGTCGGGTCCTATACCGCCGCGGCGGTGGCCAGCTTCGCCTTCGGGCAGCGGCACGCCGTACTCGACACGAACGTGCGGCGAGTGCTTGGCCGCCTGGTGCGGGCTGAAGAGCTCCCGGCCCGCAGCACTTCCGCGGCCGAAGTGCGGCTGGCCGAATCGCTGCTGCCCGCCGAACGCCTGGCAGCGGCCCGATGGTCGGTGGCCGTCATGGAACTCGGCGCGCTGGTGTGCACCGCCGCGCGGCCGCGATGCGACGGCTGCCCGGTCGCGGCGCAATGCTCCTGGCTGCGGGCCGGGAGCCCGGCCAGCGCCAAGCGCCCGGCAGTGCCCCGTTACGAAGGCAGTGACCGGCAGTGCCGGGGCGCACTGCTCGCCGCGCTCCGCGGCACAGGCGGCCCGGTCCGGGAAGCCCAGCTTGAGGCGGCCTGGCCGGATCATCAGCAGCGGGCACGCGCACTCAGGGGACTGGTTGCCGACGGCCTCGCGGAATCGCTGTCGGATAACAGGTTCGCCCTGCCCAGCTAGCGCATTACGGGCTCGCATTCCGGCCTGCGCAGCCTCCCTGGCGGCACTATCAGCAGTATCGCGACCGGGCCGGCCCCCTGAGGGGCCGGCCCGGTCCAGTCGATCAGGAGGGCGGTAAGCGCTACTCGCCGCTCCGCATCCCCTCGGCCCCGCCTGCGACCGCCTTGCTCTCAACCACCACCGGTGGCGCGTCCGGCACGGAATCGGGCTTGGCCACGCCATTGAAGGTGAACTGGGCCTCTGGCCCGGTGCCCTCGACGTCGACAATCACGATCTGGCCCGCCTTCAGCTCACCGAAGAGGATCTTCTCCGACAGATTGTCCTCGATCTCCCGCTGGATCGTGCGACGGAGCGGCCGCGCGCCGAGCACAGGATCGTAGCCACGCTCCGACAGCAGCGTCTTGGCGGCCGGCCGCAGCTCAAGGCCCATGTCGCGGTCCTTCAGCCGCTCGTCGACCTTGGCGATCATCAGATCGACGATGGTGACGATCTCCTCCTGAGTGAGCTGGTGGAACACGATCGTGTCATCCACCCGGTTCAGGAACTCCGGCCTGAAGTGCTGCTTCAGCTCCTCGTTCACCTTGGTCTTCATCCGGTCATACGAGCCCTTTGACTCATTAGCCGGGCCGAAGCCGACGGAGACGCCCTTGGAGATGTCCCTAGTGCCGAGGTTGGTGGTCATGATGATCACGGTGTTCTTGAAGTCGATCATCCGGCCCTGGGCGTCAGTGAGGCGCCCGTCCTCGAGGATCTGCAGTAGCGAGTTGAAGATGTCCGGGTGGGCCTTCTCGATCTCATCGAACAGCACCACCGAGAACGGCTTGCGGCGGACCTTCTCGGTCAGCTGGCCGCCCTCCTCGTATCCGACGTACCCCGGCGGGGAGCCGAACAGCCGGGACACCGTGTGCTTCTCCATGTACTCGCTCATGTCGAGCTGGATCAGCGAGTCCTCATCACCGAACAGGAACTCGGCAAGCGTCTTGGACAGTTCCGTCTTGCCGACCCCGGACGGGCCAGCGAAGATGAACGAGCCGCCGGGCCGCTTCGGGTCCTTCAGCCCGGCCCTGGTGCGCCTGATGGCCTGGGACAGTGACTTGATGGCGACGTTCTGCCCGATCACCCGCCGGTGGAGTTCGTCCTCCATCCGCAGCAGCCGCTGCGATTCCTCCTCGGTGAGCTTGAAGACCGGGATGCCGGTGGCAGTCGCGAGGACTTCCGCGATCAGCTCTTCGTTCACCTCGGCCGGGAGGTCCATGTCGCCGGCCTTCCACTCCTTCTCCCTGGCGTCCTTCTTCGCGATCAGCTGCTTCTCTGTGTCACGCAGGGCAGCGGCCTTCTCGAAGTCCTGGGAGTCGATGGCCGATTCTTTATCCCGGCGCACGTCGGCGATCTTCTCGTCGTACTCGCGCAAGTCAGGCGGCGCGGTCATCCGGCGGATCCGCATTCGCGAGCCGGCCTCGTCGATCAGGTCGATCGCCTTGTCCGGCAGGAACCGGTCGCTGATATAGCGGTCAGCGAGCTGGGCGGCCGCAACGAGCGCATCGTCGGTGATCGACACACGGTGATGCGCCTCGTAACGATCACGCAGGCCCTTGAGGATCTCGATGGTGTGCGAGATGGTCGGCTCGGCGACCTGGATTGGCTGGAACCTCCGCTCCAGCGCCGCATCCTTCTCCAGGTGCTTGCGGTACTCGTCCAGCGTGGTCGCGCCGATGGTCTGCAGCTCGCCACGGGCCAGCATCGGCTTAAGGATCGACGCGGCATCGATGGCGCCCTCAGCGGCACCGGCGCCAACCAGCGTGTGCAGCTCGTCGATGAACAGGATGATGTCCCCGCGCGTCCTGATCTCCTTGAGGACCTTCTTCAGCCGTTCCTCGAAGTCACCCCGGTACCTCGAGCCAGCGACCAGCGCGCCCAGGTCCAGGGTATAGAGCTGCTTGTCCTTCAGGGTTTCCGGCACCTCGCCCTTGACGATCTTCTGGGCCAGCCCCTCGACGACCGCGGTCTTCCCGACGCCGGGCTCGCCGACCAGCACCGGGTTGTTCTTGGTGCGCCGGGACAGCACCTGCATGACGCGCTCGATTTCCTTCTCCCGACCGATCACCGGGTCGAGCTTGCCCTCGCGGG
>PMSW01000084.1 GCA_003168215.1 Actinomycetota bacterium
CGAGCGGCGCCCTGAGCCAGCCCCGCGCCCGGAGCCAGCCAGCCCGCGGCAGCCGCCGCTTAAGGTGGGGATGCGCGATCCGAGCGAGACGTGGCCGCTGCCCCTCGGCGCGGTACGGATAGCAGGAGACAAGCGCGAGAAGACGCAGCGCCCCACCGGGGAGCGCGAGGATTCGCCCGAGAAGAAGGCCGGAAGCTAGCCGTGCCGCCGCAGCGGGCCGCTGGCGGGAGGCGCGGGCTAGCGAGCGTGCTTACCGCGGTCGCGGCCGGGCTCCTTGCCGCCGCATGCAGTTCCCCCGTCTCGTCTGCCCAGGTCGACATCAACGCATCAGCACCGGCCGTCAGCCCGACGGCCAGCCCGACCGCGACTACCGCGCCGGGGACGCCGGCACCGCTGACCGGGCTTCCTGTCAGTGCCGCGGATGCCTCGCGGCGTGCCGTGGCGCTGGTCATAGCAGGCAGGCATCCGCGTGAGCTGTCCGACGCCGACGTGATATTCGAGGAGATCACCGCGCCGCGCAGGTATATCGCGGTTTTCCAGTCGAAGCAGGCAAAGGCTGCCGGTCCTATCACGAGCACCAGCCCCGCTGACGGGCAGGTCCTTTCGGTGCTGCGGCCCGCGATCGGCTACGACGGCGGCACTGCCTCGTTTATCCAGGTACTCGACCACACGAAAGTTACCGACCTGGGCTACCCCGCGCACATGTCGCCCTACCGGTCCGGACCGCACGGGCTCACTGCCTCGACGAAGAAGCTGCGGGACGCCAGGCACGGTCCCGCGCCACCCGAGCTTTTCTCCTACCGAGGCGCGGATTCGGGCAGCAGCGCCCTCGCCACGGCAGGGCAGTGGCGGACTTCATCGGTCACGGTGACCATTCCCGGCTTCGGCAGGCAGCGATGGACCTTTGACGGCCGCACCGATCGCTGGGCGCAAGTCAGCGGCGGCCCGCCGATACAGGTCGCTAACCTGATAATTCAGACCGTTCGTTACAAGAAAGTATTCCTGAGCAGGAAACTCGGGTTGACCTCGCCGAGCGCGCGGGTGTTCGGCAAAGGCACGGCAGAGGTTTTTTCCGGGATCGGGGACACGGCGGCCCGCGGGCCGGGCGGCCTGGCCGCGAAAGGCAGATGGGCCAAGCCCGGCCTGCTGGAAGTCACCACCTACGTCGACAGTAAAGACTTCCCGATGGAACTCCAGCCAGGAACGACCTGGATCATCCTGGCGCCGCGCGGCACCAGGGTCGAGGCAGCTGAGGCCCGGTCATGACCACCGAACTGGATCGACAGAATGGCCGGGCAAGAAGCGACTACTGGGGGCAGCCGGCCGACGCAGCTCCCGGTGCCCGCGATACCCGGTCCCGCGAGCCTGGGCGGACGTCAGGTAGTCACGCCAGGCGTCGCGGCAGCCTGCTTTCCCGCCATCCCGCCTGGCCGATCATCGCGCTGCTGGCCGGCTACCCGATCTGGTGGGCGCTGGGCATCGCCGACTACATGTTCATCCTGCTCGCCATCCCGATGGCAGTGCGGCTGTACACCTGGCGCGCGCAAGGCAGGCGGCTGCTGCGGCTGCCGCCAGGATTCTCACTGTGGATGCTGTTCCTGATCTGCATGCTGGCCGGGGCTGCCACGCTGGGCCTGACGGCGCCCGGCACGATCGCCAGCCCGGTCGGGAACCGGATAATAGCCTTCAGCGATCGCGGTGCGAGCTACCTGGCCGTTACCGTCCTGCTGCTCTTCGCCGGGAACCTGACCGAACTTGAGCTGCCCAGGCGGCGGCTCGCCTGGCTACTCGGCCTTGTCGGGATCTACGCGATCATCGGCGGCTTCGCCGGCATCCTGCTCCCGGGCTTCCAGTTCACCTCGCCGCTCGCGCTGGTGATGCCGAAGAGCTTCCAGAGCAACACGCTCGTGCAGTCCATGCTGCACCCCGCGCTCACTCAGGTCCAGGGCGTTCTCGGGGAGGCGGAAGGCCGCCCGAAGGCGCCGTTCGACTACACGGACAGCTGGGGGGAAAGCCTGACCATCCTGCTGCCGTGGCTGCTGGTGGCCTGGTGGGCGACACGCAGGCAGCGGCGGAAGGCCCTGGCCGTGGCGGCCCTGGCGCTCGTGCCGCTCATCTACTCGCTGGACCGCGGGGTCTGGATCGGGATGGCGGTCTCCGTCGTCTATCTCGCCGTGCGGTTCGCGGCCCGGGGCAAGCTCGGCCTGCTCACCGTGATCGGCTCGGGCATTGCCGTGGTAGGCATCCTCATCCTGATCAGCCCGCTGCACAGCCTGATCAGCGCGCGGCTCACATCCGAGCAGAACAGCAACAGCATCCGCGCGTCGCTGAACACGCTCGCGTTGCGGGATGGCCGTGCCTCGCCCTTGATCGGCTACGGCGACGAGAGGCATCAGCAAGGCAGCGCGGCATCGATCGCCGTCGGGCCGACGGTGGACTGCTCCGCTTGCGGTCAGTCCGAGGCGGGCAGCACCGGCCAGTTCTGGCTGCTGCTTGTTTCCGACGGAATCCTCGGCACCGTGCTTTACCTCAGCTTCTTCGCCTACGGGATCTGGCGCTTCCGGCGGGATATGACGCCCTACGGGCTTGCCGGGGTTCTTGTCCTGCTGCTGTCTTTCGTCTACATGTTTACCTACGAGGCCGTAGTGGCACCGCTGGCCTTCACCATGCTGGCCTATGCCCTGCTCTGGCGAAACGACCTCCAGCTGCGGAGCCCGGATCCGGAGTCGATTGACGCAGCCGCAGGCCCGGGACCGGGTGGCAGCCTGGAGCGCGCCGCGCCGCGCCGGGCGCTCAAGTGACCGCAGACAGCCCCCAGCCGGGTCGTTGTCCCGCGCACGATCGCGCGGATGCCCCCGCCTGCCAGGACGAACGGCAGGCCTGATGGCCGGGGAAAACGCAAGGCTGGAACGCGCGGAGGGTGACATCGGCCGTGCGCGGCCAATGTCACGCGCGTCACCTGCCGGGTCCGGCGCAGCCAGCGACTGGCCGGTCCAGCAGCCGCGCGGCTACCCCGGGACGCTCATCCCGGCCGGGAAGAAGCCCGGCCCGCCCGGCAAGAAGNNAGAAGGCCGGCCCTGCGGGCAAGAAACCTGCTCCTGGCAGCAAGAAGCTGGCGGAGGTCGCTCGGGGCAGCACCCTGAACCTGGCGGGTGCGGCTATTTCCGCCGCAGCGACGCTCGGCTTGACCGTACTCGTCACCAACGTATTCAGCCCGCCGGTGGCTGGTGCGTTCTTCTCGGCCACCTCGCTGTTCCTCATCGTCGAGGCAGTGGCCAGCCTCGGCGCCTTTACCGGCGCTGTCTATTTCATCGCCAGGCTGCGCCTGCTCGGTGAAGAGGGCCGCATCAACACCATCCTCCGGGCCGCGATCATCCCGGTGGTGGTCGTGTCGGTGATCGGCGCAATGCTCCTGCTGCTGTTCGCGAACCCGCTGGCACGCGTCCTGCTTGGCGGTCATCTCGGGCAAAGCGGAGCGACCCCGGCGGCAGTGGCGACTGCCCTGCGCGCGCTGGCAGTCACGCTGCCGTTCGCCGCGCTGCTCGACACCTTGCTTGGCGCCAGCCGCGGCTACCGCGACATGCGGCCCACGGTCGTGATATTCCAGCTTGGCCGCTCCGTGACCCAGCTGATCGGCGCGGCGATAGCGGTAGCGGCCGGGAGCGCGGCACTGCTCGCGCCGCTGTGGGCAGTGCCCTATATTCCCGCCGCCGCCGCGGCATGGATATGGCTGCGCTGGATCCGGCGCCACCAGACGTCCCGGCAGTCCCCGCACAGCGTCCCGCCAGAACTCGCCGCCCTGATAGCGCTGGCGACGCCGGTGCGGGCGGACGGGACCAAGATGCGGCCGGGCGAGACCGACGCGGACGAGCGGCTGGCCAACGCGAACCCACGCGGGTTCTGGCGGTTCACGACGCCGCGGGCCATTGCGACGCTGGCCCAGATCACCATTCAGCGCATCGACATCGTCCTGGTGGCTATTTTCTGGGGACCTACCAAGGCGGCCATCTACACAGCGGCGACCCGCTTCCTCGTCGTCGGGCAGCTCGGCAGCGGCGCGATCAGCATGGCGGCGCAGCCGCAGTTCACGGAGCTGTTCGCGATGGGGGCGACCCGCAGGGCCAACGGTGTCTACCAGGCGACCACCGCGTGGCTCATTCTGCTGACCTGGCCGCTCTACCTGCTTGTCGTCGTCTACGGACCCGAGTTTCTGGCGATCTTCGGCCGTACGTACAGGGCAGGGGACGCGGTGCTCATCATTCTCGGCCTTACCATGCTCCTGTCCGCCGCATGCGGACAGGTGGACATGGTCCTGATCACCACCGGCCGCAGCAGCTGGAGCCTGGTGAACGGGCTGCTGGCGGTGGTGGTGAACGTGGGCCTGGACCTGTTCCTGATCCCGCGTTACGGGATCACCGGCGCAGCAATCGGGTGGGCAGCGGCAATAGGCGCCGCCAACCTCATGCCGCTTGCCCAGGTGGCCCGGGCCGTCCGGCTGCACCCGTTCGGCCGCGGCACGTTCATCGCGTGCGCGCTGTGCCTGGCAAGTTTCGGTGCCGTCCCGCTAGCGCTGCGGTACCTCCTGGGCGGCGGGGCCGCGGGGATCGCGGCGGGCATGGTGGCCGGCGGCGCGCTGCTCGTCTGCGGCCTGTGGCGGTTCCGCGGCGTGCTGCAGCTCTCGGTGATGCCAGGTATGTCCTATCTCGCCCGAAAGTACAGGCCGGGCTAGCAGCGCCGTCCGGACCGGCTGCCCGGCGCCGGCTCCCGTCGCCGCGGGCTGGCGGGCATAGTGCTGATGTGAAATTTATGCGGGGATAGCCGTTTAAATATGAGCTTCTCTTTCAAGGAGCGGAGAATGAAATGATCAGGACCCTGGCGGTCTTGCTATGGCCGGCGGGCATCGCGGTAATCATCGGCTTCGGCGCATTGCTGGCACGGCGCGCACCGCGGGCCATTCTGGCCGCGCCCGGCGCTCTCCCGGCCGCGCCCGGCGCTCTCCCGGCCGCGCCCAGCGCTCTCCCAGACCCGCCCAGCGCTCCGGCCGCGCCCGGCACGCTCCCGCCAGGCAGCCTTCCGCCGGCGGGCCGCCACGGCGCCGCGGCCGCGAGCCGCGACCGGGACATGCGCCTGATAGCCATGGACTTCGCGCGATTCTGCCTCGCCGCTGTCGTCGGCGCAGTGCTGATCTACGGAGTAATGGCCGCGCTCGGCACGCTCGTGGTGCATGCCGGTCCGGCGATCGACAAGCCCATCTTCAGCTGGACCCTGACGCACCGGGTGTCGTCATGGGCGCATGTGATGAACCGGCTTACGAAGATCGGCAATACGTGGACAACCTGGGGCGCGTGCTTTGCCGCGGCAGTCTGCATCGCCGTGACCTGGCGCAGGAATCGCTGGCTCCCGCCCGTCGCGTTCGCCGTGGCGATCGTCATCGACCACTACCTGACCCTGGCGCTCCGGCACACCTTCCACCGCATCGGACCGCCGGGGAGCCCCGGGGGGACCTTCCCGTCTGGCGGCGTGGATCGCTGCATCCTGTTCTACGGGCTGATCGCCTACCTGCTGTGGCGCGAGTTCAGCGGACATCGCCGGACGGCGATCTGGGCCGGCACGGCCGTTGCCGCCATTGCTTTCAACGAGGCGTACAGCCGGTGGTACCTGTCGCTGCACTGGACTACCGACGTGCTGAGCGGACTGCTCTACGGCAGCTTGCTGCTGCTGCTGGTCATCGGCGCCGTGCGCCTTGTCCTGGGCGCCGCGGACCGCCCGGCTGGCGCGCCGGTCCCGGCTAGGATCCCCCCGGCGCCCGCAGTGACGCCGGCTCCTGCCTCAAGGTCTCATCGTGAGTAGCACTCCCCCGCGGGTAGCCGCCGCAAGACACCCGGGCGGACAGGACCGTCAGCGCTACCTGCGCCAGGTCTGTGACCTGCTGTGGCCCTCCCCGGCAACGGTTACGCTCGGCAACCAGGCTCCGGGCCGGGCCGGGGCAAAAGGCGGCGGGCGGGCTGCGGAAACCGAATTCATCCTGCTCCTCGGGATGCGCCGGCCCCGTCTGCTCATACCTGCGGCGGCCGGCGCAGGCGCTGCGGCGGTGCGCGGCTACGGCCAGCCAGGATCGCGCACCGCCCGGCTGGGCGCCCGAGCGCTGTCGCTCGCCCTGGCCAGCGGGCTCGGCGGGACCGTGCTCCGCAGCAGGATCAGGGTGCACGCGCCGCCGGGGACCGACACCATCGAGTCGTTCCTGCAGGACGCACTCGGCCGCGACATCCTGCTCAGCATGTACCTCAGCCCGGCCCGGGCGAACCGCAAGCCGGTGCTGCAGCTCCTGTCCCCCCGCGGCCAGCCGGTCGGATTCGCCAAGATCGGCACAAGCCCGCTCACCAGGGCGCTGGTGCAGGCCGAGCGCGACGCCCTCACCCGGCTTGGCCGAGCCGGGCTATCGGACGTAACGGTGCCCCAGGTACTGCACTACGGCGAGTGGCGCGGGAAGAACGTCCTCGTACTCAGCGCACTCCCGGTATGGCTGCGCCGCCGCCCGGTCGGCGGGGCACGGCTCGACGCGGCCATGAGCTCGGTCGCCAGCGTCGGCGGCCTGCGCCGCGAGGCCCTGGCCGCGGGCTCATACTGGCAGCAGCTCACCGGCCGGCTGGCTGCCGCTGATGAGAGCGCCGACCGCGACACGCTGCTTGGCGCGCTGGACACGCTGTCGGCGCGGGCCGGGAATGCGCGGCTGGTCCTGGGCAGCTGGCATGGCGACTGGACCCCGTGGAACATGGCAAGCACGAGTGGCGGCCTGCTCGTCTGGGACTGGGAGCGCTTCACCGACGGCGTGCCGGTCGGCTTTGACGCCCTGCACTACAGGCTGCAGCGGGATGTGGTGCCCGGGCGCCGGGAGCCGCGGGCCGCTGCCGCCGGCTGCATCGAGGACGCACCCCAGGCGCTCGCCGCGTTCGGGCTCGGCGCCAGCGAAGCGCGGACCACTGGTATTCTCTACCTGGCCGACCTAGCCACACGTTACCTGGCTGACCGGCAGGCCCAGGCGGGAGCGATACTCGGTGCTCCCGGGGCGTGGCTGATCCCGGCGATAACAGACCAGGTGAGCCGGCTATGACGACCCTGCTACCTTCCCCCCGCCAGCTATTCCTGGCTGAACCGCTGACCACGCGCCGACCAGCCGCCACTACCCAGGGGCGCGGCGGCAGGCGAGTGCTTGAGCATCGCGACGGCCCCGGCAGAAAGGCACCTGCACATGCTTAGCTCGGCGTCGGGAACGCCCCCGATCAAGCGTGCCGCGCACTCGGTGACCGTGACAGTTGGCCATCTGACGCATTCAGCCCGGATGCTGCCGGCCTTCCTGATCGTCGGCGCTCAGCGGTGCGGCACCACGTCCATGTACCGCGCGCTCAGCCAGCACCCGGCCGCGCTGAAAGCCGTGCTGCACAAGGGCGTGCACTACTTCGACACGGACTACCAGCGCGGGATCGGGTGGTACCAGGCTCATTTCCCGCTCAAGGCGCACGCGCGCTGGGCCGGGCGATCAGCCGGCGTGGCTCCGGTGACCTTCGAGTCAAGCCCGTATTACATGTTCCATCCGCTGGCGGCGCAGCGCATCTCCCGTGACCTGCCGGGCGTGAAGCTGCTTGTCCTGGTGCGTGATCCCGTCGAGCGGGCCTACTCCGCGCACGCACACGAGCTGGGGCGCGGCTATGAGACAGAGACGTTCGAGCGGGCGCTGGAACTTGAGGCGAGCCGCCTGGAGGGCGAGGCGGAACGCATGGTGGCCGATCCTACGTATCTCAGCCACAGCCATCAGCACCACGCCTACCGCACCCGCGGACGGTATGTCGAGCAACTCGAGCGGCTGGAAGGGCACTTCGGCCGGGACCGGATGCACGTGGTGGACTCCAGCGCGTTCTGGGCCGACCCGGAGCCGTCCTTCCATGCGCTACTGGACTTCCTCGGGCTGCCGCACTACGGCGACATCGCCTTCGACCAGCACAATGCCCGCCCGCGCGCACCGATGCCGGAGACCCTCCGGAAGGAATTGCGTGAACATTTCCGCCCCTACGACGAGCGCCTGGCCCAGTGGCTTGGCAGGGAACCGAGCTGGCAGACATGACAACCACCCCGAGCGCACCAGCCGAGGCCGGGCCCGTATCGTCTCCCGACGTCACCTGGTTGCGCATGCTGCGGCTCGGCGCACTTGGCCTCGCCTCTGACATCCGGGACCGCAGGCGCGAGCCAGCCCTTCGCAAGCGGCCGTCGGCGCGCGCGCTCGATCCGCGGCTGCACCGGCCGATCTTCATTATCGGTGCCCCCCGGTCGGGCACGACATTCCTGGGGAGCTGCATCGGGCGGCTGCCCGAGGTCTCTTATCACCTGGAGCCCAGGCTGACCAAGGCCGCCGCGCGATGCGTGTACGACGGGTCGTGGAGCGAGCGGCGCAGCGCGGCGGTGTTCCGGCTCTCGTATTCGGCTCTGCTACTCGCCGCGCTGGACGGCGGCAGGCGCTTCGCCGAGAAGAATCCCGAGAACGGCTTCGTCGTGCCGTTCCTGGCTGCGGCGCTGCCCTCGGCAGTGTTCGTCCACATCATCCGCGACGGCCGGGATGCCACGGTCTCGCACGCCGAGCAGCCGTGGCTGGCGGCCGCGTCGGCCGGGGCCGGCCAGCGCGGCCGCGGCGGGCAGCTCTGGGGACCGTACCCGCGATGGTGGGTGGAACCAGATCGCCGCGAGGAGTTCACTCAGGTGTCTGATCTCGTGCGTACCGCCTGGTGCTGGCGGAGATTCACCACGGCCGCGCTTGACGGGCTCGCCGGGCTGCCGGCCGGCCGCATGATCGAGGTGCGGTACGAGGCTCTCGTGCGCGATCCAGCGGGTGCCGCCGAACTGCTGGCCGGCTTCCTGGAAACCTCGCCAGCCGGGCTGCAGGCGCTGCGTGACGGCCTTGCCCGGGCCAGGACCGATTCAGTGGGAAGGTGGCGGGGCGTCCTCGCCGAGCGGGAGGTCGCCGAGGTCGAGGCCGAGATCGGGCCGCTGCTCGCCCGGCTCGGGTACACCTGAATCGGCCGGCCAGAATCGCTAGCCAGTCGGGCGCGCTCGCGGCTAGCCGGTCAGGGCCGCCGGTAGAGAGCCCTCACCCCGATACCCGAACGCCGCCCGGATTGAAGTAGGGACTATCGGCGATCTGCCGGAACGCCTGCATCGGCGCGGTGCCGTCCTCAATCGCCATGCCATCGGCGGCAGTCGCGTCGAATGCGTCGGCGTCGAAGTAGACGATCGCCTTCACCTGCGGGTCTTCCTGGACGGTCTGTGCCGCCGCGCGGAGCCACTGCGCGCGTTGCTGCGGCGAGTAGCGCTGCGGTACGCCGAACTCGCCTATCATGACCGGCTTGCGGTGGTGCGACGCCCAGCTGAGGAAGGGCTGCGCCACGTCGTCGAATGAACGGTACGGCCCGAATCCCGGGTAGGCGTCGGCGCAGACCCAGTCGACTTCATCATCACCTGGATAGTAAGCCGCGGCATCACCGCCGGGCTCGAAGCCCTTGGCAGTCGGACACCATACCCACGCGACGTTGTTGACATGCTGCTGGGCAAAGATGGCCCGGACGTGCTTCCATGCCGCGATGAACTCCGCAGGCGTTCCGACGACGCCGCGCAGATTGGGACGGTCCATTTCCCAGCGCCACTCCACGAAGATCGGCTTGCCGATGGCCTTGATTTCCCGCGCACGCTGGCGGATGACGTTGTCATCCCTGCCCGAGCTGACGGCGATGCTGTCATCGCCAGTCCACGAAAGCAGCAGCGTGCTCCCCTGGCTGACCGCCACCCGGTCGCTCGTCGTCGGGAATTTGGCCTGCCAGGTGAGATAGGTATGCACGATGGCAAGCCGACGGCCAAGATCGCTCTGGAGGGTATCGAGTGCGGCAACCTGGTTAGGCTGGGTAAACGCCCCCTGGCGGACCCAGGCGCCGAAATAAGCGCCGTGGGCAGGGATGGGCGGCTCGTGACGGGCCGCGGGAATCGCCTGCAGGTCCGGCGTCCGGAGCTTGACCGGCCCCGCTGCGCCGCCGGAATGGTTCACCACCGCGTAACCGATGACAAGGGCGGCCGCGACAACCGCCGCGGCCAGGACGGCCGGTCGTGCACGTGAGACTGCCACCTTCCTCCGTCCCTGTCGCGCCACTTCGCCGAGGGGCGTACCGGGGCGCAGCCGGTTCAGATCCCGTGGCCTCGCGCATTCAGATGCCTCAGGACTGTCTGCCCGGACAACAGCCCCGCTGCCACGACCGCGGCGAAGGGTACGCGGCGTTCGTGCCAGTTATTGCGCAGTGCCCGCTTTGCCCACCGCCATGCCTCGGCCTTGCTGCCGAGGCAGGCGTAGTAGAAGGATAGCTGGGCGTAGACCCTGGCTGCGCCGACCCGGCAGCCGCCGATGTCTGGATGGCGGTCGAGCATCCAGAGCAATCCGTCGATCTTGGTCTCCCATTGCTGGGCAAAGTATGACGTGTTTCCCCAGGCGACCCGGACCAGCGGCTGGTCCGCAAAGACGATCGGATGCCGGCGGGCAGCTCGCAGGGCCAGGTCCCAGTCTTCGTTCTGGCTTCCCGGGATGCCCTCGTCGACAAGCCCGATACCGTCGAGCAGCTTGGCCCGCCGCACCAGGTAGGTAGAGGAGTGCACCATCACCATGCGCGAGCGCAGCAGATCGTCGTAGGTCACCTGATCACGGCCGACCAGACGCTCGCTGGGCCGGCCTTCGAAGTCCACGACGATGCCGCAGCTCGCGAACTCGGCGCCCGGTTGCTCGCGCAGCGCCGTGACCTGGGCGCGAAGCTTGCCCGGTAGCCATTGGTCGTCGTCGTCGCAGAAGGCAATCAGCTCGGTGCCGAGCGCGTCCACGCCGCTGTTGCGGGCTCCGGCCAGGCCAGGAGTCCGGGTATTGGCCAGTACCCGTACCCGGTCGCCGTCGGCCAGGCTCTGGTCCGGCTCGCTGCGGTCATGGACCACGACAGCCCGGATGTCCCCCGGGTAATCCTGGGCAAGCACCGAGGAGAGCGCGGCGCGCAGCAGCTGCGGCCGGTCATGGGTCGGGAGGATCACTCCCACTGACGGCCAGGCGGTCACGCCCATGGGTACCCGTAACCTGCTGGCAGCCGCTCCGGCACAAGTCGCACTGCTGTTCCGGTCATGAGTGGCACAACGCAGCCGCGCCCGCCATCACCCCGGCCCCGCGCGCCAGCCGCCAGCGACGCTGCATCCCGGATTTACCCCCTCAGCATTCTTCCCCATAGGGTCCTATCGGGCCCAGTACAGCTTTGGGCGTGATGGGTCCAGACGATATCAGCGATGGGCGGCTACGTTGGCCCAATCGCCGTCCTGCGAAGCCAGCCGAAGCGGACGGGCCGGGATGGCTGATGTGCGCACGAAAGCCAGGGATGCTTTAGCCTGCGGCCGGCCGGGACAGCCCGGTCACGGCCCGCCTCCGCCCGAGAGGACCGACGGCGCCAGGCGGCGCCGGGAAGCCGGGAAGCCGGGAGTCCCGGCGGCGCCAGAACCTGCATCCGGGCTCCTACCAGCGAGAACGCAGCGCACGCCGCACAGATCCAGTAGTCAATTGGAGTATGATCGTGACATAGTGTGTAAGTCGTGATCACGGGGGTTCTCGTCTGGACGGCCGCGCCGCGCTGGGGGTGGTGCAGCGGTTTGTCCCCGGCACGGCGAGGAGTGGATGTCCCGCCATGACGTAAACCGTGCGCATAAAGTGTGCGTCTTTATAAGGTACGTGTCCCGCCCGTACGGGACGAAACAGGCCGATGAATTATCCGACTGATCCTGAAGGAATCTCATGCGTCGACTAGTCCCCGCGGCACTGGCTGCTTCAGCAGCCAGTGCCGCCCTCCTCCTGTTCGGCGTGGCGCCCGCGTTCGCTACGGGCGCCCCGAACGGCCCGGTGACGGCGAGCCCGGCGAATACGCCGCAGCTGAACACCACCGGTACCGTTGAGCAGGTCCGGCAGCTCGTGCAGTGCGGCAGCACGATGTACGCGGTGGGCACCTTCACCTCGATCAAGCACAACAGCACCGTCACGGCGGTGAACAACGCCTTCAGCTTCAGCGCGACCGCTCCGTACAACCTCACCACGTGGGCACCGGACGTCAACGGGATCGTCAACTCCATCGCGTTCAACGGGACTAACTGCGCCGACGCCTACATCGGCGGGAAGTTCACCTCGGTGGACGGCACCACGGTCGCCAATATCGCCGAGGTCAGCACCACCGGCACGGGCGCCCTGGTCACGACCTTCGGGCACAGCGCGAACGGCCAGGTCAGCACGCTGCTCGGGGTGGACGGGCACATCCTGGCGGGCGGCTACTACACCAGCATCAACAACAGCAGCGCCGACCCGTACATGACCAGCCTGAGCCCCACCACGGGCAAGGACGACGGGTTCCTGAAGCTGGCCATCTCCGGCAACTACAGCTTCGCGCCCAATAACCCGACGCGGGTCTACAACCAGGCGCTCAGCAACGGCGGCACGCTCGACCTGGTGATGGGCGACTTCACCTCGGCGGGCGGCCTGCCCAGGCAGCAGATCTTCATGCTCAACCTGGCTACCACCCCCGCGACGGTGACCGCGTGGACTTCGCCGGAGTGGGACGGCAGTCTGGGCGAGGCGACGCCGCAGGATCCCACTAACGGGTATCCCTACGAGTGCACGACGAATGAGCCGTTCTACATCCAGGCGGCGGCGTGGTCACCGGATGACTCCACGATCTACATCGGTGACACCGGCTACCACCCGAACAACTGGCCGATCGGGGCCACCCCGCGCAACGGGCTGTGCGACGCCGCCGCGGCGTTCCCGGCGACCCAGGAATCGGTGACGCACCTGTGGGTGAACTACACCGGCTGCGACTCGCTCTACGCGGCGGCGGCCGATTCCAGCACCGCCTACTTCGCCGGGCATGAGCGGTGGTCATCGAACCCGGACGACTGCGACGCGCAGGGCCCGACCGCCATCGCGGCCGCCGGCTTCGAGGGCCTGGCGCCCACCACGGGAGCTCTCACCTTCAACCCGACGCGGGCCCGCGGGCTGGGCGCCGACGACCTGCTCGACACCACCGCCGGGCTGTGGATCGCCAGCGACAACCAGGCCGGCGCCAGCCAGTGCGCCGGCAAGTCAGGCCACGCCGGCATCTGCTTCCTCCCCTACTCCTGACCCATGACCGGAACAAGCGCAGTGCTGGCAGAGGCAGGCGGAGTGGCGGCTGAGGGCAATCTGCCGAGAGTTGTCTATCTTGGCGGCCTCGGCCGCAGCGGGACCACTCTGCTGGAACGGCTGCTCGGTGAGCTGCCCGGCGTCTGCTCGGCCGGCGAGGTCGTCCACCTGTGGCAGCGCGGGATCGCCGATGCTGAGCGCTGTGGCTGCGGCGAGCCGCTGCCCGGCTGCCCGTTCTGGCGAAAGGTGGGCGAGGTCGCCTTCGGCGGGTGGGCAAACGTGGACGTGCGCCGCATCGCCGAGCTGCGCAGCGCGGTCGACAGGAGCCGGCACATCCCGGTGCTGGCCGCGCCGGTGCTGTATCCGTCGCTCCGCCGCGGGCTCGACGAGTACCTCGGCTATTACCTGCGCATCTACACGGCCATCGCGGAAGCCAGCGGCTGCCCGGTAGTGGTGGACTCCAGCAAGCACGCGTCGCTGGCGTTCTGCCTGCGCTGGCGCGCAGAGCTAGATCTCAGGGTGATCCACGTCGTGCGGGACAGCCGGGCCGTGGCGTTCTCCTGGACCCGGCAGGTGAACCGTCCCGAATCGGCCTCGGACCCCTACATGCCGACCTACTCGCCGGCCAGGGCAGCCTGGCTCTGGAACGCGCAGAACGGCGCCCTGCAGCTGCTGGCAAGGGAGGGCGTGCCGACGCTGCGGGTGCGCTACGAGGATCTGGTGACCGCCCCTTCGGCGACGCTGGCCAGCATAGGCAGGTTCGCCGGAATTGCGGCTAGCGGCGCGGACCTTGACTTCATGGGCACCGACGCGAGCGGACGCTGGGCAAATCTGAGTGCCGCCCACACGGCCTCCGGGAACCCGATGCGGTTCGCGACCGGGAAGATCATCATTCGCTCGGATGACCGATGGCGGACTGCGATGCCGGCTGCCCAGCGCCGTAGTGTCACCGCCCTGACGCTGCCGCTCCTCGCCAGGTACGGCTACGCGGGCCATGCCGCATAAGCAGCTGGGATTGGCGGAAGGGACTGGTGGGGAACGGTGACACGACCGCGGATCCGGGCTAGGGCACCGCTGCGGATATCGTTCGCCGGGGGCGGCACCGATGTTCCGCCGTTCCCGGCAGCGGAGGGCGGCTGCGTGCTGTCGGCGACCATTGACCGTTATGCCTACGGGTCTCTTGTCCCGCGCACCGATCGCATGGTCACGATCGAGTCGGTGGATTTCAAGACGACCGCCGAGATGCGGCTCGACGAGGAGATCCTCTATGACGGCAGCCTGGACCTCATCAAGGCGGCCGTGCGCAGGTTCGGGCGCGACGGCACCGACGGGTATGACCTGGTGCTGCGCTCCAACGCGCCGCCTGGCTCTGGGCTGGGCTCGTCGTCGACGATGATGGTCGCGCTCACCGGCCTCCTCGCCGCTCACTACGGACTGCACCTGGGTGATTATCAGACCGCGGAACTCGCCCACGCCATCGAGCGTGACGATCTCGGTATCGCCGGGGGGATGCAGGACCAGTACGCGGCGACCTTCGGCGGCTTCAACTTCATCGAGTTCACCGACCGGGTGATCGTCAATCCGCTCCGCATCAGCGCCGACATCGGCCACGAGCTCGAGCTCAGCCTGCTGCTGTGCTTCACCGGGATCACGCGGGACTCGGCGCGGGTGATCGAGGACCAGACGCGCCGCGCGCTCGCGTCCGCGGACGGCACCATGGCCGGGCTGCGGGCACAGAAGGAACTGGCCGTGGCCATGAAGGCAGCGCTGCTCACCGGCGCGCTGCATGAGTTCGGTGAGCTGCTCGGGCAGGCATGGACCGAGAAGAAGCGGATGTCTCCGCTGATCTCCAACCCGCGCATCGACGAGCTCTACGAGATCGCCCTCGGCAAGGGCGCGCTGGGCGGGAAGATCACCGGTGCCGGCGGGGGTGGCTACATCTTGCTATTCTGCGACTTCACGAAGAAGCACCGGGTCATCGAGGCACTTGAGTTCGCCGGTGCCGACGTCACCGAGTTCACTTTCGACACCAAGGGACTGACGACATGGCGGGTATGAGCACGTCCGATGTCGTGGCCCCGAGCGCGGCGCTGGCGCGGGCGCAGCTGGCCCAGGCAATCGCGATCAAGCGGAAGATGGCCGAAGGGCACTTCGCCGAGCAAGCGGTTGAGGTTGCGCAGGTAATGATCGCGTGCCTGCGCGCCGGGGGAAAGGTGATCTTCTTTGGCAACGGCGGGTCGGCGCAGGACGCCGGGCACCTCGCCGCCGAGCTCATGGGGCGGTTCGCGTTCGACCGTCCCGGGCTTGCCGCGTTCAGCCTTCCGGACGCCACGGCGGCGATGACCGCGATCGGCAACGACTACTCCTACGACGAGGTATTCGCCCGCCAGGTTCTCGCCGCCGGCCGCCCCGGGGACGTCGTGGTCGGCTTGACCACATCGGGCAACTCGGCCAATGTCGTCCGTGCGCTCGATGTGGCCGCAACCGCCGGGATGACTACCGTGGCGCTCACTGGCGAGCACGGCGGGAAGGCAGCCACGCTGGCCCGGATATCCATCCGGGTCCCGGCCGATGACACTGCCCGCGTGCAGGAAGCATGCCTGCACCTCGGCCACACCATCTGCGAGATGGTCGAAGCGGCGCTGTTCGCCAGGCCGTCCTGAGGTGCCCCCGCCCGGCCTGCGGGCCGTTAGCACTATCTTCCTCGACCGGGACGGGACCATCAACGTCAAGCCGGCCGAAGGGGAGTACGTCACCGCGCCCGCCGATCTGGTCCTGCTGCCAGGCGCGGCCCGGGCGGTCGCCAGGCTTAATGCTGCCGGGCTGCGGACCGTCCTGGTGACCAATCAGCGCTGGCTGTCCGGGCCGTCAGCAGACCCGGCATGCTACGCCGCCGTCCACGCGCGCCTCGAACAGCTGCTCGCGGCCGAGGGCGGGTGGCTCGACGCCGCCTACCATTGCCCGCACGCGGCCGCCACGTGTGACTGCCGTAAGCCTTGCCCTGGCATGCTGCGACGCGCGGCCCGGGAGTACCGGATCGAGCTGGATAGGGCCGTCATGATCGGCGACAGCGACTCTGACCTGATGGCAGGCCGGGCAGCTGGCACCTCGACGATCCTGCTGCGCCCTGGCGCGGCAGGCTCGGCTGCTGCCGACGCCGTGGCCGACGACCTCCCTGCCGCCGTATGTCTTATCCTGCAGGCTCAGACCGCTGCCGGGTGAAACGGCGCATCGCTGTGCGGCCCAGCAATTCGATCGCGAAAGGCAGATCGTCGCGAAGGTACCTGCGAGCCAGGCGGCGGGGCTCCAAAGCCAGCCTGTGCACCCATTCCAATCCGAGGCGCTGCACTAGCGGTGCTGCCCGGCGGGATATTCCTGCAGCCATCGGAATTCCGCCGCCGCAGGCGAGATACCAGGCGCCGGGCCATACCCGTCGAAGCTCCTCGATGAGCTTCTCCTGCCGGGGAAAGCCCAGCCCGACGAGGACCAGATCGGGAGCGGCGGCCACGACGATGGCGAGTGCCCGCTGTACCCCTTCGGGGGTGCTGTCAAAGCCGAGTGGCGGTGAGTCAGTGCCCGCGACGCGCAGGCCCGGGAATCGCATGCGCAGTGCTTCAGCCGCTTTATCCGGCACCCCGTCGGCACCGCCGAGAAGGAACACCGAGCGCCCGTCAGCAGCGGCCGCTTCACTCAGCGAGAACACCAGAGCGGATCCGGTAACGCGTTCTGGAAGCGTTTGCCCGCCGGCCCGCGCCGCCCAGACCAGCGGCATCCCATCCGCGACGACAAGTGAGCCAGTAGCCACGAGTTCAGCCAGGCCGGGGTGCCGGCTGGCCATCCGGGCAACATCCACGTTGACCGGGATAATCGATCCCCCGCGGCCAGCTGCCCACGCTTCGCTAACAGTGTCGATTACTTCGCGCTCAGTCACTGCGTCAAACCACAGATTGCCTACTTGCACTCTGGGTTGTGCCGGACTCGTCATTTTCGGTGATGTCATCTGGCCACGTCCAGGCAGGTGGTGTATGAGCAGGCTACTTCGTGATCATCTTCTATTTAAGCACCAATAACCTCAATTGTCATGTGATTTCGATTTGCCCCGGGTCGCCCGGCCACTTTCTTGCGGGCGGCGAGGCTTTAGATGCCCATGTACCGGATGATTTACGCCCATTCGTGATTCGACTCGTCCAGCACGGTGCCGGCCGGCAGCGCAGACCGGCGGGCCGGCAGGCCCGGCAGGCCCCGAGGCCACTGGTGCCCGGCGGGAGGCTGACGACGAGTTCGCCGATGAGTGCGGTACCTATCGGTGGAAATCGGGGTACCGTAGCCGGGCGCGAATGTCTCGCGACGTGGTAGCTAGACGCGGCGATGGCTACCGGAGCGGTTAAAGCGCCCGCGGGGCGCAGTCGCCTGGCTCGGCCGCCGGCTGGCCGGGCAGGCTGGCCGCACGCAGGCTGGCTGGCTGCACCGCAGGCTGGCCGCACGCAGGCTGGCTGGACCGCTGCAAGTAGGCTCGTCCCCCAACGGGGTGGCGGCAGGCCCGGCACTCGGCGGCGAGATCTGGTCGCCGGGCTCCTATCGTGGAAGGCTCGAAAATGAGTGCTCCTGAAACTAAGCGGCCAAGGGTGCTAGTCCTGCTAGGGACCACCTACTTCCCGCCCTTCATCGATCAGCTCGGCGAAATGCACAGCGCCGGCCAGGGCCCCAGGGCTTGGCTACTGGATATTCCCGGCGAGCTGACGCTCCTTGACCAGCGCTTTCTGACTAGCCCGCCGAAATGGCGGCTAGCTCTCTACCGAGCCCTGCCTATCTGGGCGGCACAGACACTGGAGGCATTCCGCGTCAGGCGCAACTACGACGTGGTCTTCGCCTGGGGTGCGGAGCCGGTCGCCATGCCCTTCGCCCTGCTGCTGAAGCTATCCAGGGCAACGGTGCCTTTCGTGACGCTGTTCAGCTGGGTATCGCCGCCGAAGAAGGCATGGTTCCTCCGGCTGGTGCACTCGCACATAACCACGCTTATCCTGCCGCCGCCGACCCAGCACGAGTTCGCTATAAGCCGCCTGGGGATACCGGCGGAGAAGGTAGTCGAGATCCCCTGGGGCGTCGATGAGCAATTCTGGCAGTCACCCAGTGACGTCAGGCCCGACATGATCTGCTCAGTCGGGCGGGAAATGCGCGATTATGAAACGCTGATCAAGGCACTCGACGGTACCGGAATCCCCTGTCACATCGCGGCAGTACTCGCCCGCGGAAGAAGCGACCAATGGCGCCAGGCGCTCGGGGATTCCGGCGAGAAAGTTGAGCTGCCCGACAACGTGACCGTCGGATCAAGGAATCCTGTCGAACTACGCGAGCTCTATGCGCGCTCGCGCTTCATCGTGCTCCCGCTCCATCAGAGCGACACAGACAACGGCATCACGTGCTTGCTTGAGGCCTGGTCGATGAGCCGTCCGGTGATCTGCTCGGAGATCGACGGCCAGCGCGGCGCCATCGACCACGGACGGAACGGCCTCTTCGTCCCGGTCGGCGACGCGGAGGCTCTGCGCAAGGTCATTATGGATCTCTGGGCTAGCCCCGAAGAGTCGGCCAGGATGGGTAACGAAGGGCGGCAGACCGTGCTGGAATACCGCCGGATGGACCGCTTCATCCGGCAAGTCGGAGACGTCATCCACAAGGCCGCCGCAAGCGCCGGATAGCCCGGCTGCGGGTATTACGGACGGCCGGGTCTCATCCGGCCTCGGTAATCATGCCAGCGCCGATGGTGGCGCTGCTCGCCTCGTCGATCAGGATGAATCCGCCAGTCATCCTGTTACGGGCGTAAGGATCACAGAACAGCGGCTGCGTTGTCCGGAGCGACACCCGGCCGATCTCGTTCAGGCCAAGCTGACTGGCCGTCTCGTCACGGTGCAGGGTGTTGACGTCTATCCGGTACTGCAGGTCGCGGACGATGGTCTTCACCGTGCGGGTGGTGTGCTTGAGGACCAGCCGGCTGCCGACGGCAAGCGGCCGCGCATCGGTCATCCAGCAGATCATTGCCTGCACGTCCTGGGCGGCCGGGGGCTGGTTGTGCGGCCGGCAGAACATGTCGCCGCGGGAAACGTCCAGATCATCGGCGAGCAGGAGCGTGACCGACATCGGCGGGTATGCCTCCGCGGCCGGGCCGGAGGCGGTATCGATCCGCTGAATCGTCGTGGTCAGCCCGGACGGCAGGTGCATGACCTCATCGCCCGGCTTGAGCACGCCCCCGGCAACCTGGCCCGCGTAGCCGCGGTAGTCGTGCAGTTCCGGGTCAGTGGCCTGGTGCGGCCGGATGACGTACTGCACAGGGAACCGCGCATCGATCAGGTTCCGGTCAGACGCGATGTGCACGTGCTCCAGGTGATGCAGCAGGGACGGGCCGTCGTACCAGGGCATGCTCGCCGATCGCTGCACGACGTTGTCACCGTGCAGCGCCGAGATCGGGATGAACGTGAGGTCGCGGATGTCCAGCTTCGCCGCGAAGGCGGTGAACTCCTCGGCGATCTGCTCGAACCTTGCGGCGTCGTAGCCGACGAGGTCCATCTTGTTGATCGCGAGCACCAGGTGCGGTACCCGGAGCAGGGTCGCGAGGAAGGCGTGCCGCCTGCTCTGCTCGGTAAGCCCGTTGCGGGCGTCGACCAGAACGACAGCGAGGTCCGCGGTCGACGCGCCGGTCACCATGTTCCGGGTGTACTGGATGTGGCCTGGCGTGTCCGCGATGATGAATTTCCGCCGCGGCGTGGCGAAGTAGCGGTAGGCCACGTCGATCGTGATGCCCTGNNGAAGATCGACTTGGAGTCGTAGAGCAGCCGGCCGATCAGCGTGCTCTTGCCGTCGTCTACCGAGCCCGCCGTTGCCAGCCGCAGGATGTCCATGTGCCTGTCGCCGTCCGCGGGGCTCATGCCCGGCCCGCTGCGTGCCGCCGTCATTAGAAGTACCCTTCCCGCTTGCGGTCTTCCATCGCTGCCTCGCTCGCCCGGTCGTCCGCGCGGGTCTGGCCGCGCTCGGTGATCCGGGTCGCGCCGATCTCGGCGATCACTTCGGCTATCGTGACGGCCGTGGACTCCACGGCGCCTGTGCAGGTCATGTCGCCCACCGTCCGGTAGCGGACGCTCGCCTCGAAGATCGGCTCATCGTCGGCCCTGACGACGTGCCGATTGTCGGCAAGCAGGATGCCGTCGCGCTCGAAGACCGCCCGCTGGTGCGCGAAGTAGATGGCCGGAATCTCCAGGCCCTCCCGCTCGATGTAGTGCCAGACGTCGAGCTCAGTCCAGTTCGAGAGGGGGAAGACCCGGATGTGCTCGCCGCGGTGGATCCGGGTGTTGTACACGTTCCACAGCTCGGGCCGCTGATTTTTCGGATCCCACTGGCCGAACTCGTCGCGGAAGGAGAAAATGCGCTCCTTGGCCCTGGCCTTTTCCTCATCCCGCCGGGCACCGCCGAAGACCGCGTCAAACCGGTGCTCGGCGATCCCGTCCAGCAGGCTGGTGGTCTGCAGCCGGTTACGGCTGGCCCAGCGGCCGGACTCCTCGGTCACCCGCCCGTCGTCGATGGCTTCCTGCACGGACGCCACGACCAGCCGGATCCCCAGCTCGGCGACGCGCCGGTCCCGGAAGTCGAGCACCTCGTCGAAGTTATGGCCGGTGTCGATGTGCATGACAGGGAACGGGATGCGGGCGGGCCAGAATGCCCGCTCGGCCAGGGCGAGCATGAGGATCGAGTCCTTGCCACCGGAGAACAGCAGCACTGGCCGCTCGAACTCGGCGGCGACCTCACGCATTATATGGATCGACTCGGCCTCGAGGACATCGAGCTGCGAGAGCAGGTAGTCGGAACGCACGGCTGTCATCTGCGAAAACTCCGGACTATCGGAAACGGGCTGACGTGGCTTGCGCTGACCTGCGGCTCACTCACCGACGCCGGTGGCAGAGCCGATCGCACCGAGCAGCGGGCCCGCGAGCGCGGCCAGGCAGATCAGGATATCGGGCATCCAGGGGTGCTCTTGGTTATAGGCCAACTTCGAGCCGTCAATCCGGGACGCATGCAGCCCCGCTGCCCGTGCTACCGCGACCGGCGCGGCGGAGTCCCACTCGTACTGCCCGCCGCTGTGGATGTAGGCCTCAGCTTCCCCGCGGATCACGACCGCGGCCTTCGCCCCGGCCGAGCCCATCGGCAGCAGCACCGCGCCGAGCTTGTCCGCCACCGCCTGCACGAACGCGGGAGGACGGGTCCGGCTTACCAGGAAGCGAAGCTGGCCGGGCAGTTCCGTGCTGGCGGCCGCGGGCGGCTCCGCGGTGCTGAGCACCTTCCCCTGCGCCGGGAGGGCGACCGCGCCAGCGGTCAGCTCGCCCAGCTCCCACAGCGCGACGTGGACGGCCCAGTCCGTCCGGCCGGCCTCGCCGAACTCCCGCGTCCCGTCCAGCGGGTCAACGATCCAGACCCGGCTCGCCGACAGCCGGGCAGGATCATCCCGGCCCTCTTCTGACAGCACCGCGTCGCCGGGCCGCTGCCGGGCCAGCTCGGCGGCCAGGAACTCGTGCGACAGCCGGTCCCCGGCTTTCCGCAGGCCGTCCGGGTCGCCGCCGGCCGAGCGCAGCGCGAGCAGCCGGCGCCCGGCCTCGGTCGCCAGTTCACGCGCCAGCCGATCGTCATCGGACATCATCAAGCAGGCTCCATCTAGGTGGGTTATCCCGCTGCGACAGGTTCAGTACGCTCCGGACCCGTGCAGTACGGCCGAGCAGGTCTTCCACAGGATCTGCAGGTCGAGGATCAGCGACCAATTCTCCACGTAGCGCAGATCGAGCCGGACCGACTCCTCCCAGGATAGATCAGAACGGCCGTTGACCTGCCACAGCCCGGTCAGGCCAGGCTTGACTACCAGCCGCCGCCGGACGTAGTCGCCGTACCTGGCAGCCTCGTCCGGCAGCGCGGGCCGCGGGCCGACCAGCGACATGTCCCCGCGCACCACATTGATCAGCTGCGGCAGCTCGTCCACCGACCAGCGGCGGAGCCAGGCGCCCACGGTCGTGATCCGGGGATCATTGCGGATCTTGAAGAGCACGCCGTCGTGCTCGTTGCTGCCGGCCAGGTGGACCTTGCGGTCCTCCGCGTCCAGCACCATCGTGCGGAACTTGTACACGGTGAACGCGTGGCCATCCCTGCCCACCCTGGTCTGCCTGAACAGCGCTGGGCCGCCATCGGCGAGCCTGATGGCGATGGCCGCGGCAATGAACACCGGGGCCATCAGCGCCAGCGCCGCAGAGCCGAGAACCTTGTCGAATGCGCCCTTGATGACCTGCTTGGCACCGGTGAACTCCGGGTGATCAACGTGCAGCAACGGCAGCCCGGCCACCGGCCTGATCGTCGTGCGCGGCCCGGCAACGTCCATCAGGGCCGGGGCGACGCACAGGTCGGTGCCCGTCTTCTCCAGCTCCCAGGCGAGTTCCCGCAGCCGGACACCGCTCATCTCGGGACAGGCGAGCACGGCCACCGTGTCGGCGTCGTAGAGCTCCACCACGCGGGCGACGTTGCCGAGGCCGCCGACGACGGGGATCCCGTCGACCTCGCCGTCACCGTCGGGGCCTGCGACGCACGCCGCGACGACATAGAGCCCGTGGTAGGTCTCCCTGCGCAGTTCCTTCGCAAGATCTGCGACGACCCGCGCGTGGCCGACGGCGACCACCCTGCGCATGCAACTGCCCAGATTGCGCAGCCGGTGCAGCCTCTTGCGCAGCACGAACCGGGCAAGCAGGTCGAACACCGTGAGGCAGGGCAGCGCGATGACCACGTAGCCGCGGGCGATGTCCGTCTTCGTCGCGTAGGACACGATCGCGACGGCGGCGGTCAGCGTCACCCCGGCGTTCAGCACCCGGCGGAACTCGTCGGTGCCGACCCCGATGAAGCGCGAGTCATATCCGCCCGCGAGCCGCACCATGCAGAGCCAGATCAGCGGCAGGCTCAGGCTGAGCGCCAGATAGCGGCTCGGCGGCTCGGCGGCGGCATCGAAACGCAGCTTGAGCGCCAGCAGGCCGCCCGCGAGCGCGCAGAGCCCATCGGCGGCGATCACCTGGCGCTGGTAGGCGTGCGTCCATACGGCCGGCTTCTGCGCTGCCAGGCGGGCGACTGCCTTGCCAGCCCGCCGACGGCCTGTGACGGCTGACTGACCTGACACGCTCGCACCAGTCCTTTCGCCGCCACGGTGACACCGGCGTTCGCCGGGCGTTCACCTCGCCCTACACAGGAATAGACGCCTAGCCAAATGCGGCGGTTGACAGCTTTCCCCGCGATCTGAGCATCATATGGCAAATCACGGAGAGTTACATCAGTCCCAGAGTCATCAGGAGTGCCATGACCAGGCAAAACCCAGTGCTCACAGGCGATGCGGCGAGAATCCGCGGATCAGAAACTGGGATGAAATTCGTTCTGAGCCGCTGCCAGGCCACGACCAAGCAGCGTCTCGACGGCGTCAGCGCACCGTTCGATTACCTCGGGCAATTGCTTACGCTCAGTAATTGAGAAGTTACGCAAAACAAAGGCGGCCGGGTCCATTCGCCCGGGCGGGCGGCCTATGCCAAGACGGGCGCGGTAATAGTCCCGCGTGGCCAGGGCTGCGGTTACCGATCGGAGCCCGTTATGCCCGTTATCGCCGCCGCCCAGCTTAAGCCGGATCGTTCCGAACGGGACGTCAAGCTCGTCATGCACGACGATCACCCTGCTCACCGGAACCTTGTAGAAGCTGCGGAGCGCGGCGACCGGCCCGCCGGAGCAGTTCATGTACGACCGCGGCTTGCCGAGCGTGACGGGGACCCCGGCGAGCCGGCCGCCGGCCACGGCCGCGCCTGATCTGTCCCGCTTGAAGGCCGCGCCCATCCGCGCGGCAAGCAAGTCGGCCACCATGTAGCCGGCGTTGTGACGGTTGCCCGCGTACTCGGCGCCAGGGTTGCCGAGCCCCGCGATCACCCAGCGCTCGTCGGCCATGCAGTGCTCACCTCGGCCCGGGCTGATGTCAGCCCGGACTCACCTTTCGTGCCGTCCCGGGCCCGCCAGCCGCCCGGGACAGGCCCGGGTCAGGAAGTCGCGTCGGCAGCGGCACCGGGCGCGTCCGGTACCGGGGCGGGCTCGCCCTCGGCCGCCACGGCGCCCTCCTCGGCCTCGATGCCGAGCCCGGCCTCCATCTGCTCTGCCGTCGGCGCCGCGATGACATGCAGCACCAGCAGTTCCGCGTCCACCGCCAGCGTCGAGCCGGCCGGCAGTGACAGATCGCCAGCGTGCACCGAAGTGCCGATCTCCATGCCCTCGACGTCGATCTCAATGCCCGTCGGGATATTGGTGGCCTCCGCCTCGACGGCTATCTGGACCAGTTGCTGGTCGAGCAGCCCGTCGACGGCCACCTCACCGGTGACCTGCAGGGGCACGTCGACGGTCACCTTCTCGCCGCGCCTGACCAGGATCAGGTCCACGTGCTCCACGGATCCCCTGATCGGATCACGCTGGACGGCCTTGGGCAGCGCAAGCTCGCTGCCGCCGGGCAGGCCCTCAAGCCGGATCAGCACGTTCGCGGTCCGCAGCGCCAGCAGCACGTCGTGGCCCGGCAGGCTCACATGCCGCGCCTCAGTCCCGTGGCCGTACAGCACGGCCGGCACCCGGCCCTCCCGCCGGAAACGGCGGGCGGGGCCCTTGCCGAACTCATTGCGCGGCTCAGCGGCGATACGTACCTCGGGCACGGCGAGACTCCTCAGCGATAAGGAAAATTCCTGCGCAGTCTAGCCGACCACGGCCCGTCCCGTGTCCGTGCCGGGCTCAGCTCCGTGCCGGGCTCAGCTCTGCCCGGGCTCAGCTCCGTGCGGGGCTCAGCTCTGCCCGTCGAACAGGCTCGTTACCGATCCGTCGCTGAACACCTCGTTGATCGCCCGGGCGATCAGCGGCGCGATGGAAAGCACGGTGAGCTTGTCGAAGCGCTTCTCGGCCGGGATCGGCAGCGTGTTGGTAACGATCACCTCGCCGATCCTTGAGTTCTTCAGGCCGTCCACCGCGGACCCGGACAGCACCCCGTGGGTGGCTGTCACGATGACCTGGGCAGCCCCCTTCTCGAACAGCGCATCGGCCGCGTTCACGATCGTCGCCCCGGTGTCGATCATGTCGTCCACCAGGATGCAGGTCCGGCCTGCGACGTCGCCGACCACCTCGAGAACCTTCACCTTGTTGGCCACATCGGTATCGCGGCGCTTGTGGATGATCGCCAGCGGGCAGCGGAGCCGGTCCGTCCACCGCTCGCACACCCGGACCCGGCCGGCGTCCGGCGCCACCACGGTGACCTCCGGCAGGTCCAGCCGTTCCTCGATGTACGAGGCCAGGATCGGGAGCGCGAAGAGGTGATCGACGGGCCCGTTGAAGAATCCCTGGATCTGCGCCGTGTGCAGGTCGACGGCCATCAGCCGGTCCGCCCCGGCCGTGGCGAACAGGTCGGTCATCAGCCGGGCCGAGATCGGCTCCCGGCCACGGCTCTTCTTGTCCTGGCGCGCATAGCCGAAGAAAGGGGCGACGACCGTGATGCGCTTGGCCGACGCCCGCTTGAGCGCGTCAACCATGATCAGGTGTTCCATGATCCACTGGTTGATCGGCGCGGTATGGCTCTGCAGCACGAACGCGTCGCAGCCGCGGACCGACTCGAGGAACCGCACGAAGATCTCGCCGTTGGCGAAGTCGTACAGCGTGGTCGGCGTCGGCTCGATGCCAAGGCAGCCCGCTATCTCATTAGTCAGGCCGGGGAATGCCCGGCCGGAGAAGAGCAGCAGCTTCTTCTCGCCGGTGGCCGTGATGCCCGTCACTCGGATCTGCCTGTCACTAGTCCTGCGCTCCCTCATGTCGCGGCGAGCCTGCCTGGGGTCCAGGCTTGCCGCGGCCGGCGGCCGGGCGATCGTGGCCTGCCACCCGCTCTCCCTCGGCCAGTGTGGTGCCTGGCACCAGGTGAGCGAAAGGCCCGACGCTGGCGCCCGGCCCGACGGCCGCGGACTCACAGACCGACTGAATGACCGTGGCGCCGGCCGCGACGGTGGTGTCACGGAGCAGGCATCCCGGGCCGATCCGTGCCCCGGCGGCAATGACCGTGTCGCCCTCCAGCTGGGTACCGGGCCCGATCTCGGTGTCCGGCTCCAGCCGGACCCCGACGTCGATCCAGGTGGAACCCGGATCGTGGATGGTCACCCCGGCGCGCATCCACCGGGCGAGCACCCGCTGGTTCAGCACCCGCCTGGCCCAGGCCAGCTGAGCCTGATCGTTCACGCCGAGAACCTCATCAGGATCCTCGCACCGAACGGATGCCACCGGGTAACCGTCGCCGCGCAGCAGGCCGACGGCATCGGTGAGGTACTCCTCGCCCTTGACATTGTCGGTCGGCACCCTCTTGACGACGTCGGCGAGCAGGTCGCCGTCGAAGGCGTAGACCCCGGAGTTGATCTCGTTGATGGCACGCTGCCCGGGGGTGGCGTCCGAGTCCTCCACGATTCCGGCGAAGCCGCCTGCCGGGTCACGGACGATCCGGCCGTACCCGGCCGGATCGGCCACCAGCGCCGTGAGCACGGTGACCGCGGCGCCGCCGGATTCATGCACTCTGACGAGTTCCGCGAGCGTCCCGGCGCGCAGCAGCGGGGTGTCCGCGTAGGTCACCACGATGGTGCCGTGGATCAGGCCGACCGACTCGATCACCGTGCGCACCGCGTGTCCCGTCCCGCCGCGGCGCTCCTGTACGACCACAGTGGCGTCCGGTGCGTGCTCAGCGAGTTGCGCCGCAACCTGGCCGCGGGCATCACCGGTGACGACAATCAGGCGCTCGGGGGAGAGCTCGCGCGCGGTGGCCAGAACGTGCCCGAGCATGGTGGCGCCGCATACCCGGTGCAGGACCTTCGGGGTACGGGTCTTCATCCGCGTGCCCTCACCCGCGGCAAGGATGATGACGGCGGCCGGATCGCTCGCGCTCACTCGGCTCCTCGGTACTGGTGCAGGCACAGGGTTGGGAGAATCCCCCGCCGGTTCACGTTCCGGACCCTCGCAGGATACCGCCAGGCGCCGCCGTTCCGCCCCGCGACGGACATCATGTGCCTGTTGTTCCGCATCGGCCCCGGCCGCCGCATCATTCTGTCAGTTCCTAGAACTATTATTCGAATATGACTACTCAAACAGGTTTGCTGAATTACGGGAACAGGCGATCGCGCTGCGCCGTACGGGCAAGTCACGGCGCGAGATCAAAGAGCAGCTGGCCATCGGCAGCAATGCGACGCTCAACGAGGCGCTCAGGGGCGAGCCCCCGCAGCCGTGGACGCTGCGCCCGAATGCCAAGGACGCGCTGCGGGAGGCCGCCAGGGAACTCCGGCAGCGCGGCCTCGACTACAAGCGGATCGCCGCCGAGCTCGGCGTGTCCAAGAGCTCCGTCTCGCTCTGGGTGCGGGATCTCCCCCGCCCGGCCCGGCTGAGCTACGAGGAATGCCGCAAACGTCACGCCGAGGCTGTCCGCCGGTACTGGGAAGCCGAGCGCCCGGCCCGTGCTGCGGACCGGGACGCCATCCGGCTGGCCGCGATCGCACAGGCCGGCTTACTGAGCGAACGGGAGATCCTGATCGCCGGGGCCATCGCGTACTGGTGTGAGGGTTCCAAGAGCAAGCCGCACCGCCGCTGCGACCGGATCGCTTTCATTAACAGCGATCCGGCGCTGATCGGCTTCTTCCTCCGGTTTCTTGACGTCGCGGGGATCGAGCGCAACCGGCTCGTCTTCCGGATCTACATCCACCAGAGTGCCGACGTCGAGGCCGCAGAGACGTTCTGGCTGGCGGCGGTGACGGCAGACCCGTCGCAGTTCAGGAAAACGACGCTCAAGAAGCACAATCCCGCGACTGTCCGCAGGAACACCGGCGAGGCCTACCACGGATGCCTCCGCATCGACGTGCGGCGCAGTTCCGATCTGTACGGGAAAATCGAGGGCTGGGCCGCTGCCGCCATGGCGAGCGGCGGCCACCGTCGGGAGTCGCCGGGCTGACGGGCTGACGGCGTGCGGTGGCATGAACTACGAGCAGTTGCCGGACGGCGACCAACGCTCAGGATGCCACCCATGCCGAGTCGGTATCGTGGTGCCGTAACGCCTGTCCGGCAGTTGCAGCTGCGGCTGCCGGACAGCGCTCCGGCGTAGGGTAATTGGCAGCCCGCAAGCCTTTGAAGCTTGGCCTGTCCTGGTTCGAATCCAGGCGCCGGAACCATCCAGACGCCGGAACACTGGTTCGAATCCAGGCGCGGAACGATCCTTCTGCGGTGCGGGCGGGCCGATCACGCGCCCGGGCCGCAAACGCCATGGCCTGGCCGGGGGGCCTCCAGCAAGTGTGATCTTCGCGACATTCCGGCGAAGATTACATCCAGGCCCTTGCACAACCTACGGTAACGTAGCCTACGGTTACGTAAGCGTATTTGCATCGGCCCCTGAACCCCGGTGTATGCGAAGGCGCTCGCCCCCTGACCCCGACTCCCAGCCGAGCGAGGAACGCCGATGACTGCCACCACCGACCGAGCCGCGACCCCCGAAACCGTCATCCCGCCGTCCGCCGGCGGGCCGGCCCGGGCCCGCCCGGACATCAATCCCGAACCCAGCAGCACCTTTGAGCGGGTCCTTGTCGCCACCTTCGTCGCCGTCCCGTTCGTGGCGCTGGTCGCCGCCGTGCCGCTGGCCTGGGGCTGGGGCCTCGGCTGGCATGACGTCGTGATCGCCATCGCCTTCTACCTGGTCTCCGGGCTCGGCGTCAGCATGGGCCTGCACCGCTACTTCACCCACGGGTCGTTCAAGGCGGTCCGCGGGTTCAAGATCGCGCTCGCGATCGCCGGGTCGCTCGCCATCGAGGGGCCGGCGATCACCTGGATCGCCGATCACCGCAGGCACCACAAGTACAGCGACAAGGAAGGCGACCCGCACTCGCCGTGGCGCTTCGGCAACGACTGGAAGGCGCTCACCAAGGGCCTGGTCTTCGCCCACGTCGGCTGGCTCTTCGACGGCGACGTCACCTCACCGGAGAAGTTCTGCCCCGACTGGCTCGCCGACTCCGACATCTCCAGGATCTCGAAGTGGTTCCCGTGGCTGGTGACGTCCTCCCTGCTCGCGCCGGCCCTGATCGGCGGGCTGTGGTCGATGTCCTGGCAGGGCGCGGTGACCGCGTTCTTCTGGGCCAGCCTGGTGCGGATCGCGTTCCTGCACCACATCACCTGGTCGATCAACTCGATCTGCCACACCTTCGGCAAGGAGGAGTTCGAGGTCAGGGACAAGTCCAGGAACGTCTCCTGGCTGGCGATCCTGTCCTTCGGCGAGTCCTGGCACAACCTGCACCACGCCGACCCCACCTGCGCGCGCCATGGCGTGCTGAAGGGGCAGATCGACATCGCGGCCAGGACCATCTGGCTGGCCGAGAAGCTCGGCTGGGCCTATGACGTCCGCTGGCCCGACGAGGAGCGGCTGACCGGCAAGCGGACAAACGACGCCAGGAAGCTGGGATCCATGACCAGGCGCCGGCCGGCCCCTGCGCCCAGATGACCCCGGCGGCCAGATGACTCCCGCGGCCAGATGACTCCCGCGGCCAGGACCGGGCGCCAGATAACCCGGACGGCTCGCGCAATTGGCTGAGTGACGGATTGGTCGCCATGATGGAGCAGTGACAAGCCAGCCCGCTGGACCCAACCGGAAAAGAATGACCGGCCAGGAACGCAGACAACAACTGCTGGACATCGGCCGCAGGCTATTCGCCGAGCGCGGCCTGGACGGTACCTCGATCGAGGAGATCGCCGCTCAGGCGGGCGTTTCCAAGCCCGTGGTGTACGAGCACTTCGGCGGGAAGGAAGGACTGTACGCCGTCGTCGTGGACCGGGAGGTTGACCGCTTCCTCACCATGGCGACCAGGCTGCTGGCGGGAGAGGACACCAGGGAGAAATTTGAAGCCGCAGCCATCATGCTGCTGAGGTATATCGAGGAAAACGCGGACGGTTTCCGCATTCTGGTACGTGACTCCCCGCCTGGATCGGGATCTGGCACGTTCAGCAGCCTGATCAGCGACATCGCCAGCCAGGTCGAGTACATCCTCGGCGACGTCTTTAAGGCCCGGGGCTACGACCCGAAGTACGCCCCGATGTATGCCCAGATGCTGGTCGGAATGGTGGCGTTCACCGGGCAGTGGTGGCTGGACGCGCGCAAGCCCAAGCTGGAAGAGGTCGCCGCCCACCTGGTCAACATGGCCTGGAACGGGCTATCCCAGCTGGACCCTAAGCCGCGGATATCCGCCGACGTCACCAAGAAGCTCAAGGACAAGCAGCAGTAGCCATCAGCTGGCGCTAACGGCGGGACGCGACCACGAAAATCCGGCGGAATGGCAGAATCGTACCGTAGGGCGCCGCGGGATAGGCCTCTCGAGCCCGGGCACCGTACTCGGCAAGGAACTCCCCGGCCAGCTCAGGGCCGAGCGCCGCAAGCACCGGCCGCAGGCCGGTGCCCTTGTACCAGTCGAGGACAGGATCAGCTCCCTGCAGGACATGCAGGTAGGTGGTCTCCCACGCGTCAACGTCGCAGCCGGCCCTGGCAAGCAGGTCCAGGTACTCCGCAGGCTGCCCGGCCTGGCGGTTCAGCTGGACGTCACGCAGCTGCGGCCGCCACCGCGGCGAGCTGGCGAGCTCGGTAAGGATCTGATGACTCGGCTGATCGAAATTGCCCGGCACCTGGAACGCCAGCCAGCCGCCCGCCGCGAGCATCCCCGGCCAGCGGGACAGCACGGCCAGGTGATCCGGCACCCATTGCAGCGCGGCGTTGGAGACGATGACGTCGACCGCGCGCTCGGGCTGCCACTCCCGCAGATCCGCCAGTATGAAGCTGAGCCGCCCGGCGGCTGCCCCGCGGCCTCCTGCATGGGCTCCAGCCCCGCCTCCCGCACGGGCTCCAGCCCCGGCTCCGGGGCCGGCTTCCGCCTGGGCTCCGGCCGGGGCCGGCGTATCGCCTGCGGCTGGCAGCGCCCGGGCCGCCCTGATCATCTCCGGCGAGCTGTCCACGCCGGCGACGTCCGCGCCCGGCCACCGGCTGGCGAGGGCCGCGGTCAGCTCGCCGGGCCCGCAGCCAAGATCAGCCACCAGGTGCGGATCCGTTGCGCCGACTCGCGCCACCAGCTCGAAGAACGGCCTGGCGCGCTCGCCGGCGAACCGCTGATACTGATCCGGGTCCCACATGGTCATCTCCTTATTTCTTGATGTCAAGATATATTCCGGTCTACTAGCACGGATTCTCGATGTCAAGAGATATGCTTCTGGCCATGAAGGAGCAGCGCGACGGCGCGGTCAGGCCGCCGCTGCGCGACGAGGTGGACGACCTGGTAGCCAGCTGGCAGGCCGAGCGGCCCGACCTCGACGTCGAGCCGCTCCAGGTGCTGAGCCGGGTATCGCGGCTGGCCAGGCATCTCGACCGGGCACGCAAGGCCGCGTTCGCCGCGCATCAGCTCGAGACCTGGGAATTCGACGTCCTGTCCGCGCTGCGCCGGCAGGGCGCGCCCTATCAGCTGAGCCCGGGAGCGCTGCTCCGGGCCACGCTCGTCACCTCGGGCACCATGACGAACAGGATCGACCGGCTGGCGGACGCGGGACTTGTCGGCCGGCGCCCGGACCCGCTGGACAAGCGCGGTGTGCTGGTCACGCTGACCACGCGCGGCCTGGCGGTAGCCGACGCCGCACTCGCCGACCTGCTGCAACGCGAGCGGAAGCTGCTGACCGGGCTGGATCCCGCCCAGCGGCGGGAGCTTGCCGGGCTGCTGCGCGTCATCCTGGCGCCCTTCGACTCCGGCACAGGACCCGTCCCCGGATGACGATGAGACATTTCTAGGGAACGGATGCGTCCCGCGACCGTCGTCCTGGCCGCCGCTGCCCTGGTGGCAGCGGTCGTGGTCGCCGTAACGATGGCAACGACCGGTCCGGCTGGCACCCTCAGCCCGCATCGCGCTGGCACGGTCAGCCCGCATCACCAGCGAACCAGGCCCGTGACCAGCTACTACCTGTCCCTGGGCGACTCGCTGTCCCGCGGGGTCCAGCCGAACTCGGCCGGCGTCAGCGTGCCGACTGACCAGGGTTACCCCGACCAGCTATACGCGATGCTGCATCCCGGCGACCCGGGGCTGCGGCTCGTCAAGCTCGGCTGCTCCGGCGAGACCACCGCTACCATGATCGGCGGGGGTATCTGTTCTTACCCTGGCGGCTCGCAGCTTGCCGCGGCCGTCAGGTTCCTGCGGGCGCACCCCGGCCGGGTGTCCCTGGTCACCATCGACATCGGCGCCAACGACCCCGACGCCTGCATCACTCATCCGAGCCTGGGCAAGATCGCCAGCTGCATCTCCTCGGCCGTCCCCGACATCGCGGGGAACCTGGCGAAGATCATGCAGGCGCTCCGGGACGCTGGCGGCAGCAGGCTCCGCATCATCGGCATGAGCTACTACGTGCCCGAACTTGCCACCTGGCGGGACGGCCTGGCGGGGCAGCTACTCGCGCGGCTCAGCGAGCGGCTGGCAGCCGGCCTCAACGATCTGCTGACCAGCACCTACACGGCGTTCGGCGCCAGGGTCGCGAATGTATCCGGCGCGTTCAGCAGCGGGGACTTCAGCAGCCAGGTCACCCGGCCTGCGCTCGGCACGGTGCCGCGCAACGTCGCCCTGATCTGCTCATGGACCTGGCAATGCGCGCCGCCGCCGCGTGGCCCGAACGAGCACGCGAACGCGGCCGGCTACCGGGTGATCGCTAACGCGTTCCGCCGTGCCGACCTCGGCTGACCACCTGCCGGCCAGCCGGTCCGGGCCCGCCCGGTCCGGAAGGTGGTGAATCCGGGGATCGGTCACCTTTCTTGGTGACCGATCCCCGGATTCACCACCCTAGAGTGGCTCGCTCACGAGAGTGGCTCGCTCACGAGAGTGGCTCGCTCACGAGAGTGGCTCGCTCACGAGAGTGGCTCGCTCACGAGGGTGGCTCGCTCACGAGGGTGACTCGCTCACGGCCAGCTCCGGTCAGTCGGCAAGCTCCTCGGCCAGTTCGAGCCAGCGCTCTTCGAGGCCGGCCTTGTCTGCCTGCACCGAGCGGAGCTGCGCTCCGAGCTCGATCAGGGCCGCGTAGTCGCTGGCACTGGCGGCCAGCGCGCCGGTGAGCTCCGCCTCCTGCTCGGTGACCGCGGCCAGCTGGCGCTCCAGCCTGCTGAGCTCCTTCTGGCCGGTCCGCTGCCTGGCGGCAGGCGACAACGCCCGGCCGGCGCCCGGGCGGGCAGCGGCGGGATGCACGACGGCCGGCGCCGCGTTCCGCCCGTGCTCGCGGCGTTCGAGGTACTCGGATATGCCACCGGGCAGGTAGGCGAGCTGCCCCCCGGTCAGCGCGACCACGTGGTCGGTCACCCGCTCAAGGAAGTACCGGTCGTGGCTGACCACGACCAGCGAGCCTGGCCAGCCATCCAGCAGGTCCTCAAGCTCGGTCAGCGTCTCGATGTCCAGGTCGTTGGTCGGCTCGTCAAGGAAAAGCACGTTCGGCTCGGCCATCAGCAGCATCAGCAGCTGCAGCCGCCTGCGCTCGCCGCCGGACAGCTCGCCGACAAGCGTCCACTGCGTGTCCCCGCCAAGGCCGAGCCGCTCCAGCAACTGGCCGGCGGACAGCTCGCGCTTGCCGACGTCGACCGTGCCGCGCACCTGCTCGGCGGCTTCGAGCACACGCAGCGCCGGATCGATCTCGGTGGCCTCCTGAGTCAGGTAGCCAAGCCGCACGGTCTTGCCGCGCACGACCTTGCCCTCGGCTCGCAGACCGGCTGCGGCGGACGGATCCCCGGGCTGCAGTGTCCCGGCGAGCAACCGGAGCAGCGTTGTTTTCCCGCTGCCGTTGACTCCCACCACGCCGACCCGGTCACCGGGCCCGAGCTGCCAGGTGACATGGTCAAGCAGCACCCGCTGCCCGGCCTGCACGGTGGCGTCGGCGACCTCGAGCACGGTCTTGCCCAGCCGGGCGCCGGCCAGCCTGGTCAGCTCGACCTTGTCGCGCGGGGCCGGCTCTCCCTCGATCAACGCGGCGGCTGCCTCGATCCGGAACTTCGGCTTGGTTGTCCGGGCCGGAGGGCCGCGCCGCAGCCAGGCCAGTTCCTTGCGGAGCAGGCTGCGCCGCCGCTTGTCAACCGCCTCGGCGATACGCCCTCGTTCGGCCCTGGCGAGCACGTACGCCGAGTAGCCCCCTTCGTAGGAGCGCACCTGACCGCCGGCGACCTCCCAGGTCCGCTCGCAGACGGCATCAAGGAACCAGCGGTCGTGCGTCACCACGACGAATGCCTGGCCCGGCCGGCGCAGGTAGCCGGCCAGCCAGCTGATCGCCTCGATGTCCAGGTGGTTGGTCGGCTCGTCAAGCAGCAGCAGGTCATGCGTCCCGCACAGCACCGCGGCCAGGCCGACACGGCGGCGCTCGCCACCCGATAGCCGTTCGGCCCGGCTGTCCAGGCTCACGCCGCCGAGGAGTGCCTCCTTGACCCCGCGCGTCCGCGGGCTGGCGGCCCAGGCATGCTCGGGGAGCGTCCCGAAGACGAGTTCCCTGACGCGCCCGGTCAGGTCCTCGCTCTGCCGCAGGTGACCAAGCCGCAGGCCGCCGGCCCGGGTGACCCGGCCTGAGTCCAGCGCGGCCGTGCCGGCCAGCGCGGCGAGCAGCGTACTCTTGCCCGCCCCGTTGCGCCCGACGACGCCGATCCTGTCCCCGGCTGATACGCCGAGCGACACGCCGTCAAGCAGCACCCGGGGCCCGAATGCCTTGGCGGCACTTTCCAGGTTGACCAGGTTCACGCGTGCTCCGGGCTAGCGATGATTGCCGCTCCATGGACTGGCCCGTGAACCTGCGCCACCGCCCGGCAGACCCCGGCACCGGTGAGCGAGACAGCGAGTTCCCGTGCGTGCCCGGCATCGGCGGCGAGGAAGGCGCAGGTCGGCCCGGATCCGGAGACCACGGCGCCGATCGCCCCGACCGCCAGGTCATCCCACATGAACCAGAAGCGCT
>PMSW01000006.1 GCA_003168215.1 Actinomycetota bacterium
CCGGGCCCTGCTGCGCAACCGCGAGTGTCCTCGGTTGCAGCTGCCTGGGTCCGGAGCTTCGGATGCATTTTAACACTTTTATGACTCTCACGTATAGGGCATTCCGCAGCCAATAACGCAGCGGGCACTCCTTAATCAGATGCGAACCAGCGCCGGACCCGGCTGAGTTGGCTGGCAATTCTGGTGTCTGGCGGAGCGCTCCCGGCCAGGGAGGGATGCTCAGGGCTCACGGGGAAGGGTCGGCGCCGTTGTCCTGCCAGGTGAATGGCAGTGGATACTGCGTGCCCACTCGCGGTCGAAGCGCTGCCGGAGCCGGCGACGGCGCATGACCGCCATCACGCCGTCACGCCGTCACCAGGCAGCGACCACGATGACGGCCACGACGATCACCATGGCGATGTACCGAGGGTGAACGGGGACGCTGTTCACGCATTTATCCCCTCTCACCGGGTGCAGGCCCCGATCGCGGCCCTGGCCGGGCCGGGCGGATGCCGCATGGAGGCCGGGGATCGCCGCGTGCCAGCACTCGCGACGGCCTCCTCGACGGTGTTGTGTACTTCAAACCACGTCAGCAGGCCGGTGACGGCAAGGATTCTGAGCACGGCGGGCTGCGGTCCGGCCAGGGCAAAGCTGCCGCCCTGGCCGCGGATCACCTTGCAATGCCGGACAAGCACGCTGAGGCAGGAACAGTCGATGAAGGCCAGGCCAGTGAGATCAACGATGCAGCACGCCCGTGCCTGCCGCCGGATATCGCTCAGATAAGCCTGCAGCTTAGATGCGCCGAGAAGATCAGGTTCACCACGCAAGCCGAGCACGGCCACGTCACCGCGGCCGGGGGCTGGTAGCAGCCGAAGTCGTGTCGCATCCTCGGGTGCCAGGTCCGGGGTGACGGGCGTGCGGGGGGACGGCCCGGCTGTGCCCGCGGCCTCGTGGTCGTCGTGCGCAGCTGTGCCAGGCGGCGTGGGCGCAGGGCCGGGGGCCATGGGCGCAGCCAGCACGACGCCTCCGGGACCGCCCGGCGGCGCGGCAGCCCTTGATGTCAGGCCGTATTCCGCTTGACGCAGCTTCACGGGCCAGGCGGCCATGGCCGCCGTCACCTGATCTTGCTCCGCGCTGCTACTCGGGGCGGAGCCCCGCGGGTCGCTCACTGGAAGCAGGGCTTGCTGGCGGGTCGGTGCTGTCATGCTCCACCTCGGCTTGCCTATACGCGCAAGGCGCCACCGAGGTCCAGGGCAACCGGAGCCGCAATCTCGCATACACGACCGCATGCCGAGCGCGACCTTCCTAGTTAAGGACGCTACGCGCGATTCACCGGGGCGACAAGCGCTGAGGATCCGCTCGGGGGAGCTAAATTATTTGTCGCGTTGTCGCCGATTGCCGGTGGCAGCTGCCTGGTGGCAGTGGCTGATCGGCGGCGGCGATGCGGGCGGCGTATACCCAGTGCGCCTTGCGGACGGCCGGTCCGGCGGCGTGGTCGGCCAGGGCGGCGCTCTGTTGCGGTGCGGCGTGGTGCAGCGTGAGCGGGGCAGTGAGGCGGACTGGCTTTGGCCGCGGGCGGATGGTCTGGCCGGCCAGGTTGCCCTCACGCCACGAGCCGTTCGACGCCCGCCACCACTGGTCAGGATCTTCGCGATCGATCTGGTCCAAGAGCTCGTCCGCGCTGGGCGCGCTCAAGGAAGTGGAGCGCCGTCGCCGCGAAGCCGTCGTGCCGTCGGATCGCTGACGACCGGCGTCCCGGAAAGTTCTTCAAAGAAATCCGGGAGGCGGTGTCGGATCGGGGCGGTGGTGTTCGTAGCAGGTGTGAGGCCGCCCGCAAGGGGCGGCACCAAGGTGAAGGAACCGCGATCATGAAGCTGACCACCATGACCCAGGTCACCCTCGATGGAGTGATGCAGGGAAACGGCGGTGCGTCGGATGACCGCAGGAACGGATTCGAGCGCGGCGGATGGGCCCGGGGGGCGGGTGACGAGGAGACCAGGACGTTCATCACGCAGACCTACCAGCGCGCCGAGGCGTTCCTGTTCGGCCGGCGAACCTACGAGTTGTTCGCCGGCTCCTGGGGATCAATCGACCAGATGCGCGCACATCCCATCGGCGTGGCCTTGAACGAGGCCCCCAAGTACGTTGCCTCGAACACGCTCACCGCGCCGCGTTGGGCGGACACGACCGTTCTCCGCGGTGACCTCGCGGCGGCCATCAGTGAGCTGAAGGCCAAGCCCGGGGGTGAGCTGCAGGTGCACGGCAGTGGCGCCCTGACCCGGTGGCTGCTGGAGAACGATCTGGTCGACGAGATGATTCTGATCGTGATCCCGGTGGTTCTCGGCCAGGGCGCGCGACTGTTCCCGGAGACCGGTCCGGATCTTGCGCTCGACCTGGTCGAGTCGCGGGTCGACTCGAAGGGCGTGTCGATCCAGGTCTACCGGCCGGCCGGGCGCCCGCGGTATGCAACGGCCTGAAGTCCCTGACCACCGAACCACGCTGTCTTGACACCACAGGAGATGATCTTCAGATGCAGTACCTGGTTTCCGTGATCGATGACAAGAGCAATCCCGGCAGCACGGACAGCCGGCCTGCCATCAGCGCGTTCAACGAACGACTGATCGCCGAGGGCTACTGGGTTTTCGCGGGCGGACTCGCGGACACCGACGCGGCCACGGTCATCGACAACCGGGGCGAGCAGGCGGTGTTCAGCGACGGGCCTTTCGTGGAGTCGAAGGAGTATCTCGCCGGCGTCTGGGTGTGGGAGGCCCCCGATCTGGATGTGGCGCTCAAGCTCGCCGCCGAGGCGTCGAAGGTCTGCGATCGGAAGATCGAGCTGCGGCCGTTCCAGTGAGTGACGTCGAGGAGGCGGTCACCCGGGTCCACCACGAGGAGTGGGCGCGGGTGGTGGCCACCCTGACCAGGCGTTTCGGTGATCTCGACGTCGCCGAGGAGGCGGCGGCCGAGGCGTTCGCGGCCGCCGTGGAGCGGTGGCCGGCCGACGGTATACCCCCCAACCCCGGTGCCTGGCTGACCACCACCGCCAACCGCAAGGCCATCGACCGGATCCGGCGCGAGAACAAGCGCGGCGACAAGCACAAGGAGGCTCAGATGGTGTACGGCGACGACCCGCCCGGGCGTCCCGGCGCCATCGGCGATGAGCGGCTCCGGCTGATCTTCACCTGCTGTCACCCGGCGCTGGCGATGCAGGCCCGCGTGGCGCTGACGCTGCGCATGGCCGCCGGTCTGACCGTGCCCGAGATCGCCCGTGCCTTCCTGGTCCAGGAGACCACCATCGGACGGCGGATCACTCGCGCGAAGGCCAAGATCAAGACGGCCCGCATCCCTTACCGGGTGCCGTCCGCGGAGGATCTCCCGGCACGCGTCGCCGGCGTCCTCGCCGTCCTGTTCCTCGTCTTCAACGAGGGCTACCTCGCGACCGGCCCCGGCACCGATCCCGTACGTCACGACCTGACCGCCGAGGCGATCCGGCTCACCCGCCTGATCCGGGCCCTGCTGCCGGCCGACGGTGAGGTGGCCGGGCTGCTAGCGCTGATGCTGCTCACCGACGCCCGCCGCACCGCCCGCATTTCGGCGGGCGGCGAACTGGTCACCCTCGAAGAGCAGGACCGGGGGGCCTGGGACGCGGCGCTGATCGCCGAGGGTCACCAGCTGGTGCGCGAGCGCCTGGCCGCTGCCGCCGCCGGGGTCGCTCCGGGCCGCTACCAGATCCTCGCCG
>PMSW01000080.1 GCA_003168215.1 Actinomycetota bacterium
CGGCTGACGCCGCGCCGGCTGAGGCCGCAGCTGATGGGCCGCCGGCCGAAGAGGGCTGATCCCGCGGCCGGGGATTCACGGCTCGCGGTGCCCGCCGGGCGAGCGGCCTTCCCCGGACAAGCCGCCCGCCCTGACAAGACGAAGCGAGAGATGAGGACATGGCGAACTACAGCGCCGCGGATGTGAAGCGGCTGCGTGAGCAGACCGGCTCCGGCATGCTTGATTGCAAGAACGCCCTGGTGGACGCCTCCGGCGACTTTGATGCCGCGGTGGAGGCGCTCCGGCTCAAGGGCGCCAAGGATGTCTCCAAGCGGGCCGGCCGGACGGCGGCGAACGGCCTGGTCACCGCGGAACTTGACGGCACCAGCGCGGGCGTGCTGGTCGAGCTCAACTGCGAGACTGACTTCGTCGCCAAGACCGGCCAGTTCCAGCAGGCAGCGGCTGAAATCGCCAGCGCGGCGATGGCATCGAAAGTTACCGACCGGCTCGCCCTGCTCGGCGTGGAGGTCAGGCCGGGCACGACGGTCCAGCAGCTCATCGAGGAGGCTGGCGCCCCGCTCAAGGAGAAGCTGGAGCTCGGCCGGTTCGCCCGGCTCGATGGCGGCTACATCACGAGCTACCTGCACCGATCCGACCCTTCGCTGCCGCCGGTCAGGGGCGTCCTCGTGCAGCTGGAATCCGCTGACCCGGAGACCGGCAAGGACATCGCCCAGCAGATCGCGGCGAGCATGCCCGCTTACCTCCATCGCGACGACGTTCCCGCCGAGATCGTCGCGAAGGAACGCAGTCTCGCCGAGCAGATGACCCGCGAGGAAGGCAAGCCCGAGCAGGCAGTCCCGAAGATAGTCGAGGGCCGCGTGAATGCGTTCTTCAAGGACGTGGTGCTCGTCGATCAGCCGTTCATCAAGGACCCGAAGAAGACGGTCAAGCAGGTGCTCGCCGAGCGGAAGGCCACAGTGCGCGCCTTCGCGAGGTTCCAGATCGGCCAGGCTGGGTGAGCCGGGGACGCGAACCGGCAAGACCTGACCCGGCAGTCGTCATGAGCGGAGGATGCGGCCCGTGCACGAAGGCGTCACGCAGGAGGATGGCGAAGCAGCCTTGAACCACGTGGCCGCCGCGCGGGATCACGAGCGTGCTGCCAGCGGGGAGGCGCATCCCAGCTGGCACCGGGTGGTGCTGAAGCTGTCCGGCGAGGCGTTCTCCGGAGCGGAGCCGCTGGGGATCTCGCCGGATGTGGTCATGCACATCGCCAAGGAGATCACGGCGGTCGCCCGCGGCGGCATCCAGGTCGCGGCGGTGGTAGGCGGCGGCAACATGTTCCGCGGTGCCACGCTGTCCGCCCGGGGCGGCATCGACCGTGCCCGCGCGGACTACATGGGCATGCTCGGCACGGTCATCAACTGCCTCGCGCTCCAGGACGTACTCGAGAAGCTGGGCGTGGAGACCCGCGTGCAGACGGCGATCACCATGGGCCAGGTCGCCGAGCCGTACATTCCGCGCAAGGCGATCCGGCATCTGGAGAAAGGCCGGGTAGTGATCTTCGGCGCCGGCCTCGGCGCGCCGTTCTTCTCCACCGATACCTGTGCCGCCCAGCGGGCGCTGGAGATCGGTGCCCAGGCAGTGCTCAAGGGCACGAAGGTCGACGGGGTTTATGACGCCGATCCCAGGCTCTCCGCCGACGCCGTCCGCTTCGACCAGCTGGACTACGCCGAGGTTCTGGTCCGCGAGCTGAAGGTCATGGATGCCACGGCAGTGAGCCTGTGCATGGACAATGACCTGCCGATCGTGGTCTTTGACCTGATGGGAGAGGGAAATGTCCTGCGAGCCGTCCGGGGCGAGAAGATCGGCACGCTGGTCAGCCGGTCTGGCCGCTGAGGACGGCCGCGCCTATGACGGTGATGCTGGTGACGGGGATGCTGGTGACAGGCATGGTGTGACTCCCCGGCCTGGCACCACGGAAGACGCCGGCGCCCGCGGGCGCGCCGGGACATGGACGGACCCACAGGAGCCGCAGTGATTGACGACACCCTCCTCGAGGCCGAGGAGAAGATGGAAAAGGCCGTTGTGGTCGCCAAGGAAGAGTTCAGCGGCATCCGCACTGGCCGCGCGCATCCGGCGATGTTCAGCAAGATCACGGCCGAGTACTACGGAACGCAGACGCCGCTGAACCAGCTAGCTTCCTTCCACATGCCCGAGCCGCGGATGGTGGTCATCCAGCCCTTCGACAAGTCGTCGATGGGAGCCATCGAGAGGGCGATCAGGAATAGCGATCTCGGGGTCAACCCGTCCAACGACGGCGCGATCATCCGGGTGAGTTTCCCCGAGCTCTCGGAGGAGCGCAGGCGCGAGTACATCAAGATTGCCCGGCACAAGGCCGAGGACAGCAGGGTCTCCATCCGTAACATCCGCAGGCACGCCAAGGACTCGCTGGACAAGCTGGTCAAGGGCGGCGACGCCGGCGAGGATGACGGCCACAGGGCTGAACGGGAACTTGACGACCTCACCCATACCTACATTACGCAGGTCGATGAGCTGCTCAAGCGGAAAGAGGCTGAGCTACTCGAGGTGTAGCTTGCGTCCAGATAGCCGGCACGCCGGTCAGGAAGAGGCGGGCCGGTGAGCGAGCGCAAGGCAATCCGCACCGGCCGGAACCTCCCCCTCGCGCTGGCAGTAAGCGTCGCCCTGGGCGGACTCGCGCTGATCACGCTCTTTACCCTGAAGGCCACCTTTCTGTGCCTGGTGGCCGCCGCGGTCGGCGTTGCCCTCTGGGAGCTGAGCCGGGCACTCGGCCCGCGCGGGATCGCGCTGCCGCTGCCCCCTATCGCGGCCGGCGGCGTGGCGATGCTCGCGCTGGCGTACTGGAGCGGCGAGCAGGCTGCGCTGGCCGCTTTCGCGGTGACGGTGGTCGTCCTGCTCGCATGGCGGCTGCGCGGCGGCGCGGCGGGCTATGTGCGGGACCTTACGGCCGGCGTCTTTGCCCTCGCCTACCTGCCCTTCCTCGCGCTCTTCGTGCCGCTCATGCTGGCCAGGCCAGACGGCTCCCGGCGGACCCTCATCTTCGTTGCGCTGGCAGTCTGCAGCGATGTCGGCGGCTACTTCGCGGGAATCCTGTTCGGCAGGCACCCGATGGCTCCGGGGATCAGCCCGAAGAAGACCTGGGAGGGCTTTGCCGGGTCGGTGCTCATCGGGGTGGCGGGCGGCGCGATCCTGCTGCATGCCCTGCTCCGTGGCCACGTCTGGCAGGGCGTCCTCCTGGGCGCGGCGGCTGTCGTCGCGGCTACCCTAGGTGACCTGGTGGAGTCGCTGATCAAGCGGGACCTGGAGATCAAGGACATGGGCTCGGTGCTGCCAGGGCACGGGGGGGTACTTGACCGGATTGACGCGATGCTGGTCGTCGCCCCGGTGGTCTGGCTGCTGCTGACGGTCTTCATACCGCACAGCAGATGATCTGGGTCTAGCTGACGACCCAGCTGCGGCGCTGCGCTGCGAGCTGGGTCACCAGGCTCCCGGACCCGCGCTCCCGGGCCAGCAGGCGTTCCCGCTCGGTGATCGGGACCACCCACAGCCACCGCACCGGATCGCCGCCGAACGACAAGCCGGATAGTTCGGGCACCTCCGGGCCGAGCAGGGCGGCTGGCTCGCCGAGCAGCAGGACGGCCTCGTTCCCGCCGCCCAGCGGGAAGGTGGCCGGCTCGTGGTACCAGCGGAGGCTGTGACCGGGCCCGAGCCAGGTCACGTCGCGCCATGGGTACTGGGCGAGCCACAGGAAGATGCGGGCGGCATCGGTGCTCGGCAACGTGGTCGCGATGGCGATCTCGATCCTTGCCTGCGCGCTCGCGTCCTCCACCAGCTGCTCGACCATCGGCATCCGCTGGCTGCTCATGCCGACGGTGGACAGGACCGTGTAGTGCCGGTAGCCATTCGGCGGGCGCTCGGAGACGCCGACCAGCGGCTGCCTGCCGCCGCCCACGTCCCAGTACCGGGCGCCGGGGCCGAGCCTGCCGAGCAGGTGGCCGAGAACGGCCTGCTGGAAGCGTGCCCACTCCTGGCCGTCAGCCCGCCAGCGCCAGAATCTGGCTGCCTGCTCCACCCGCGGTCCCAGGCCTTCGATCGCGTCATCGAGCGACCAGCCGAACGGGGTCTGGCCGATAACGTCGCGGCTATAGCCGGGCATGCCCTTGGACATGTCCGACCAGCCGGGGATCACGGCCAGTAGCTCTTCTTTCTCCAGGATCGCCACGCCGTCGCCCTCCTCCAGCCAGAGCGCGCGCAGCGTATGCGGCTCGAGCACGGGCCTGCCGCCGGGATGCTTGGTGTGGTCGGCCGGCATCACCGGCGCCTGACCGGAATTCAGCCTGGCCGGGTCCGCGGATGCGGGGGCCTGCTGGTGATTGGCGATCCAGGTGGCGGCGATCGCTGACGTTTTGTCATGCAGGTAGGCAGCGGTGGTCGAGCCGTCGTACTCGACTACCAGGCGCCGGCCCGCGTACGGGCTCTCGCTCTCGAGCAGGATCGCGGGCCGCCCGGGCTGGGCGGCTATCCTGGTGTCCCGGGGCCCTCTGCGCAAGGTTGGCATGTTAATGAAATCTACCGACTTTTCGCAGGTCACCGATACCATGCGCGGACATCGTTATCAGGGTTTGCAATGGCCTGTGCCTGGCGTGGTCCGCTGGGCAGGCGGAAACGGAGCGCAGGTGCCGAGCGCAGCAGTTCAGGAATCGGCCGGCGGCCAGCCGGACGACCCGGCCAGCGGTCCGCAGCCGGGCCTGGGCGGCGGCCTGCCGGCCGGGCTGGTCGGCCGGCCCGGCCGCCGCCAGGCCCCGCCCCGGCACCTGGCTGACCTGGATCCGGCCGGGCGGCGGACGGCAGCGCAGCAGCTCGGCCAGCAGCGATTCCGGGCGGACCAGCTGTCCCGGCACTACTTTGGTCGGCTGACCGATGACCCTGCTGACATGACCGACCTGCCGGCCGGGGAGCGAACAGGGCTGGCCAGCGCCCTGCTGCCCCGTCTGCTGACTGCCGAGCGCGAGCTCACCTGCGACGAGGGCACCACAAGGAAGACGCTGTGGCGCGCGTTCGACGGCGCCTACATCGAGTCGGTGCTGATGCGCTATCCGGGCCGCGTGACGATGTGCGTGTCGTCACAGGCGGGCTGCGGGATGGCCTGCCCGTTCTGCGCGACCGGCCAGGCCGGGCTGACCAGGAACCTCTCCGCTGCCGAGATCGTGGCGCAGGTGGTGGCCGGAGCCCGGGCGCTGGCCGGCGGCGAGGTTCCCGGCGGCCCAGGCCGGATCTCCAATGTGGTGTTCATGGGCATGGGCGAGCCACTGGCCAACTACTCTCACGTGCTCGGGGCCGTGCGCCGCCTGACTGACCCAGTGCCCGACGGACTTGGCATTTCCCAGCGCGGGATCACCGTGTCCACCGTTGGCCTCGTCCCGGCCATCGGGAGGCTGGCCGGCGAGGGCCTGTCGGTGCGGCTCGCGGTGTCCCTGCACGCTCCCGACGACAGCCTGCGGGATGAGCTCGTGCCAGTGAACAGGCGCTGGAAGGTAGCCGAGGTACTGGCGGCGGCGTGGGCATATGCGGCCGCGACCGGTCGCCGGGTCTCGATCGAGTATGCCCTGATCCGCGACGTCAACGACCAGCCATGGCGGGCTGACGCGCTGGCCAGGCTGCTGGCAGGCCAGCTTGCCCACGTCAACCTGATCCCGCTGAATCCCACGCCGGGCTCCCGGTGGACGGCGTCGCGGCCAGCGGACATGAGCGAGTTCGAGGCGAGGCTGGCGGACCGGGGCATCCCGGTGACGGTCCGCGATACCCGCGGCACGCAGATCGACGGAGCGTGCGGCCAGCTTGCGGCAACGGATCGGACTGCCCCCCCGGCCGGTCCCGTAGCACTGGCTGATCCCGTCGTCCGGGCCGTTCCCGTCGTCCCGTCCGGTCAGCCCGCTCCGGCCGTCCGGCCCNNGCCGTCCGGCCCGCTCCGGCCGGTCCGTCCGGTCCCCGGGCAACTGGCCGGGTGGGCTAGCGGCCAGCAAGGCCATGGTCTCCTGGCGGGTTACGCTCCGCAACCGATACCACGCCGCGCTCTTCGACCTGGTGCACGAGACCTGGCGCGTGGTGCAGCAGGCCGGGATGATCACCGCCGGGTCCCGCGCCGGGCGCAAGTTCGCGTCCTTCGGCCACCGATCGCTGATGGCATTCCCGACCGGCACCGTGTTCGGCGAGGCCTGGATAGAGATCGGCGACGAGACCATGATCGGGGCACAGGTCACGCTCTGTGCCGGGATGCTGCCCGGGCAGGAACTGGGGGATAGCCCGCTGCTGCGGGTTGGCGACCGGTGCGTGATCGGGCGGGGCAGCCACATCGTGGCGCACCACTCGATCCTGATCGGCGATGACGTATTCACCGGCCCCTATGTCTACATCACCGACCAGAACCACGGCTACACCGATCCCGAGGTGCCGATCGGGCGTCAGTGGCCGAGTAATGCCGCGGTATCGATCGGCCCGGGCTGCTGGCTGGGCGCCGGCGCCGTGGTTCTGCCGGGCGCGTGCATCGGCAGGAACGTGGTGGTGGCGGCAGGCGCGGTCGTCCGTGGCGAAGTCCCCGGCCACTGCGTGGTGGCGGGCGTTCCGGCCAGGATTGTTCGCGAATATGCCGCAGGAAGTGGCTGGTCACGTCCCTCCGCCGGCCCGGAATAAGCGCTTTGCCTGTGACATCTCCGCGAGTCTGCCACGATGGGCAGCGCCGCCTCCGACGTGGGCGGGAGGCTCCGGCGAGATTCGGTCACCGCCAGGCCGGGGGCGGGGCCTGACGCAGCGACAGCCAGTCAAGAGGGCACGTGCAGGCACGGGATGATCTCGTTGCGACCGCGGCGTACCAGCCCGAGCCCGCGGCCGCCGCGGCAGCGCGCCGCTTCGTCCGCGAAACGCTGCGGACGTGGCAGGTGGCAGGCCAGTCGGCTAGCCAGGATGAACTGGTCGACGATGCGGTGCTGCTCACCAGCGAACTCGTCACCAACGCGGTGGTGCACGCGGGAACGCCAGTGCAGGTGACCTGCCGTCTGGCGCATGGGGCAGTGGAAGTCGTTGTCCTGGACCGTCATCCGGTTCAGTTAGTCCCTGACCGCGAGCAAGGCGAGAGTGCCGCGGCGGAACGCACCGGCGGACGCGGCCTGATGCTGCCATCCGAACTCGCGTCGTCCTGGGGCGTCACGTATGCCCGTACCGCGAAGGCGGTGTGGTTCCGGCTGGGAATCGCCGGCTCCGAGGCGGCTGATGAGGCGAGCAGGCCACCCGGCCACGGCGGGGTAGCGTGCCCGGCACCCCGCCCCGGCGGCTCCGGCATGCTGACAGCCGCCGGGACCATAGGAGAGGGCCAGCCGGTCAGTCCGGCCGGCCCGCTAGCCAGGGACCTGCCAGCAGCCGTTGCGCAGCCCGGGAACGGCGAGCGGGCCGCCGGCGGCCAGCAGGCTGACGGCGGTGCGCAGGCTGACGGTGACGAGCAGCCTGATGCCGCAGCCGCGGCATGGCCGCCGGCCGGCGTTCCGGTCTGGGCTAGCAGGAATCTCGGCAGGCTCGGCTACGAGGAACTGCTCAGCCACACGGTCGAGGCCGCGCGGGCAATGATGGCTGCCGACGCTGCGTACCTGCTGGCCGCTGGCGAGGACGGCGAGCTGAGGGTGCGCGCCGCGGCCTGTGCTGGCCCGGCCGGCGGCGCGGGCTTCGCGCAGCTTGCGGCGGGCACGGTGACGGTTGCCGCAGGGCCGGCCAGGGCACAGGCCGACGCGGCCATGTCCCTGGTCACGGTGCCGCTGATGGCAGAAGGGCGCGTGACAGGAGTCCTTGCGGTGGCCGCCACAGAGCCCGGCCGGTTCCGTGAGCGTGATGCGGCCACGCTGCAGGACCTGGCAGACCGGTCGGCTCCCACGCTGGAGCGGGCCAGGCTCGGCGAGCTGGAACGGGCCAGAAGGGCACGCGTCAGCTTTCTGGAGGAGGCTGGCGAGGTGCTGGCCGGCCGCCTTGACCAGGGGAAGATCGTTGCCCTGGCGGCCCGGCTGGTGGTGCCTCAGCTGGCGGACTGGTGCGCGGTCCTGCTGGCCGATGCCGGCGGGGTGCCGCGGCCGGTCTACCTGTCCCATGTCGATGAATCACGCACCGGGGCGCTGGCCTGGCTGCTTGAGCATGCGCTTCCTGCGGTGCTTCCCGGCAGCGCGGACGGCGCGCCGGGCCGCCTGCGCATGGCTGCCCAGCGCTGGCAGTCGGCCACGCAAGACCCAGCCGCTCAGCCCGCAGCGGCGCAACTGGCCGCCGACGGGGCCTGGTGCTTTCCGCTCGCGGCACCGGATGGCAACCACGGCCAGCTCGTCATCGGCGCCGTGGCCGGCGGGCGGCTTTCCGCCGAGGTAACGGAACTCGCCGACGGGCTGGCCCGCAGGATTGCGCTCGCGCTGGACAATGCCACGCGGCAGTCCAGGCAGCAGTTCGCCTGCCGGCTGGGGCAGCCGGTGCCGCTGCCGCCCGGAGCGCTATGTATCCCGGGCGTCGAGCTGGCCGCGACGCACGAGGAACCGGGCGGTGCCAGCAGCCCGGGCGGTGACTTCTGCGACATTTTCCCCGTCGGGGGGAACCGCTGGCGGTTTGTCCTCGCCGATGTCTGCGGCACGGGGCCGGAAGCCGCCGCGATCGGCGGACTGGCCAGGCACACCCTGCGCATCCTGGCCCGTGAGGGGCATGGCATAGCGACGGTGCTCGAGCGGCTCAACGAGCTCATCCTCGACGAGGGCGAGCAGGCGAGATTCCTCACTCTCGTGCACGGCGAGATCACGGCCGGGTCGCCAGCCCGGGTCTCGCTGGCGTGTGCCGGTCACCCGATACCGCTGGTGCTCAGGGCCATGGGCGGGAAGCCGGAGCCTGCCGCGGAACCGCAGCCACTGCTCGGGGTCATCGACGGGCTCACCTTCAGCATCCAGACGCTGGATCTCCACCACGGCGACCTGCTGCTTGCCGTGACCGACGGCGTAACGCAGCGCCGGCACGGCTACCGGCTGCTTGACGACGCCAACGGCGTGTCCCGGCTCCTCGCCGGGTCCCGCGACCTGAGCGCGGGCGCCGTAGCGGCCAGGATCGCGCAGGCTGCTCGTGACTTCGGCCCGGCCCCGCTGGCCGACGACATGGCGCTGCTGGTGCTAAGGGCGTCCTAGCCGGGGAGTGAACTCCTCCCCCCGCAGGCCCCGCCCGACCAGGTCGGCCGCCCGGGCGGCGGCTGCCAGCCTGCTGCCCTCGGCCCGGTACACGTCCAGCACCGCATCGATGCCCTGCGGCGGCAGCACGTCGCCGAGTTCGGTGCGGGCGCTGCGGTATCCCTGCCGGGCGCCCTCCACGCAGGCCGCCAGGTGATGCCTGGCCAGCGCGGCCAGCGCGATGGGATGGCGTCGCAGCACGCCGTGCATGCGGTAATCGGGCGGGATGACGTCAAGTAGCCATGCCACCGCCGTCTGCTCGAAACCCTCGCTGCCCGGGGGGTGCACCCCAGCGGGCCAGCCGGGCGGGAGATAACCTGCCACGTTGTCCAGAATACGCTGTTGTCGAACGCCTGTTCTATCGTCTGCGGCTGACGTGATGCCAGCAGGCTCAGAGTTCTTACCTAGCGGGCACGCTCATAGCTGGCGGGCTCGCTGTGGCCAGATGGCCAGATGCTCAGGCATGCCGGACCGACATGTCGGATGCCATGGCGCTGAACCGCGGCGCCGCCGCGGAGCCGCGCCGCGGTTGCGGCCAGCTGCATATCCCTGACATGCTCGCTGGCGAGATCCTGCAGAATCACCGGATGCATCGTTTCCTCCTTGACCTCCGGGTCATGGTCACGACCCGACACCATTCAGGTTCGCCGTAAGGCGGGGCCGGCCGCATCGGGCGGATGCCTTATCTACGGGAGCGCAGCGGCTTAGGCCACCCGGGCGCCTGCACGGCCAGCACCGGGGCGGGCCGGCCAGCGGGGGCGACCGGCCGGGGGAGTGTGCGTTAAGTAGTCAGGAACGAATAAACTGTGCGAGCCGAGATCTCGGCGCTTCCCTTAGCTACCGGAGTTTCCTGTCATGCCTGCCCGCACCGTGCAGCTCGCGACCCGCGATGACCTGCGCAATGTCGCGATCGTCGCGCATGTCGACCACGGCAAGACCACGCTGGTCGATGCGATGTTGTGGCAGTCAGGCGCGTTCCGCGCGAATGCTCAGGTCGCTGACCGGGTGATGGACTCCGGTGACCTGGAGCGGGAGAAGGGCATCACGATCCTGGCCAAGAACACGGCGGTCACGCACGGCGGGCTGACGATCAACATCGTCGATACCCCCGGCCACGCGGACTTCGGCGGTGAGGTCGAGCGCGGGCTTTCCATGGTGGATGGCGTGCTGCTGCTGGTGGACGCCAGCGAGGGGCCACTCCCGCAGACCAGGTTCGTGCTGCGCAAGACGCTGGAAGCCCGGCTGCCGGTGATCCTGGTGATCAACAAGGTGGACCGGCCGGACGCCAGGATCGCCGAGGTGGTCGACGCCTGCTACGAGCTCTTCCTCGACCTGGACGCTACCGAGGCGCAGATCGAGTTCCCGATCGTGTATGCGTCGGCGCGCGCGGGCCGGGCCTCGCTGCACCGGCCTGCCGACAGCACAATGCCGGACTCGCCGGACCTGGAGCCGCTGTTCGCCGTGCTCCGCGAGACCGTTCCCGCGCCGTCCTTTGATCCCGACGAGCCGCTCCGCGCCCACGTCACCAACCTGGACGCCTCGGCCTATCTGGGCAGGATCGCGCTGTGCCGGGTGTTCAGCGGCGAGATCCTGCGCGGCCAGCAGGCAGCCTGGTGCCGGCGGGACGGCACGATCGAGCGGGTTAAGATCACCGAGCTGTTCCGGACCGAGGCGCTGGAACGGGTGCCGGTGGCGTCCGCGTCGGCCGGGGACATCATCGCGGTGGCCGGCATCGGCGAGATCATGATCGGCGAGACGCTCGCCGACCCGGACGATCCGCGGCCGCTGCCGTTGATCACTGTCGATGAGCCCGCCATCTCGATGACCATCGGGGTCAACACCTCGCCCCTGGTCGGCCGGGAAAAGGGATCGCGGGTCACCGCGCGGATGGTGCGCGACCGGCTGGACCGCGAGCTCGTCGGTAATGTCTCGATCCAGGTGCTGCCCACCGACCGGCCGGATACCTGGGAGGTGCAGGGCCGCGGGGAACTGGCCCTCGCCGTGCTGGTGGAGACCATGCGGCGGGAAGGCTACGAGCTGACCGTCGGGCGCCCGACGGTGGTCACCCGCGAGGTGGAGGGGAAGCTGCACGAGCCGGTGGAGCGGCTGACCGTGGACGTGCCGGAGGAGTATCTCGGCGCGGTCAGCTCGCTGCTTGCTATCCGCAAGGGCCGGCTGGACAGCATGACCAATCACGGCACCGGCTGGGTGCGGCTTGAATTCACCGTGCCGGCCCGCGGGCTGATCGGGTTCCGCACGCAGTTCCTCACCGATACCCGCGGCACCGGCATCGCGCACCATGTGTTCGAGGGGTACGAGCCCTGGTCCGGGCCGCTGCGGATGCGGCCGACCGGGTCGCTGGTCTCCGACCGCTCGGGCACGGCGACGCCGTACGCGATGTTCTCCCTGCAGGAGCGCGGCGCGCTGTTCGTCGGGCCGACAACCGAGGTGTACGAGGGCATGATCGTCGGCGAGAACTCGCGGTCCGACGACATGGACGTCAACATCACCAAGGAGCGGAAGCTCACCAACGTCCGGCAGTCCTCCGGTGAGGAGCTGGAGCGGCTCGTCCCGCCGCGGCTGCTCAGCCTGGAGCAGGCACTGGAGTTCTGCGCGGCTGACGAGTGCGCCGAGGTCACTCAGTCGACAGTCCGGCTGCGCAAGGTCGTGCTCGACGGGAAGGCACGCGGCAGGCAGCGAGCCCGCCGTGCCCGCGGCGAATAAGTCCGCACGTCCCGGCGTCCCGGCCCCGGTCGATCGCCAGCCTCGCGGCTCCGGGCGGCTGCCGGGCGCGGCGTCCGGCGGGCTACTTCACTGACAGGTAGATGATGCTGGCGGCGCCGAACAGGACGCAGTAGATCGCGAACGGGGTCAGCGTGCGGGTCTGGAAGTACTTCACGAGGAACCGGACCGACACGTACGCGCCGACGCCGGACAGCACGCTGCCGACGAGGATCTGGCCGTGGATGCCGTTGCCGAGCGGGCCGGTAAGGTCGGGAATCTTGAGTACGCCGGCCGCCAGGATCACCGGGGTGGCCAGCAGGAAGGCGAACCTGGCGGCGTCCTCTCGGGATAGGCCGCGGGCCATGCCGGCCACCATCGTCACGCCGTCCCGGCTGATGCCGGCCAGCAGCGCGAGCACCTGCGCGGAGCCGATCAAGATCGCCTGCACGTAGCCGTACGCGGCCAGCCGCTGGTCCGCCTGCACGGCCCGGGACAGTTCCTCCTGCCGGACCGCCCGCTGGCCGGAGGCGTGCGCGGCGATGCCAGGTTCTGGCTGGCCGTCCGCGCGCTCGCGATCCTCGGCCAGGTCCGCGTCTGCCTTGAGGGACGCCCGGGTGCGGAATTTCTCCCCGGCGTACAGGATCACCCCGTTCACCACGAGGAAGATCGCCGCCCTGATCGGCTTGGCGAACAGGACGCGGAACTCGTGCTCGAACACCAGGCCGACCAGGCCGACCGGGATGGTCGCCACGATGATCATCCAGGCCAGCTTCTGCTCGGTCGTCTCGACCCGGCGATCGCGGATGGACGTGCAGAAGCCCTTGAAGATCCGGATCCAGTCCCGCCAGAAGTAGGCGAACAGCGCGATCGCGGTGGCGACGTGCAGCCCCACGATGAACGCCAGGTACGGCGACTCGGGACTGGCGACGTTCAGGTCGGCGGCCCAGCTGCCGCCGAGCAGGGCGGGGATCAGCACGTTGTGACCGAGGCTGGAGACGGGGAAGAGCTCGGTCACTCCCTGGATCAGTCCGACGACAGAGGCCTCCAGGTACGTTATGTGAGACATGTCAGCCTTTCGCGCCGTGGGGTCCTGGCCCTGCGCGCTGTCGCCTTGCCGGGTCCGGACCTGCGCGCAGGACTCATCGTATTGACTGAGCCGGGCCGGCGGCGCCCAGCCCGGGAATGTGCGGGAGCGTTGTGACCGCAGGGCTGGCCGGCCGCATCGCGACTGGCCTCGTGGCGATCCGGCCGGCCCTGACCGCGGGAATGCTACCCGTCGCGGGCGTGCCAGCTCCCGCCGTGCCGTGCCGTGGCGATCAGCGGTCGCAGTCCGCGCAGTACCTGGCTTGCGGCATCCCGGCCAGCCTCGTGGTGGCGATGACGCGGCCGCACTGCTCGCACCAGCCGAAGCGCCCGATCGCCAGCCGGGAAAGAGCCGCCTCGATGTCGGCGAGCACGCGCCGTTCGGCAACGGTCCGGCGCAGGATCTCGGCCGCCCGCCGCCGCGCGGCTACCCGCGCGCCCCGCCCGCTGCTGGCGTCAGCGGCGGCCTCCTCGGCGTCGCAGTAGGCAAGCGAGAACTCGGTGACCCGCTCCAGCCGCTCCTGCCAGTGAAACTCGAGCAGGGCACGCCACTGGGGTAGCGCCGCCGGGTGCACGTGCCGCATCCCGGCGGCCAGGCTGCGCTCCGCAGCGCTACGCGGTGAGATGATCGCTAGGTCGGCGGGCATCAGCGGTCCCTCCATCTCGGTGCTCTGGGCGCACCCGCGGGCGCACCCGCAGGCGCCGGTCGCAAGATCCAGCAGATCAGTCCTTCCTGCAGGCAAGCTGAAGCCAGCGCATGCCGGATGCTGTCAATGCGGTGGCCCTGACCGCCACGCTGGCTGAATGCCTGCTCTCGCCAGACACTAAGTGACTGTTTCTGAACCTCAGCCGGGCCTGGTCAGGAGGCGGGCCATGGCGGTGGTCATGGCCTGGTAGACGGCGATTTCGTGGTGGGCGTGACGGCGCTTTGACTCTCGACAGGCAGGTCAGGTCCGTCGGCGGCCGAGCCGCCAGAAGCAGCAACCGGCCAGGGCCAGGGCGAGGGCCAGGAAGATCCCGGTCTCGATCCGCTGGAAGGGCCAGTAGCGGCTCAGGGGCTGGTAAGTGATTGCTTCCCGGATGCCCCGGCTGGCCATGCAGGCACCCAGGTTGGCGGGGGCGCCCTTTCCGGTTGCCGGCGGGGGCCCCAGGCAGGCGGCGGGAGCCGTGGTGACAGGCTGCCCCGCCGCGTTGATGGGCCCGCTGGAGAGGATCCAGGCTTCGGGCTGGCCGGGGACGGTGGTAGCGGTCAGCGTGCCGACGCTCATCGACGCAGCCTGGAAGAACGACGGGCCGCTGACGACCGTCTGGTCGGGCGGAAGGAGGTGCGGGCGGACCCACAGCGGGACCGCGACCTGGACGGCGGCGAAAATGGCCAGGGTGACGGCCATGGCGGGTACGGTACGGCGGATGAGGGCGCCGGTGGCGGTCCCGAGGGTGAAGGCGAACGCCGCGTAGCCGAGCGGCGCGATGCCGTGGGTGGCGAATGCCACCAGGCCGAACGGGCCCGTGAATTGTATGGAGGAGATGGTGCCGCCGTGGCCGATGGCCCTGGCGATGGGATCCGCCCACCAGGTGTACATCAGGCTGAGCGCCTCGGTGACGGCCATGGCGGCCAGGCCGGTGAGGGCGAGCTTGACCACGAGCCACCGGGTGCGGGTGATGCCCTGGGTCCAGGCCAGCCGGCAGGTCCCGGTCTCAAGCTCGCGGGCGATCAGCGGGGCGCCCCAGAAGATGCCCGTGATTACGGGCGCGGCGAGGATGAGCCCGATGCCAAGTGTGTACATCAACGTGTAAGGGCTGGTGGCGTCGACTCGGCTGAGGAAGCCGCTGGCCGCGTTCACGCAGCTGCCGCCGCGGCAGCCGGTGATCCTGCTGGCGTTGTACAGGCTGGCCAGGTGCGGCCCGGTGACCATCAGGACGGCTGCGAAGGCGAAAAGGGCGGCCAGCGCCACTCCCGCCTGCACGCGGAATTGGAGCCAGGTGAACCGGATCATGACGTGACCTTCAGCTGCGGGCGGTGGGTGCGCTCGGGGTTGGCAGGGCGGCTCATGTAGGCGATGACCAGGTCATCGAGTGTCACGGGCCTGACTGTCCAGGCCGGGTCGTGAACCGGGTCGCTGGTGCGGACCAGGAATGTGCTCTGCCTGTCGGTATGGCTTTCCTCGATGACCTCCTGATTGGCTGGCAGGCTGCTCGCGTCCCGGCGGGCCCCGGAAAGCCGGTGGTGCGATGAGAGCAGCTCGCTGACCTCTCCGGCGACCTGCACCTTGGAGGCGACGAGTACGACGAGGTAGTCACAGACCCGCTCTAGGTCGGCGACCAGGTGGGAGGTGAGCACCACGCTGAGCCCCTGCGCGGCGACGATTTCCATCAGGCTGCTCAGGAAGTCACGCCGCGCCAGCGGGTCGAGGCTCGCGACCGGCTCATCGAGGATGAGGCACTCGGGTCGCTTCGCGATCGCCAGAGTGAGGGCGAGCTGGGCACGCTGGCCGCCGGACAGCGTGCCGGCCCGCTGGCGGGGGTCAAGGCCGAGCTGCTCGATCCTGCTTTCGGCGATCTCTCTGTCCCAGCCCGGGTTCAGCCACGCGCCCATCCGCAGATGCCGCGCTACCGAAAGCCGCGTGTAGACGGGCGTGTCCTGGGCGACGAAACCGACCCGGCCGAGCTGCGCCGGGCCATCGGCAGGACTCGCGCCGAGAACCCTGATCGAGCCCGACGTCGGCGCGAGGAGCCCGACAGCCAGATGCAGCAGGGTGGTCTTGCCCGCGCCGTTTGGCCCGACCAGCCCCACAACCCGGCCTGCCGGAATCGCCAGAGCGCAGTCGCGCAGCGCCCAGCGGCGGCCGTACTGCTTGCCGAGGCCACTGGCCTCTATGACGAAGCTCATGCCACCCCCTCCGCAAAACAGCTGCGGAACGCTGTGCGGTAGATCGCCTCGATCTCATCGGGGCCAAGGCCCGCGGCACGCGCCGAGCGCAGCCAGTCGGTCATCGAACCGAGAAACCGGGTCTGGGCGGCGGGGTCGGTGCGCGGCAGTGACCGGGTAATGAAGGTCCCCTGACCCGGCCGGGGTCGCACCAGGCCCTCGCGCTCAAGGTCCCGGTAGGCCTTCAGCACCGTGTTCGGGTTGATCGCCAGCTTGGCGACAACCTGCTGAGCGGTCGGCAACTGGTCGCCCGGTTCGAGCAAGCCAAGCTGCAGGGCCTGATGAACCTGCTGGACCAGCTGCAGATAGGTGGCGACACCGGACCCGGTGTCAAGCTGGAATTCGATCATAACCACACTTCCACTAATCAGTTAGTGGAACTACGCTAGCGCTCACCGCGACGACCGGCAAGGGCCTGCGTGACAGTTCCTGAGCCGCAGCCGGGCCTGCTCAGGCGGCGCGTCATGAGGGTGATCATGGCCCAGTAGATGGCGGCACCGCTGGCGTTCCACCGCTGGTAATGGCCATAGACCGTGCGCCATGGCGGGAAATCCGCCGGCATCGCCCGGCCCAGGTTCAGAAACAAGCACTAAGATCGTTTCCCGTGGAGCAACGCATCCTGGCCAGGACGGGTAGGCCGGTCTCGGTCGTCGGTCTGGGTACCTGGCAGCTGGGCGCCGACTGGGGCGAGGTCGACGACAAGGACGCGCTTGCCGTGCTGGACGCGGCCGCGGCGTCGGGTGTCACGTTCCTGGACACCGCCGACGTCTATGGCGATGGCCGCAGCGAGCAGCTCATCGGGCAGTTCCTGGCCGGCAATCCGGGGCTGGCGCTCATGGTGGCCACCAAGATGGGCCGTCGCGTGGCTCAGGACCCCGCGCAGTACACCCTCGCCAACTTCCGCGCCTGGACCGACCGGTCGCGGGCCAACCTGGGCACGGACAGGCTCGACCTGGTCCAGCTGCACTGCCCGCCGACATCGGTGTACTCACTCGGCGCGGTCTACGACTCGCTCGACACGCTGGTCGACGAGCAGCGCATTGCCGCGTACGGGGTGAGCGTCGAGACTTGCGACGAGGCACTGGCCGCGATCGCCCGGCCGGGCACCGCCAGCGTGCAGATCATCCTCAACGCGTTCCGGCGCAAGCCGCTGGAAAAGGTCCTGCCGGCCGCACAGGCAGCCGGGGTGGGGATCATCGCCCGTGTCCCGCTCGCCTCCGGACTGCTGTCGGGCCGGTACTCCCGCGACACCTCCTTCGCCGCCAGCGACCATCGCTCCTACAACCGCCATGGCGAGGCGTTCGACGTCGGGGAAACCTTCTCGGGGGTCGACTTCGGCACCGGCGTCGACGCGGCACAGGAGTTCGCCGCGCTGGCGCCTGCCGGGGGCACCCCGGCACAGGCTGCCCTGCGGTGGGTCATCCAGCAGCCCGGCGTCAGCACCGTGATCCCCGGCGCCCGAAACCCGGATCAGGCCCGGCAGAACGCCGCTGCCGCGGAGTTGCCGCCGTTCGTCAGCGCAGAACTCGGCGCCATCAAGGACATTTACGACCGGCGCATCCGGGCGCAAGTCCACGACCGCTGGTAAGAGTGCCCCGGCAGGTGACTCGCCAGAGCGCGGCAGTGACCGCGAACCATCCGTTCGGCCGGATGGCGATTAGCTCTTCTTGCCACCGGGGACAGCGGGCGTGTCGTGCCGCGGCCGGCGGCCGATCTTGGCGCCGAGCCAGACCAGCGGGTCGTACTTGCGGCCGGCCACCCGCTCCTTCATCGGGATCAGCGCGTTGTCGGTGATCTTGATGCTCTCCGGGCAGACTTCGGTGCAGCACTTGGTGATATTGCAGTAGCCGAGGCCGAAGTCGTCCTGCGCGATTTCCCGGCGGTCAGCGGTGTCGGCCGGGTGCATCTCCAGCTCGGCGATCCGCATCAGGAACCGCGGCCCGGCGAACGCCCGCTCGTTCTCCGGGTGGTCGCGGATCACGTGGCAGGTGTCCTGGCACAGGAAGCACTCGATGCACTTGCGGAACTCCTGCGAGCGGTTCACGTCGATCTGCTGCATCCGGAACTCGCCGAGCTTGACCGACGGGTCCGGGGTGAACGAGGGTATCTCGCGCGCCTTGGCGTAATTGAACGACACGTCGGTGACCAGGTCCCTGATCACCGGGAAGGTCCGCATCGGGGTGAGCGTGATCGTCTCGGCCGGGTCGAAGGTCGACATCCGCGTCATGCAGGCCAGCCGCGGCCGGCCGTTGATCTCCATCGAGCAGGAGCCGCACTTGCCGGCCTTGCAGTTCCAGCGCACGGCCAGGTCGCCGGCCTGGGTGGCCTGCAGCCGGTGCAGCACGTCGAGGATGACCTCGCCCTCGTTGACCTCGACCCGGTAGTCGGTCAGCTCGCCCTGCCCGGCGTCGCCCCGCCAGATCTTCAGCGTTACCTTCTCGCCCATCAGCTCTTCTCCTCGCCGGCCGGGGGCAATTCCTCTTCAGTCAGGTACTTCGCCAGCTCGCCCCGGTCGAAAAGGGCAAGCAGGTCGCCTCGCATCGGCTTCATCGGCTGCCGCCGCAGCACCACCCGGTCGCCGTCCAGCGCGACGATCAGGTTGACCTTCCGCCACTCCGGCGACATGCCGGGGAAGTCGTCACGGGTGTGGCCGCCGCGGCTCTCCTGGCGCTCCAGCGCGGCATGCGCGACGCAGGCCGCGATCAGCATGATGTTGCGCAGGTCCAGGGCCAGGTGCCAGCCCGGGTTGTAGGCCGCGCCGCCCTCGGCACTGACCTGGACTGCCCGTTCCCGCAGTTTCTCCAGCTCGGCGATGGCTGTCTTGATCTCGGACTCGCGCCTGATGATGCCGACCAGGTCGCTCATGGTCTGCTGGACCTCGGAATGGACCGTGTACGGGTTCTCGCCGCCGGCCCGCTCCAGCGGCGCGATCGCCTCCGCCTGCGCCGCCGCGAGCGCGGCGTCGGTGGCCGCCGGCCTGCCGCCGGCCTCGTCCAGGGAGTCCAGGTAAGCCACCGCGCCCATGCCTGCCCGGCGGCCGAAGACCAGCAGGTCCGACAGCGAGTTGCCGCCCAGCCGGTTGGACCCGTGCATGCCGCCGGACACCTCGCCGGCCGCGAACAGCCCGGGCACGCTGGACGCCGCGCTGTCCGGGTCCACCTCGACGCCGCCCATCACGTAGTGCTGGGCCGGCCCGACCTCCATCGGCTCCTTGGTGATGTCGACATCGGCCAGTTCCTTGAACTGGTGATACATCGACGGCAGCCGGCGCAGGATCTCCTCGGCCGGGCGCCGGGAGGCGATATCCAGGAACACGCCGCCGCGCGGCGACCCGCGCCCGGCCTTGACCTCGGCATTGATCGAGCGGGCGACCTCGTCGCGGGGCAGCAGTTCCGGCGGGCGCCGGTTGTGGTCCGGGTCGGTGTACCAGCGGTCGGCCTCCTCCTCGGTCTCCGCGTACTGGGCACGGAACACGTCGGGCACGTAGCCGAACATGAACCGCTTGCCCTCGGAGTTGCGCAGCACGCCGCCGTCACCGCGGACCGACTCGGTGACCAGCAGGCCGCGTACCGACAGCGGCCAGACCATGTGCGTGGGGTGGAACTGGACGAACTCCATGTTCAGCAGCTTCGCCCCGGCCAGCAGCGCCAGCGCGTGCCCGTCCCCGGTGTACTCCCAGGAGTTGGAGGAGACCGCGAAGGTCTTGCCTATCCCGCCGGTCGCCAGGATGACGGCCGGCGCCTCGAACAGCACGAACCGCCCGTTCTCCCTGATGTAGCCGAACGCGCCGGCGATCCGCTCGCCGTCCTTCACCAGCCGGGTGACGGTGGTCTCGGCGAAGACCTTGATCCTGGCCTCGGGATCGCCGTGCTGCCGCGCGTCTTCCTGCTGCAGCGCGACCACCTTCTGCTGCAGGGTGCGGATCATCTCCAGCCCGGTCCGGTCGCCGACGTGCGCGAGCCGGGGGTACTCGTGGCCGCCGAAGTTGCGCTGGCTGATCTTGCCGTCGGGGGTGCGGTCGAACACCGCGCCCCAGGCTTCGAGTTCCCAGACCCGGTCCGGGGCTTCCTTCGCATGCAGTTCGGCCATCCGCCAGTTGTTGAGGAACTTGCCGCCGCGCATGGTGTCGCGGAAGTGGACCTGCCAGTTGTCGTGCGGATTGGCGTTGCCCATCGCGGCCGCGCAGCCGCCTTCGGCCATCACCGTGTGCGCCTTGCCGAACAGGGACTTGGAGATGACGGCTGTCCGCAGGCCGGCCTCCCGCGCCTCGATCGCGGCCCTTAGCCCGGATCCGCCGGCACCGATCACCACGACGTCGTAGGGAAGGCGCTCGATGTCAGTCATTGTGTCGTTCGACCTTCTTGCCTCAGTCTTGCCTCAGTTGAAGCCTGCCTCAGTTGACGAACCGGAGGTCGCTGATGGTCCCGCTGGCCACGAGCAGGATGTAGAGATCGGTCAGCATCAGCGTGCCCAGGGTGGTCCACGCGAGCTGCATGTGCTTCGCGTTGAGCTTGGAGACCAGAGTCCATATCCGGTACCGGACGGGGTGCTTGGAGAAGTGCTTGAGCCTGCCGCCGGTGATATGCCTGCACGAATGGCAGGACGCCGTGTAGGCCCAGAGCAGCACGACGTTGGCACCCATGATCAGGGTGCCGAGGCCGAACCCGAAGCTGCCGTTCGGGCCGCGGAACGCCTGCACCACGTCGTAGGTGTTCAGCACCGAGATCAGGATCACCACGTAGAAGAAGAACCGGTGCAGGTTCTGCATGATCAGCGGGAAGCGGGTCTCGCCGGAGTAGCTGGCGTGCGGCTCGCGCACCGCGCACGCGGCTGGCGCGCGCCAGAAGGCCCGGTAGTAGGCCTTGCGGTAGTAGTAGCAGGTGAGCCGGAAGCCGAGCACGAACGGCAGTGACACCACCGCGTAGGGAACGATCGACGGCACCTTGCCGAACCACTGGCCCAGGCTGCTCGAGCCCGCGGCGCAGGAGCCGCTGATACACGGCGAGTAGAACGGCGTCAGGTAGTGGTACTGCGGCACCCAGTACCACCGGCCGAGGAATACATGCACGGTCGCGTAGGCCACCCAGATGGTCAGCAGCGTGGCCGTGACGGCCGGTGCCCGCCGCCATGGGTCCTTGCGCAGCGTCCGTTCGCTGATCTGCGCCCTGCTCTTGGCCGGCGCATCCACTGCCTGCGTCATTGTCGACGTCTCCGCCCTCGAACTGCCTGGGGTCGCGCCGCGGGCCGGATGCGTTCCCCTGCGCGCATGGTCGCGGTGCCGTGTGAACCCTATTCCAACAGGAATATCACTGCGACGGCGCGGGGCGAGCCTACCGGGGTGTGACTCTCGCTACACCGGCGGATTCGCTACGCCGAGCGACTTGCGCAGGAAGTCGACCTGCAGCAGCAGCAGGTTCTCCGCCACCTCTTCCTGCCCGGCCATGTGGGTCACCCCGGACAGCGGCAGCACGCTGTGCGGCC
>PMSW01000052.1 GCA_003168215.1 Actinomycetota bacterium
TCCTCTGCGCGCTGTCGCGCGGTCCTTGCACGCGGCTGCCAGGACGGGCAGCGGCCTGGCTGCGGTGTTGCGCGAGCCTTCATGTGCCCGCCGGGGCAGGCTGCGCGGGCGGGCGGGCCCGGCTCCGGATTAGCCCCTCCTGGACCACAGACACCACAAGTTCGCCCTCGGAGGTGAAGACCTCGCCACGGGCCAGTCCCCTCGCGCCTCCGGCCACTGGCGAATCCTGCGAGTACAGCAGCCATCGGTCGGCGCGGAACGGCCGGTGGAACCACATCGCGTGATCCAGGCTGGCCCCCTTCGTCCGCCCGTCCGCCCAGGACAGCCCGTGCGCGAGCAGGACGGAGTCGAGCAGCGTCATATCCGAGGCGTACGTCATCAGGCAGACGTGCAGCAGCGGGTCGTCCGGCAGGTCGCCGTCGGCCCGCAGCCAGACCAGGTTGCTGGTGGCGCGCAGCGACGGGTCGCGCTCCGCCTCGAAAGTCAGCGGCCCGATATGGCGGATGTCGATCGGATTGCTACGGAGAAAATCACCCGCCTGCGGGCCGAACAGCCGCAGCATCCGCTCAGCGGTCGGGGTAACCGACTCCGGCGGCGGGACCGCCGGCATCGCGATAGCGTGCGATACCCCCGGTTCCTGGTGATGGAACGAGGCGGACAGCGTGAAGATCGTCTTCCCGTGCTGCACCCCGGACACCCGGCGGGTGGTGAACGACCGGCCGTCCCTTACCCGTTCGACCAGGTAGACGAGCGGCACCGCGGGGTCACCTGGCCGGATGAAGTAGGCGTGCAGCGAATGCACGGGCCGGTCCGCGGGGACGGTGCGCCCCGCCGCGACCAGTGCCTGCCCGGCCACCTGGCCGCCGAAGACCCGCTGCCTGCGCTCGCCCTCGGGGCTGCGGCCACGGAAGATGTTGAGCTCGATCTGCTCCAGGTCGAGGAGGGCCACGACGCCGTCCAGTGCCTCGCTCATGGTCACCCGCCGCCCGTCTGCGCCGATCCGGCGCACAGCGCCAGTACCGCGGCACCGTATCGGTCCAGCTTGACCTGGCCGACACCGGGGATGGCGGCAAGTTCCGCAGTGCTAGCGGGCCGCCGGTCGGCGATGACCGCCAGGGTCGCGTCGGAGAAGACGACGTAGGCGGGCACGCCCTGCTCCTTGGCGATGCCCCGCCGCCACTCCCGCAACCGCAGGAACAGCGGGCTGCCGGGCAGGCCGGGCGGGCGTTCCGGCGAGGCAGGCCCGGAGCGGCGCTGACCGGAGCGGGCCGGGCGGGCGGCAGGGCGCACCCCGTCCAGGAACCTGGACGGCTGCCTGGTCCCGCGGCCGCCTGCGGACCTGGCCAGCGCCCACGACAAGTACAGCCGCAGCCGGGCACGCGTCACGCCGACATAGAGCAGCCGCCGCTCCTCCTCGATGGCCTCGTCGGTCTTCGCGTAGATGATCGGCATCGTCCCGTCGGTCAGCCCGGGCAGGAACACCGCTTCCCACTCAAGCCCCTTGGCTGCGTGCAGCGAGCCGAGGGTCACGCCATCCAGCGCGGGCGCCTGCCCGATGGCGCTGCGATGGACGAGCTCGGCGGCGAGATCGGCGAGCGACGCCCGCGGGCTGGCCGCGAAGAATTCATCTGCCAGCTGCGCCAGCGCCTCCAGCGACTCCCAGCGCTCCCTGGCCTTGCCGCGGCCGGCCGGGCCGGCGGCGGTCAGGCCCGTGCCGGACAGGATCGGCCGCACATGGCCCGCCGGGTCGTCCTGCGCCGACGCGGACCGGGCTGCCGCCCGGATCAGCCCCACCGCCTGGCGGACCTCGGCCCGGTCGAAGAACCGCTCCGCGCCGCGCACCTGAAAGGCCACGCCTGCCTCGCCGAGCGCCTGCTCATAGGCCGGCGTCTGGGCGTTCGTACGCAGCAGTACGGCGATCTCCCTAGCGGGCAGGCCAGCCTCGATCAGCGCCGCGGCGCGCCGCGCCACCGACGCCGCCTCGGCGGGCTCGTCATCGAACTCGTCGAACTCTGGTTCCGGGCCCGCTGCCCGCTGAGCCACCAGCGCCGTTCCCTGCCTGGTCCGGGTGAGCCGGCCCGCCAGCCCGCTGAGCGCCGCGACACCGAGCGGCGAGGCGCTGAGCCCCGAGACACCGAGCCCCGAGACACCGAGCCGCGAGGCGCCCGTCATCCCGCTTACCCGGTTGGCCAGTGCGACGACCTGGGGGGTGGAGCGATAGTTCCGCACCAGCTTGATCACGGTCGCGGCCGGGAACTCGACGGCGAAGCTGGTAAGAAAGGCAGGCGTGGCCCCGGTGAACGAGTAGATCGTCTGGCGGGGATCGCCGACCACGCAGAGGTCGTCGCAGTCCCCCAGCCAGGCGTCGAGCAGCAGCTTCTGCAGCGGGTTGACGTCCTGGTACTCGTCCACCACGAAGTAGGAGTACCTTGCCCGGACCGAGGCTGCCGCCAGCGGGTTGTCGGCCAGGATCGCGGCGGTGAGTTCCAGGACGGACTCGAAGTCCACCAGGTGGCGTTCCCGGCGCAGCTCCTCGTAGCCGGCGTAGAGCCTGGCCAGGATGACCGGGGTGAAAGGCCCCGTTCTGGCTGATTTTGAACTTGCTTCCGGGTAGTCGTCCGGGCGGACCTGGCTGACTTTCGCCCACTCGATCTCGGTGGCCGCGTCGCGCAGCTCGGGCAGGGCCGCCGACAGCCGCAGCCGCCGGGCTGCCTCGGACACCAGGCTGATCTTCGAATCGAGCACGCGCGGGGGCGGGCCGCCCACGGTGGACGGCCAGAAATGAGTGAGCTGGCGGAGCGCCGCCGCGTGGAAGGTCAGTGCCTGCACGCGTTCCATCCCGGCATCAGGCACGGCCGAGCTGCCGAGCTGCCGCAGCCGGCCCCGCAGTTCCCCGGCGGCGCGGGTGGTGAAGGTCACGGCAAGGACGCGGCCAGGGTCGACAACGCCGGTCGCGACCGAGTAGGCAATCCGGTGCGCCACCGCGCGGGTCTTGCCGGTGCCGGCGCCGGCCAGCACGCACACCGGCCCCCGGCTGGCGACCGCCACCTCGCGCTGCTCAGGGTCGAGCGACGCGAGCACGGCCTCCGGCCCGGTGAGCACTGGGCCATCCGGGGAGTCCACAGCGCACCTCCTTGTCCGCGTCATCTTTCCGTATCACACCGACACTCGCGGGAATCCGGCGGCAGGCTAGGGCGTTACTGCACACGGCTAAGACGGGCAACGACGGGCAGCGAGGGGAGCTGACGGCACATGGCACAGCCGCTCACCATGTACACCACACCATGGTGCGCGTTCTGCAGGCGGCTGAAGAGCCAGCTCGCGCGGGACGGCATCGAGATGCTCGAAGTTGACATCGAGCGCGATCCTGCCGCTGCTGACTACGTGATGCTCGTCAACGGCGGGTTCCAGACCGTTCCGACTGTCGTATTTCCCGACGGGAGTGCGCTCACTAACCCGTCGGCCGCCCAGGTTAAGGAACGGCTGAACGAGCTGGCCGTCAGCTGATGACCGGCGACGGCAGCCGGGCGCCGGGCGACAGCCGGGCAGGGGGCGGCAATCGGGCGGGGGGCGGCGATCGGGCGGCCTGCGATAACACCTCCTCTGCCGTCGCCCCGGGGGCAGTCCTGCGCCGGACCGCAGCCGGGTGGAGCGTCGGCGACGAGGACGTTCCCGACCTAACGTGCGCCATGGTGCTGGCAGACCTGATCGCGGCGGAGCTGACGGATTCAGCTACTGACCCGTCAGGTTCCGCCGCCACGGCCCGGGGCGCTGCCGCCGGTGAACCCGCTGCCGGCGGTGAACGCACTGCCGCCGGTGAACCCGCTGCCGGCGGTGAACGCACTGCNNCGGGGGGGCCAGCGACGCCGTGGCGGGTGCGGGGGCTGCCGATGGCACCGTAGGTGACGCCGCCGCTGGTGACGGAGGCGGCCACGATGAGGCACGGCGGCTTCGGGCCACGGTCCGCCAGCTGGAACGTGCCCTGGCGGTCCGGATCCGGGTCGAGCAGGCGATCGGGATACTGGCCGAGCGGCACCGAGTCCGGCCGCGACAGGCATTCGAGCAGCTCAGATCCGTCGCGCGCGGCCGAGGCCAGCGGGTCGCCGACATCGCTGGCGAGGTGATAGCTAGCGCCACGAATCCACTGCTGCCCCTCCCCGAGGAGCTCTCCAGGCCCAGCATGGCGCAGCGCCAGCGAGCCAGGAGCAAGCGCCGATCGAGAGACGGTCTTTCCGGGGACGGCCTGTAGCGCCTTCCCAGCAAGGTTCCACAGCCTGACCTGCTTGGCTCCGCGGCCTGACCTGGGTGGCATCGCAAGAGTGACCTGGGTGGCATCGCAGGTGACCTAGGTGGTTTGCGACCCGACCGGACGCAGCGGGTACGCAGCTGGCGAGGAGCCGAGTTCACCCGCCGCGGAGAACAGCGCGTCCTCGCGGCAGCGGGGTAGTCACGACCGGCGGAGAGTACAGCATGGGCCGCAGGGCCGCATTGGCCCCGGCCAGCCGCGTTGCGACAGCACGGCGCCGACCTCAGCGGCGACGGAGCATGGCCGCGTAGTGACGTCGGACCAGCTGTAGCGCAGAGTGATGATCCCGTCTGCGGCCGCGGCGTTGTCTCGGTGCACGTCGCCCCACCTGGCCTCGGCCGGGTGCGCTAACCGACCGTCGGTTTCCACGGCAACCAGGTACTTCTTGTAGAGCACATCCCGGTACTCGCTGCGGTTGCCGCGGACTACCCGGATCTGCCGTTCGGCGCTCGGGAGTCCGTGCGGACGCTCAACATCGCGCAGGTAACGGCGTTCCAGAATGGTGTGCACGCCGCCGGTAATGTCGTCAAGCGCCAGTTCGAGCGCATCCCGGAAGCGCACCCTTGCGCGCTGCGACATCGCTGCGCCAATCCGCTGGGGCGTCGTCAGCCGCCCGCCACACGCGGCAGATACCCAGCCGAACGCGTCGTCAAAGGTCCGCGCTAGCTGCGTGAGGTCGAGCACGGTCTCCTCGATCCGGGTGCGCGGCGGCGACTGCGCGGGATGGCGCGCGGTCAGGATCCGGGCCGATCGATGAATGACGATGCCAGGGACCCGCCGGACCCGGCGGTCGGCGGGCACCGTGACGTGCACCAGCTGCGGCGGCTTGCGTGTCAGGCCGTGCAGCTCCGCTGCGGTGTGGTGGCTCAGTGCGGCTCCCGGGCCGGCCCACAGCACTGCTGCCCACAATGCAGCCACACGGCATGGCTCCCCGCTGAAGACGGCGAAGACCCCGGGGTAGACGCGCTGCCAGCGGCCACCGTTGATCCGGGCCCCGATCGCGTCCCTGGTCAGGCCAGCCCCGAACGCCTGTCGCCGCGTGATCATGCCTTGCTGGGACTCCGCCAGCAGCTGAAGGCTCTCGGGAAGATTGGGCACGTCCATCAGCGTCGGCTACCGCACTGTCATTCGGCCACCTCAATCTCGCCTGCTGTGGATAACCTCGGCCGGCGGCCCCCGGCGACTCGCCCCGGCGGCTGACCCGAGCGGCACCCCTCCTGCGGCTCGGCCCGGTGGCTGACCCGAGCGGCACGCCCCCGGCGACTCGCCCCCGAGCGCACCCCCGGCAGCTGACCCGAGCGGCACCCCCCGGCGGCTCGCCCCCGGTGGCTGGCGCGAGCGGCACGCCCCGGCGGCTGACCCCAGCCGCTCGCCCGGCCAGATGATCTGCTCTTTCGATTAGCGCGGAAATAAAGACGCGCTTGAACCCGTCCTAATTTCCGTGCTAATGAAACGGCGCGGCCAGTACTGGGTGTGACTTGGCATCGGGACGGGCAACTGGCGCACGCTGCGTGCCTGGACAGGCAGCGTGACTCGGCGCCGGGGCGCTGGCCACGGGCCGGCACCCGGAGGTGAGTGCAGCACAATCCGTCGCGCGGGCAGTTGCCGGCTCAGCCAGGACGTCAGCCGATGGCGCTGCGGCCGCTGGTCAGCGAGCGGGCGATCACGGTGCGGAGGATGTCGTTGGTCCCCTCGCCGATGACCATCAGCGGTGCGTCCCGGTAGAGGCGCTCGACGGTGAATTCGCTGGAGTAGCCGTAGCCGCCGTGTATCTGCATGGCCGTCGCCGCGCACTCCATCGCCACCTCGGACGCGTAGACCTTGGCCATCCCGGACTCCATGTCGGAGCGCTGGCCGGAATCGGCGCGGGACGCCGCCCAGTACACCAGTAGCCGCGCTGCCTGCAGCTTCATCGCCATATCGGCCAGCTTCAGCTGCACCGCCTGGAACCCCGAGATCTTCTGGCCGAACGCTTCCCGCTCCCCCGAGTAGCGCAGTGCCTGGTCGTATGCCTCCTGGGCGACGCCAACCGCCCGGGCGGCGACGTTGACCCGGCCGGTTTCCAGTGCGGCGAGCACCTGCTGCAGGCCCCGGCCCTCGGTGCCGCCGAGCAGCGCCGAGGCGGGCACCCGGACCTCGTCGAGCACGACCTCACAGGTCTCCGGGCCGTGGTAACCGAGCTTCGGCAGATCACGCACGACCTCGAACCCCGGCGCGGCCGCGTCCACGAGCAGCACCGACATTCCGGCGTGCACCGGCACCGCGGCCGGATCGGTCCTCGCGAGCACCGGCAGCGGGTCCGCGTGGCGGGCGTTCGTGATCCACGTCTTCCTGCCGTTCAGGACGTAGCCATCGCCTTCGCTGCGCGCCGTGGTCTGGATGCCCTGCAGGTCGCTGCCCGCTCCCGGCTCGGTCAGCGCGATACCGGTCCTGCGCTCGCCGCTCGCAAGCGCGGGCAGGTGGGCGCGCTTCTGCTCATCGGTGCCGTACCTGGCGATCATCCAGCAGGACAGCGAATGGCTGCCCAGGATGCCGGCTACGCCCATCCAGCCACGGGAAATCTCCTCGAAGACCAGGGCGAGCGACACCATGTCGGCGGCCATACCGCCGTACTCCTCGGGCACGGTCAGCCCGAACAGGCCCATCCGCCGCATCGTCGCCACGATCTCGTCCGGGTAGCGCCCGGCTGCCTCCCACTCGCGGGCCACCGGCCGGATCTGCTCGTCGACGAACGCGCGCAGCGTGTCGCGGAAGAGGCGCTGCTCCGTGGTGAGCTCGAAGTCCATCTGGCCTCCTGACTTCCGGGCGCAGCAGCAAGCCGACCGAGAATCATGCCGGGCGCCCGCGTAGATCCCCAGAGTCTCATGCTGTGGCGGAGCGGGCGGTCAGCCGCCGGGATGATTGTTTGCCAGGCGGCGGGGCAGCCGCCGGGATGATTGATTGCCAGGCAGCGGGATGACTGATTGCCAAGGCGGCGGGCCAGCCGCCGGGATGATGATTGCCTGCGGAGGGTCAGGCGCCGGACTCCTGGCCGGTCAGCACGACGCCCCGGTGTGCCCATGGACGGGTGAATCCGACCGGATCCCGGTCGCGGTAAGGCGCGACGCGGATCGGGAAGCCGGTGGCGTACGCCTCGATCATGAAGCCGCCGCCGATAACGATGCCCACGTGGCCCGGCGCCGCGACGGTGCCATCCGAGCCGACAAAGAACGCCAGGTCCCCCGGCTCGACCTGGCTGGCCGGGACTCGCGGCCCCCACGTCCACTGCTCCTGCGACGTCCGCGGGATGTCAATCCCCGCCGCCCGGTACGCCATCATTACCAGGCCGGAGCAGTCGTAGGCGTCCGGGCCAGTCCCGCCCCACTGATAGGGCTTGCCGAGCTGCTGCTCGGCGAAGGCGATGGCGGTGCCGGCGGCGCTGTTGGCCGTCTGGCCGACGCCGGGCAGGCAGTCCGGCGCGTCGTCGAGCGTCACCGGGCTGACCGAGAAGCCGCCGGCCGCGTAGGTCCCGGCCCAGGACTCCACCGTCTGGACGTAGGACTCCAGGTGGTTGTAGGCAAAGATCGCGGCGGACACGTTGTCGAGCACGCCGTGCGCGAGCAGGTACTTGGCGGCGCCGGCGACGGCATCCGCGGGCTCGTAGACGCTGGCCACGCCATCGTGGTTGGCGTCGGTCGCCACGCCGTCGACCCGCTCGCCCGCCGGGTGCACCGGCGCGCCACCCCAGGTATTGCCGGCCGCGCCGCCGATCCCGATCTGCATCGGGCCAGCCGCGCCGAAGGCGTTCGAGCCGCTATGCACCCCGGGCAGCGTCGTCCGGCCGTCGTTGCTCTCGACCTTGCCAATGCCGGCCAGGATCACCCACGGGATCCCGTACTTGCGGCCGGTGGCCTTGAAAATTGCGAGGTAGTTGGCCGGGATCGAGTCCTGGGCCTGCTGGCTCGGCGGGGGCTGCCCGGTGCTGCCACCCCTGGCGGCAGAGCAGCCAGAGCCGGACTCGAACAGCACGCCGCTGCCGGCGAAGAGCAGCATCGGGGCCACGATGAGGCCGAGGCCGAGAAGCCCGGCCGCGCAGACAACCGCGATTACTACGCCGCGGCTACGGCCGGACTCGCCGCCCGTGCCCATCATGTGTTTCCCGCCGAAGCCAGCTCGATGTCGCTGACCTGCCAGCTGCCGCCGGAGCCTGCCACGGTCACCGCGTACTGCCCGCTGCTCCGGCTGACTCCCCCGGTGCTGGTGATCTTCTGGCGGATGACCACGATGAACGTGATGCTGCCGGAGCCGAATGCGCGCAGCGAGCTGATGCTTGAGGTGCCCGTGGAAACCTGTTTCGCCCGGACCCGCGGCCCGGCGACGCCAGGGGTGGCGTAGGCGCGCGCCAGTACACCGGAGAGCTGGGCGGTGATCACGTTCCGCATCTTCTGCACGTATCCGGTCGCGCTCTCGCTGTAGGAGAAGGTGCCGTAGAGATCACCGAACCTGGTGGCCACTGAGGCGGCCCTGGTCAGGCCGGACGGAGTGAAGGGGAGCCACTGATAGATGCCCGGCGTGCCCGTTGATGCGGGATCGGGCGCNNGGCGCGGGCGTGGCGGCAGGCCGGGTCGCTGTCGCCGCAGGGCTGGCCGGCGTCGTGGTCGCCCCGGACGCGGCCGGAGACCGGGCGGGCGCGGCGGACCCGGACGCGCCCGGCCTGACCAGGAAGATGCCCAGCCCTGCCAGGGCGAGAACGATGACAACGAAGGCAGCCTTCCGCTGGCCCGGTGTCGGATCCATGGCTGCCCCGCTACTTCCGGCGGCGGATCGGCCGGAGCCAGAACGGGGTCGGAGGCGCTGGTCTCTCGCCAGCGGCCTGGCTCCCGGCAGGCGCACCGGATGCCCAGCAGGCGGCGCGGCGGCGTCG
>PMSW01000138.1 GCA_003168215.1 Actinomycetota bacterium
CAGCCGGCGCGGCGTCAGCCGGTGCTGCCTCGGCGGGCGCAGCCTCGGCCGGCGCGGCGTCCGCTGCCTGGGCACTGTCCTGCGTAGCGGCGACGCCAGCCGTGGCATTCCCGGTGGCTGTCTCGGCCGGCGGGGCCGCGTCACTGGCCGAGGCTGCACTGCCGGCGGCGGATGCACTATCCGACCCTGCCGCACCGTCTGCTGCGGGCGGGCTGCCTGCCGCGGCTGGGCTGGCGGCTGCAGCGGCTGGGCTGGCGGCTGCAGCTGGGCTGTTCGCCGCTCCCGCACTGTCTGTCGGGGCTGAGCTGTCAGTGCTGGCCGCGCTGGTGGCAGTATCCGCGGAGGTCGCGCCCGCAGTACTGGCGGCTGCGGCGGTGCTGGCGGCAGCCACGCCGTTCCCTGGTGCTGCGCCGTTCGCGGAGGCACCATCGCCGGCGCCTTCCAGCAGCGCCCGCTCCCACTCGGGGAGCGGCTCCGCGGCACCGAGCACGCCGTCGCCCGCCACCGCCGGCTTCTCCTCGCCCGCTGCGGCTCCTGCCCTGGCGATGAGGCCGTCGGCGACCGCGTCGGCGATGACCCTGGTGAGCAGCGCGACACTGCGGATAGCGTCATCGTTGCCGGGGATCGGGTAGGTGACCTCGTCGGGATCGCAGTTGGTGTCCAGGATCGCGATCACCGGGATGCCCAGCTTGCGCGCCTCGCTGACCGCGATGTGCTCCTTCTTGGTGTCAACTATCCACAGCGCGCTCGGCACCTTGGCCATGTCCCTGATACCGCCGAGCGACCGCTCAAGCTTGTCGTGCTCCCGCCGGAGCTGGAGCAGCTCCTTCTTGGTCAGGGTGGAGCCGGCGACATCGTCGAAGTCGATCTCCTCTAGCTCCTTGAGCCGCTGCAGCCGCTTGTAAACGGTCGCGAAGTTAGTCAGCATGCCGCCGAGCCAGCGCTGGTTCACGAACGGCATCCCGACGCGGCGGGCCTGCTCGGCGATGGCCTCCTGGGCCTGCTTCTTGGTGCCCACGTACAGGACCGAGCCGCCGTGCGCGACGGTTTCCCTGATGAATTCGTACGCGCGGTCGATGAAGTCCAGCGACTGCTGGAGGTCGATGATGTAAATCCCGTTGCGCTCGGTGAAGATGAAGCGCTTCATCTTCGGGTTCCAGCGCCGGGTCTGATGACCGAAATGTACGCCGCTCTCGAGCAGCTGCCTCATGGTGACGACCGGTGCCATGCCGGTGTCCTTTCCTGTCGTGCGCCTGCGCAGGGCGGAGGCGCGTCTCGGTTGCTCCTGGCGCCCGTACGACCCCGCGGCGGGATGCTCATCCCGCGGACCGGTGAGGTGCGTTCCGCCAGGAAGCCGGTGCCGGCTTCCTGGCAGCGAGCGGACGCGCGAATTTGCCGCTGCGGCGCGTGCCTGGTAAGGGCACGGACTACAGCGACGTGCGTAGTCTACATGCCCTGCCTGGCCGGCCACTCCGGACAGCGGAGCTGCGCGGGACGGGATCACGCCCGCGGGTGCGCCTGGCGGTAGGCGGCCAGCAGCCGCTCGATCGAAACGTGCGTGTAGATCTGCGTGCTCGCCAGCGATGCGTGCCCGAGGAACTCCTGCACGCTCCTGAGATCGGCGCCGCCCTCCAGGAAGTGGGTGGCGGCCGAGTGGCGCAGCCCGTGCGGCCCGGTATCAGGCGCGGCTGGCACGGCCGCGATCATGGCATGCACGACGCGCCGGGCCATCCGGGGATCCAGCCTGCCCCCTCGCGCGCCCAGGAACAGCGCATGCCCGCTGCGCCCAGTAACCAGCAGCGGGCGGCCGTGGCGCTGCCAGCGGCCGACGGCGCGGGCCGCGGGCACTCCCACCGGGACGATGCGCTCCTTGCTGCCCTTGCCGAGCACGCGCACCGTCCGGCGTTCGTCATCGATATCGCCCATGTCGATCCCGCACAGCTCGCCGACCCTGAGGGCCGAGGAGTACAGCAGCTCCATGATCGCTGAGTCGCGCCAGCCGAGGGCGGCGGCCACCGGGTCCTGGCTGGCCGGTGCCCCATTCGCGGCCTCCCGGACATTGACGGCCGCTGGCTCGTTTCCGCCTCTATGACCGCCTCCGGGCGCCGCGTTTCTTCCCGCCAGATCACCTCCCGCCGCGTCCAGGACGGCGGCTATCTGGTCGGCGGCCAGTACCTGCGGGAGGTGGCGCTGGGCCTTCGGCGTCCCGAGCAGCGGCCCGGGATCCGCGGTCAGCCAGCCGCGCGAGCGGGCGAACGCAGTGAACGTCCGTGCCGATGCCGCCCTGCGGGCCAGCGAGCTGCGTGCCTGCCCGGCGGCATGCTGGGCAGCTAGCCAGCTTCTGATCGCGCCGATATCCAGTCCGGCAAGATCGGTCATCCCGTCCTGGCACGCGTGCTCGAGCAGCGACCGGATATCCCCCAGGTATGCCCGGACGGTATGCGGCGACAGGCTGCGTTCGGCCGCGAGATGCCGCTCGAATGCGGCTAGCTGCTCGCTGAGGCGGTCCGGCAGCAGCTGCTCCATCGTCCTAGTGTCGGCCATCGGCCCGGGCTGCCGCGTGCAGGCCACGCGGGCAGCGATTACGCGGCCGGCCAGCCGTAGGAGCCGACCAGGATGGCAGGTGCGGCCTGCCAGCGCCGTTGCCCGGCTGTGGCGGAATTTCCGCTTCCGCCACCCGGACGGAACGAGAGCTGACGGCGGCGCAAGCTTTCGTCGACCTGCGCGGCCCGGCTGATTTGCGCTGCCGACGGAAGGCGCCCGTTCACGCTGCCGG
>PMSW01000157.1 GCA_003168215.1 Actinomycetota bacterium
CTGATCGCCAGCGCGCAGGACAGGATGACCCAGAACGGGGCGTTGGAAGTGCTGGGCACCGTCTTGTTCACGATCAGGGCCAGCGTGATGACCCCCATCGTCTTCTGCGCGTCGTTTGTGCCGTGCGCGAGGGACACCATCGACGCCGACCCGATCTGCCCGATCCGGAAGCCGTGCGTGCGGGCCTTGTCCGAGAGGCTGCGGCTGATCCGGTAGAGCAGCCAGGTGCCGGTCGCCGCGACGAGAGCGGCGATGATCGGCGACAGGCCGGCCGGGATGATGACCTTCGCGACCAGGTCGTGCCACTGGATCGCGTGCCCGCCGGCGGCGGCGATCGTCGAGCCGATCACCCCGCCGATGAGCGCGTGCGACGAGCTGGACGGGATGCCGAAGAGCCAGGTGAGCAGGTTCCAGGTGATCCCGCCGGCCAGGCCGGCAGCCACGACGGTCAGCGTGACCAAGCTGGTGTCCACCAGGCCGCTCGCGATGGTCGCCGCTACGGCCAGCGACAGGAATGCGCCGACCAGGTTCAGCACGCCGGACAGGGCCACCGCGACCCGGGGACTGAGGGCCTTGGTGGCGATGGAGGTCGCCATCGCGTTGCCGGTGTCATGGAAGCCGTTGGTGAAGTCGAAACCCAGGGCCGTCACGACCACCAGAACTAGCAGAAAGTCGTTCACACCGGCAGCGTCTCCGGCCGCGGCTCCCGATGTCGAGATGCTCAGCCAACAATCAGGCCAGTTGTCGGCAGCACTCCACCTAGCGTTCAGCCGTCCTTTACCCGTTCCGCTGCGCGGGGGAACGGCGTTCCGCACTGCGCCAGGCGGAACGCACCACGCCACCCAGGCGGAACGCACCACCAGCGCTGGGCGCTACGTCCGGGTCCTCGGCCGGAGACAGGTCCCCGGCGGCCGCTACGCCTGCGGCCGGGTGATCGGCGCGGGAGACGAGAAGTCCTCGGTCCCGGATTCCCGCAGATTCGCGGGCGCGCCGACGATCAGGGGATCCGGGTAACCGACCACGTTGTGATTCTTGCCCTTGTAGTCGAAACTGACGAGCAGGCTGCGCATGGCCTCCAGGCGGGCGCGCTTCTTGTCGTTGCTCTTGACCACGGTCCATGGCGTCTCGGGCGTGTCAGTGCGCTGGAACATCGCGACCTTAGCCGCTGTGTATTCATCCCACTTGCCCAGCAACGCGATATCCGTGGCGCTCAGCTTCCACTGCCGCACGGGGTCGATCTGGCGGATGGCGAACCGGGTGTGCTGCTCTCCGGCCGTGACGGAGAACCAGAATTTGGTCAGCGAGACGCCCTCGTCTACCAGCATGCGCTCGAACTGAGGTGCCTGCCGGAGGAAAGTCTCGTACTGCTCGTCGGTGCAGAAGCCCATGACCTTCTCGACACCGGCACGGTTGTACCACGAGCGGTCGAACAAGACGATCTCTCCGGCCGTCGGCAAGTGCGCCACGTAGCGCTGGAAATACCACTGCCGCCGCTCGCGCTCGGTAGGGACATCCAGCGCGACGACCCGCGCGCCGCGCGGATTCAGATGCTCCATGAAGCGCTTTATCGTGCTGCCCTTGCCCGCGGCATCCCGTCCTTCGAAGATCACGACAAGGCGGCCGCCCGAATCCCTGACCCAGTATTGCAGCTTGAGCAATTCGACCTGGAGCAGGCGTTTGACGTGATCGTATTCCTCGCGGCTCAAGCGCTCGGCGTAGGGATAATCTTCCCGCCAGGTGTCAACCAGGGTGCCGTCAGCCTGGCGCAGCACCGGGTCGTCTTCGTCTGAGTCGTCCACCCAAACGCCCGGCGGCACGACGCTACCGCCGCGACCGCCCGGACCACCCGGACCGCCCAGACCATCCGGACCGCCCGGACTGCCCGGGTAACGCAGGCGGGCATGCCGCTCATCGCTCATATCGGATCCGTTCACGGCCCTATTCAAGCCGATCTTCCTCCCCGGGAGTATCAGGGGCTGTCCAACCGCTGAACCGGCCCTCGCGCAAGATTCACCTGGAGTTCACTGCGCCCGCGTTTGCTAGTGACTCTGGAGGCGGGGGAACATGTATCCGATCGCATCGCTGATGATCGCGATGCCATCGGCGCGGCTGATGTCCGCTTCCTGGTCAATCTCAGGCACCTCCAGGCGGAGTCTCTTCGAGAGCGCCAGGACCGCGAAGAGCGCTGCCTTGGGCAGTGAGCGCAATCGGGCGTCAAGGGGCACCACCCGCGCGTCGAACACGGGCACCGGCTGCGGGATTACCTCGGGCCAGTCTTCCGGCGCCCTCGGGCTGCCCAGGGAGAGAACGGGGGCGATGTCGGGGGCGATCGCGTCTCGCGCGGTGAGGGGCGCACCGAGCTGCCAGCGCTCGCGGAGGGTCCGGATGACGGACGTGTTGCGGTACTCGTGGCTGACGACGGTCCGTTCCGGGATCCATGCCGAGATGGCGATGGCCGGCACGCGCACGCCTGACCGGTCGAAGGTGAAGTCCATCTGGCCGAGCGGAGCGGACGGGCCCGGCGGCGGTGCCGGCGGCGGCGGGACGTGGTCGTAAGTGCCGCCGTGCTCATCGAAATTGACCATGAGCAGCGTGTTGTAGGCGTTCGACCCGCTGGAGGACGACGAGGAGCGGACCGCATCGTAGATCCTGGCCAGTAGTGCCTCGCCGCCGAGCAGGGAGGACGGCGGGTCGATTGCCATGTCAGGGAACAGCGCGTCGGTGGCCGGGTGCATGTCATTGTGGCCGTACAGGAAATTCGGCTCGATGAACGAGTAGGCCGGCAGTTCCCCGCTGGCCGCGTCCTGGACGAACTGGTCAGTGGTGAAGAAGTTCGTCGCGAAGCGGCTGCGCAGCCGGGAGGCGTGGATGAGGCCGGTGAACGAAATGTGGCTCGGCGGGTCGCAGTAAACGCGCCAGGACAGGCCCTTCGATTCGAGGCGCTCGAAGATTGTCTCGGCAGTGTTGTGCACGGGGAAGGAATCGGCCGGGGACATATTGACGACGTAGCCGGACGATGTCGCGGCGTGGAAGAACGACCGGTTAGCGAACGTCTGCGACGGCACCTCGCAGAACCAGTGATCGAAGGTCGCGAAGCCGCGGGCAAGGCCGGCGGTGACCGGCAGCTGCCCGGGCGCGTAGCCAGTCATGATCTGGGCGTACTCGTCGTATGCGGGCTGCCTGCCCATCTCGGCCGTGAACGCGCTGATGTAGTCGGCGATGAAGCCGTCCATGGTCGGCCGCTGGCCGGATCCGGGCGCGTTGTAGGGGGCGGTCATGTGCTCGGCCCGTATGCCGCGGTTTCCCGGCGGGGAGATAAGCCCGAATAGCTGCGTATTGACGTGCGGGTATTCCTCGCCCGGATCCGGGCTCGGGGTATTCATGCTGGCCGCCAACCCGTAGGGCACCACCTGCCGGCCTGCCCCGTCTTCGGCCCACGCCGGGATCGGGTTGCTGAATTCCCGGCCGGCCACGCCCTCGAACGACATCACCTCTCCCGGCTGGTACAGGCGGCCGAGCAGGTTGTCGAATGAGCGGTTCTCGAACATGACCACGACCACGTGATCAAGGGCATTGCCCCGGGCGGGACCCGGCATCGGCGGACCTTCCGTTCAGGCCGACGAGGAGCGCAGCCACCGGCCGCCTCGTCCGCGAAAGAGCATGCGCGCGCCCGCGGTCGCTGGCACGACGCGCTGTCACGGACGACGGCTCCGATACTGCCAGAACGGGCCCCGGTGCCTGCCCGCTATGCAGGCGGCCCGGCTAGCCGATGCGTGCTTCCTGGCGCAGCAGGGGCAGGCAGGTCCCCGGGGGCCGGCTAGCCGATGCGTGCTTCCTGGCGCAGCAGGGCCGGCAGGTCCCCGGGGGCGGGCAGGTCCCCGGCGGCGGGGACGATGCCGCCGAGGCCGCGCGCGGAGAACCACCTGGCCACGTTGGCGGCATCCCGGTCCAGGAATTCCGCGCCGCGCGGGTGCGCAATCACGTCGATGACCTGGGGCAGGTCAATCATGACGAGGCGGCCGTGGTGGACAAGCAGGTTGTAGGCGGACATGTCGCCGTGGGCCAGGCCGTGACCGGCGAGTGTGCGGAGCGCCTGCACGAGCTGGTCCCACAGCCCCGCCAGCTCGCTGCCCTGCGGGCGGGTCTCGGCCAGCCGCGGCGCGGCGGTGCCGTCTGGGTCGCCAATGAACTCCAGCAGGACCTCGGTACCGAGCACCTGCACCGGGTAGGGCACGGGAACACCGGCCAGGTAGAGCTTGCTGAGGGCGCTGAACTCAGCGTTCGCCCACAGCGCGGCGATCATCTCCCGCCCGGCCGACGTGCGGCTGGCCATCGCGCGGCTGGCACGGGACTCGCGGACCCGCCGGCCCTCCAGGTACTCGCTGTCGCGATGGAACATCCGGTGCCCGGCGTCGCGGTACCGTTTGGCGGCCAGCAGGCAGGACCGGCCGGTTCCCGGCACGCCGCGGCGCAGCAGGAAGACGTCGGCTTCCTTGCCGGTCTTCAGTATCCCGAGCTCGGTGTCGGCTGCGGCAAGCTCGGTGACGAGCCAGTCCGGGTACGGCCGGGGCCCGCGCTCGCCGGCGGCGGACTGGTCCCAGCTGGACCAGCGGTCCCCGTCCGGCAAGCCGTCGACGGTGCCGTAGGCGTCCAGGGCGGGCAGTGCGGAGCGGTGCCGGTTGCGTTTCGCGAAGGTTGGCTCGTCGTCGTCAAAACGCCGCTTTCCGCGGCGGCTGAAGGCAGGATCGGGCATGGGTGATGCTCCTGGGGCAAGCGGTAGGGGCGGCCAGCGTGAACCGCAAAACGGGCGTCAGCATCCGTAGCCCTCCCTTCCGCTCGGCCGGCATCGCCGGTACAGCCTGTGCCCGATAGTGGCATCCAGGAGGAACGGCGGCAACCGGATTTCGCCGCACGCAGGCACTGCCGCCAAGGCGCGCGCCCGGCAATCAGCAAAGATCAAGAATGTGGTCAGCATGCCTTCAGGATTCTCCCAGGTAAGCAATCAATCATGAAGGAGATCAGGGCGGTCGATACCTACCGAAGGGGAGCCGATCCCATGAGCACGACCTACGATCCGCAGATCTCGCCTGGATCAGGGCAGACGCAACCGTACTGGCCCGGTCCCGGCGGGCCGGCCGGCTACGGCGAAGGCCCGGGCGGCTACGGCGGAGGCCCGGCAGGCCAGGGCGGACCCGGCCCGCGCTTCCGCCGGCGCCTGCTGCTGGCCGGCACCGCAGTGGTGGTCGCCGTGGGCACGTTCTGGGGGCTGCAGGCCACCGGGATCACGTCGGGCAGCGCGGCGCTGACGACATCCCAGATCGCCGCAAAGGTTGACCCCGGCCTGGTCGACGTCGTCTCGACGCTCGGCTACGAGCAGGCCGAGTCAGCGGGCACCGGGATGGTGCTGACGTCCTCGGGCGAAGTGCTCACCAACAATCACGTCATCGAGGACGCCACCGCGATCAGGGTCACCGATGTCGGCAACGGGCACAGTTACCAGGCCAGGGTGGTCGGCTACGACCGGAGCAGCGACATCGCAGTCCTCCAGCTGCAGGATGCATCCGGGCTGACGACGGTGAGCCTGGGCAACTCCGCCGCGGCCGCGGCCGGCCAGCAGGTGGTCGCCCTTGGCAACGCGGGCGGTAAGGGCGGCACCCCGTCGGTCGCCGTGGGCCTGATCACCGGCCTCGGTGCCTCGATCACCGCCTCGGACGAGGCGGCGGGCACCTCCGAGCAGCTGACCGGGCTTATCCACCACAACGCGGACATTCAGCCGGGCGACTCGGGCGGGCCGCTGGTCAACACCGCCGGGCAGGTGATCGGCATGGACACCGCAGCCTCGTCGGCGTTCCAGTTCCAGTCCGGGCAGGCCAAGACCCAGGCATTCGCGATCCCGGTCAATGAGGCGGTCTCCGTCGCCCGCAAGATCGTGGCCGGCGCCTCCTCATCGACGGTGCACATCGGCGCCACCGGATTCCTCGGCGTCGAGATCCTGTCCGCCAGCAGCGCCGCGGCGCAGGGCGTGCCGGCTGGTTCAGGCGCCGCCGTCACCGGGCTTGTCTCCGGATCGCCGGCCGGCCGGGCTGGCCTCGCAGCGGGTGACGTGATCGTTTCGGTCGGCGGTCAGCCCGTCTCGTCACCGTCCGCGCTCCAGTCGGCCCTGGAGCTGCGCCACCCCGGCGACAGCGTCAGGATCGGCTGGACCGACCAGGCCGGCCAGACGCAGTCGGCGACCGTGGTTCTCGCGAACGGCCCGGCTGCGTGAGGACTGCGGTCACTGGCGGCTGACTGGGCGCCGCCCGGCTGCCCGGTGATGCCAGTAGCCTCGGACTTCCCATCCACGCTGGCGGCATGTCCGCGACGCACCAGGGAGCGCAGATGAACGAGGAACGGGCACGAGAGCTACTGCAGGCGGCGCGAGCCGAGGCACAGGCAGGATTGAAATACACCGAGGGGTCCGGCCGGGAAGACCGCGCAGCCGAGAACGACACCGGGGACATCGCCGATCCCGCGCAGTCCCTGACGGCCGAGGGCATGGACGACGCCATCGCGGAAAGCCTGCGCGATCGCCTTGACGCACTCGACCGCGCCGAGCACCGGCTCGGCGACGGGACATACGGCCGATCTGTCCGCAGCGGGCTGCCGATCCCGGACGAGCGGCTGGAGGCCGACCCCGCGGCCGAACTCACCGTCGAGGAGGCCCGGCAGGAGCCGGAGAGCGGCCGATGACCCTGGCGGCCTGCAGGCCCGGCGAAGATCGCCTGGCCGGCTGGCGGCCGTGGCTGGCTCTCCTGGCGCTCCGGGGGACACCCCGCCTGCGGCGGTGAGGCATCAGGTGCCGAAGATTGCCGTGCAGCGGTCCGTGCCCCGGATCATCGCCGTTGTCGCCCCCTGGTTCTTGCTGGCAGCGTTGCTGGCAGCCTGCTCCCCTGCTGCCGGGCGGCCGGCCCGGCCAGCCGCCAGGCCGGCCGTGACGCCGGACGCGCCGAGCTGCCCATGGCTCGACCAGGCCCTGCCCGTGCGCAGCCGGGTAGCCCTCCTGCTGGCCCGGATGACCGTTGCCGACAAGATCACGATGGTCGGCGGCCAGGGCAAGAACGGGCCGTACGTCTTCGCCACGGCCGCGCAGCCCGCGCTCTGCATCCCGGCGATGGGCATGGAAGACGGCCCGAACGGCGTCGGGGACCGGCTCACCGGGGTTACCCAGCTGCCCGCCGGAGTGTCCCTGGCCGCCACTTTCGACCCGCCGCTGGCCCGCCGGTACGGCACTGTCATCGGGGCCGAGGAGCGGGGCAAGGGCGCGAGCGTCAACCTGGGCCCGACGGTCAACATCGACAGGGACCCGCGATGGGGCCGCTCGTTCGAGGCCTTCACCGAGGACCCCTTCCTCGACGCTGCCATGGCCAGCAGCGAAATCGAGGGCGTGCAGAGCCAGGGCGTCATGTCCCAGGTCAAGCATTTCGCCGCGTACAACCAGGAGACCAACCGCAATACCCCGGCCGACGACGTGATCGTGAGCGACCGGGCACTGCACGAGATCTACCTGCCGGCTTTCGAGCAGGCCGTGACCAGAGCCCGCGCCGCCTCGGTGATGTGCGCCTATTCGACGGTGAACGGCGCCTACAGCTGCCAGAACCGCTACCTGCTCACCCAGACTCTCGACCGGCGCTGGGGCTTCAAGGGCTTCGTGACGTCCGACGACGGCGCTATTCACGCGACATCGGCGGCCCTCGACGGCACCGACATGGAGCAGCCGTTCAGGCGCTACTTCGGCAGGCCGCTTGAGCGGGATGTGCAGCACGGCACGATACCGGTGCCGGTGCTCAACGGCATGGTCAGCCGCATCCTGACCGAGATGTTCCGCTTCCGGCTGTTCAGCCGGCCGCCGGCCGGCTCCGCGACCGCCACCGTCACCACGCCGGCCCATCAGGCCGTGGCGACCACGGTCGCCGAGGACGGCACGGTACTGCTGAAGAACAGCGGCGGCACGCTGCCGCTGCCGGCCGCCAAGGCCGGCCCGATCGCCGTCATCGGGCCCGCTGCCGCCGCCGCACCGGCCGATAGCGGCGGCGGCAGTTCCTTCGTCACCCCGGCGTTCACCGTCACGCCGCTGCAGGGGCTCACGGCAGCTGCCAGGGCTGGCACCCGCATCGTCTACCGGCAGGGGCTTCCGCTGGACACCCGGCTGCCCGCGATCCCGGCCCCGGCGCTGTCCCCGGCCTACGCGGCGACCAGGCCGGGCGGCAGTTACTCCGGCACGCTCACCGCCCCGCAGACCGGCACTTACGTGCTGGCCATGGACAACCCGTGCCACTGCTACCGGCCGGCCAACCTGTATCTCGATGGCAGGGAGATCCTGAGTGACCCCGGTACGCAGCCGGTCAGCACGTACTCGGCTGGCGTCCGGCTCAAGGCTGGCCACGCCTACTCGATCAGGATCACGGGCGAGTCGTCCAGCCTGACCTGGGCCACGCCGTCCGCTCTCGCGCCGGGGATCAGCCGGGCGGTCGCAGCAGCCAGGTCGGCATCGGCGGCCGTCGTGGTCGTCTCCGACGATACCGAGACCGAGGCATCCGACCGGCCGGACCTCCGGCTGCCCTCGGCGCAGGACGAGCTCATCTCGGCCGTTGCCGCAGCCAGCCCGCACACGGTGGTGGTCATCGACGCCGGCGCCCCGGTCGCCATGCCGTGGATCAGCCAGGTGGCCGCGGTCGTCGACGCCTGGTACCCGGGCGAAAGCAACGGAACGGCCCTCGCCAGCGTGCTCTACGGCAGGACCGACCCGTCGGGGCACCTGCCGGTGACCTTCCCGCGGGAACTGTCCCAGGTGCCGGCCTCGACGCCGGCGGAGTTCCCGGGGGTCGACGGCAAGGTGGACTACTCCGAGGGAATTTCCGTTGGCTACCGCTGGTACGACGCCCGGGGAATCAGGCCGCTGTTCCCCTTCGGTTACGGCCTGTCCTACACCACCTTCCGGTTCAGCAGGCTGCAGGTGAAACCGGCGGATGCGCGGAACCGCCATGCCGGGCACGGGCGGGCCGGGCACGGGCGGGCCGGGCACGGGCGGGCCGGCTGCCGCTGCAATGGCCACTCGATTCCGCTGGTCCGGGTGTCCGCGCGGGTGACCAACACCGGGCACGTGCGGGGCTCCGATGTTGCCCAGCTCTATCTGGGCGACCCGGCGTCGGCGGGCGAGCCGCCGCGCCAGCTCAAGGGTTTCCGCAGGGTCACGCTCCGGCCCGGGCGGTCAAGCACGGTCCGTTTCACTCTCGACGGCCGTGACCTGTCGTACTGGAGTGACGCGGCAAACGGCTGGGTTGTCCCCGATGGCCGCTTCATTGTCCGCGTGGGCGACTCTTCTGCACTGGCCAGCCTGCCGCTTATGCGCGGCTTCACCGTCACCGGCAGCATCAGCGCTTCGTAGCCGGCCACCCCTGGCGGCCGCGGCCCGGCGATGCTGATCACGGCTGCCATCGGGGCATTCCGTGAATGGCCGGCGTCCCGCGCATGCCATGACGAAAGTGCATCAGTCCCGGCGGATTCGTGAAATCCTCTCACATTCGTGAAATCCTCTCATTGGCCAAGAGGAGTACCTATGCCTGCAAGCGCAGTTCCGGATTTCCGCGCGGCCTCGTCCGCGCTGACCGCCGTCGCAGATCTTGGGCCTCTCGGTGACCTCCCGGGAACATGGTCAGGCCACGGGTTCAACCTGATCGCGCGGCCGGACTTCGAAGGCCACAACGACATCTTCCTCGAGCTCAACCCCACCGACGAGCACCTGCGTTTCAACGCGATCGGCGGGCCCATACCCAACCGTGGCACGGCCATGGATGACATCGAGCTCTTCGGCGTGCACTACCTGCAGCAGATCAGCGACCAGGACACCGGGGGCGCGCTGCACACCGAGCCCGGCATCTGGCTGAACGTCCCGGCCACCACCAAGCCCGCCGAGCCGCCGACTGTCGTGCGGCTCGCGACCATCCCGCACGGCACCGCCGTCATGGTGCAGGGCACCGCTGCGCAACTGAATGGGCCGCCCGTCATCGGTCAGGCCAATACCGTGCCATTCCCGGTCGGGGGTGCCGAACCGCCACCGGGCACAGCCAACAGCTTCCCGGAATATAACCTCAGCGCCGCCAGCCAGTTCCGGACCACGCCCACTCCCCCGCAGGTCACGCAGGCTGCGGTGACCGATCCGAACTCAGTGCTCGCGTCCGCGATCGCCGGCCAGACAATCACGGCGACAACGGTCCTGCACATCTCGACCGTCACCAATCCCGCGAAGAATACGCTCGGCGGCGCGCAGAACATCCCGTTCCTCCGGACCAACGCGGAGGTCGGGCACGTCAGCGCGACCTTCTGGATCGAGACGGTACAGTTCCCTGCCCCGAACAGCGACCGGAGCTTCCTGCAGCTCCAGTACACCCAGACCGTGTTCCTGGACTTCCTCGGCCTTAGCTGGCCGCATGTCAACGTCGCCACCCTCACGAAGGTCACCTGAGCCGCGACACCGAACCTGGACAACAGCCGCCCGCCGGCGGGCCGGTCTGTCACCGGGTCCGGCCGCCGCGGTCGAGGTGATCCCGCGCGCCGGGCAGGTCAGCTTAGGCTCGGTGTCGAGCTGGCGACTCCAGGCCACTGTGCCCGTGGTCTCGTTCAGCGCACAGAACCCGCCGCTTTCAGCGCGGCCGCCGCCGGGGGCAGCAGCGCCCGGCCAGCCCGGCTGCCGCAGCCAGCGTCACGATTCGGCCCGAGTGCCAGGCCTGGACATCGCGCTCCCTTCGGCTGAGACGGGGGCTCCCTTCCGCTGAGACGGGGGGCAACCAACGCGAATGACCCTAGTGGGCCGCCTCGGAATTGGGGTGTTACCGAAGCTTCCGGGAGTTAGTGGCACCGGCCGCAGGCGGCAGCCGTCAAGGAGCCCGCGGGCCCGGCTGCCGGGGACCTTTGCCCCTTCCGGCCGTTCCCTGGGCGCGCGACAGTGAACGCAGGAAAGCCAGCAACTCGGGAGATTCGGATGAGGGACAGCAGGGAGCAGCACATCGTGGTCGGTATCAGCGACTCGCGGGCGTCACTGACCGCGCTGCACTGGGCGGCCGCTGAGGCCAGGCTGCGCGGGGCGAGCCTGCACGTGGTGCGGGCGTGGGATTCGGTCCGGCACGCGGCTCCGTATGCCGCAGTCGGGCAGTTGCCGACGGGCGACGAGCAGGAGGCCGAGGTTCGCGCCGGGCTGGCGGCGGACATGCAAGCCGAATTCGGCCCGGCTACGCCAGGCGGCGTCACCACCGAACTGGCCGAGGGTGCGCCCGAGCGCATCCTGGTAGCCCAGTCCGCCCGCGCGGACCTGCTGGTGCTCGGCGTGACCGCCCCGCCCTGGCTTGCGGACCGATCCGAGGGGCCGGTAGTCCGCGCGTGCCTGGCGCATGCCGGCTGTCCCGTGGTCATCGTCGGCTCAGCCGACGAGACGCAGGCGCCAGCCAGCCGGGAGCGGGCGATTGCTGCCATCGGATAGCCGGGCATCGGCCGGCTGGCGGGGGTCCGGCGGGAGCCAGTCGGGACCGGCAGGGCAAGCGGCCAGCAGGACGGCATCGTCGATGTGCCAGGGCCTGCGGGCGGCGAGGCCAGGCAACGGCCCGGCATGCACCTTATCTGGAGAGGGCGGAAGCTTACCTGGAGAGGGCGGGGAAGCGTCCTGCGGTTGCTCTCCTGATGACATGCTGGCGGAACAGCTCGGCGGCCGGCAGCAGGCGTCGTTCAGCCGGCCACCTCAGGCAGATCTCCCTGACCGCCCCGGCGTCCAGGATTTCGGAGTAGAGCACGGGTCCGGTCGCTGATTCCGGTGATCCTGCGCGCGGCGCAGGAACGATGGCAACGCCCAGGCCTGCGGCTACGAAGCCGCGGACGGTCGACAGGTCGTCGCCCTCGAAGACAACGGCCGGGTGGAAGCCGGCCCGGACGCAGAGTTCGTCAGCCAGTTGCCTCAGCGCAGAGGCTGGGCGCAGGCTGACGAAAGATTCCCCGGAAACTTCCGCCAGGTGAATGCGCTGCTGGCCGGCCAGCTGATGATCGCCCGGCAGGGCCAGCCGCAGCGGCTCCAGGGCGACCCGCCGCGAACGCACGGCCGGGTCGACCGGGCGGCTGGTGCCGATCTCGAGGTCGGCCTGCCCGCCGTCGAGAGCAGCCGATTGCAGCTCGTCGCGCGCCTGGGTCAGCAGGAAGCGGATGCCGGGGTGAGCAGTACGGAAGCTGCGGACCAGGTCCGGCACGAGCCAGGTGCCCAGCGACTGCTGGAACGCGAGTGCCACGGTGCCGGTCTCGGGCTCGATGAGCTGGCTGACGGCGGCGATCCCGTCGTCGAGCTGGTGCAGCAGAGCGTCAACGTGCCGCTTGAAAACCGAGCCCGCGTGAGTCATCCGGAGTATGCGCCCTGACCGTCGCAGCAACGGCGTGCCGACCTCCGCCTCCAGCCGCGCCAGTGCACGCGACACGCCGGACTGCGTGACTTCCTCAAGCTCGCTGACCTCGGTCACGGTCGTGCCGTCGGCAACCTGCTGGAACCAGCGCAGCGAGTCTGTCTCCACATCCATGACTCTAGCTCATGATTCATCAGCTTCCCAGTCATTGGACGCATGGTTCGTGAGCAGGCAGACTGGCGGGTGACAGATCGTTCCCGATTCTTAGGACAGGAAATGAAGAACACCACGTACGAACTGGGCCCGCGGCTGGCCGAGATCCGCGACGGGTTCCGCGGTATGCGTACGAGCCGCGGCCCGATCAGGGCCGCTCGGCGCGAGAGCACGAAAGCGGCGCGCGCCGCACGCAAGTCCCTGCGGCGTGACCTGGCGAGCTACACCTCGGCACGCGACTTGAACGACCTGGAGGCGATCCTCGACCGCTACAGCAACGAGGAGACCGCGGACATCCGCCGCATCCTCGCCGCACAGCGCGCCGCCTGACCGCACCGCGACCGCAGTAGCGGCGACCTGGCCGCACCGCAGCGACCTCAGTTTCGGGGGACGAGGGCGAGCTGACGCGACTGGCCAACCAGGCGGCCGGTGCTATCCCAGACTTCGCCGTCCTCTTCGAGGAAACCGGCAGTGACGAATCGGGTCGAAAAGCGGCAACGGAGCCAGCCGGGCGCCGGGCTGGCCCTGATGTGAGCGGTGAGCTCGAGGGTCGGCATCCATGCCACCGGCAGCCGGGCGTTGAAGGCGGTCGGCGGGAAGGCGTCTACCGCGCACAGCAGCGTGCGGCTGTCAGCGGGCTCGCCGCCGGGAAGCCGGAACCAGCCCCGCATCAGCGGACGCCCGGATTGGCGCCCGGTGCCGAAGGCGGCGTCGTCAGGATGCAGCCGGAGATCGACCCGGCCCATGAACGGCGGCGGAAAGGTGCCGGTCGGATGCAGGCGCACGCACTCCGCAGGCGGGGGCAGCTCGGGTGGTGCGCCCTCGACGAGCTCGGGGCCCGCTGCCTGTGACAGATCACCGAGCGTGCCCAGCACGGCCAGCAGCGGCCGCGCACCGCTGAACATCGTCGCGGTGCCGGTCGCAAAGCGCCTTCCCTCCTTGAGCACCTGGGTAGCGATGCGGACGCCCCCCGGCTTACCGGGAGACAGGTAGTGCGCGGTGACCGTCACCGGATCGGGGCGCCCGGTGGCCCCGATCAGGGCGCGGGCGGCCACGGCGAGCAGGTAGCCGCCGTTGGCGTTGCCTGCGATGTCCCAGCCCGGATGGATGGAGGCTGACCATTCGCCGGCCGCAACGGGCTGGACAGCTGTCGCGGTGGCAAATGGACCGGGCAGGGAACACCTCGCTGGCAGGGGGTTCTGGACGAATCGTCAGGCAGCAGCGCGCCGGCTGCGCCTGGCGACAGGCCTATCACGGTACAGGGACCCGAGTTCACATGACCGTTACGACGCGGAAGCAGGCCGGCAACCGGGCCGAGGGACAGTCGCCATGCGAGCGCGCCCCGGAAGAGAGGTACTTATGCCACCGCGCAGAATCCGGGCCGTACAGCCAGCGGATCCGGCCAGCGACGTATGACGCACTTGAGGGCATTGGACGGCAGAGGAGAGAAACCATGGATCTGACCCGGGGTAGAGCCGCGCCGCCAGCGCCCGCTGACACCCGCCGCGAGCCAGCGGAAGCGGCGGCCAGGAGCGCCGTCTCGGGCACCGCGCTCGGCGCCACCAGGCTCACCGGCCACACGATCTCCGCCCGCAAGCCCGCGATCTGCAACAACGGCCCCGGGCAGCCGGGCCATGCGTCCGGCCCCGCGGCCGCACGCAACTGCACGTCCGCTCCGGGCACGGCGCCGATGACCGGCCCGCTGGAGGCCGTCGGCATGGCCATCCCGATCGGTGCCGTTGCCGGGCTGCCCGCCTTCGGCAACGGCAGGCCGGCGGCCAGCCGGTCCTACGCACAGGCAATGGAGATCACCACGATCCTGCCAGTTCGTCAGCTGATCATCGCGAGCCAGCGGGCCGCCGCGATAGTCAGCCAGCCGCGCCGCACCAGGCATGCAATACGGGTCGTGCTCACCCGGGTAGGGCACGGCACCCTGCACTACGAGGCCCGGATCACCCGCAGGCAGATCCGGGCAGTCACCGTCAGGTTCACCCAGGACCCCGACATCACCCGGGTCAGTATCTCCGGCACCCTGGACGGCGCCGCGGCCGCGTTCGCCGCGCAACTTCACCAGCAGATACACGCCGCTGACCCGGCCGCCGACTGCTCTCCGTCCGCCGCAGGAACGCAAGCCGTCATGTGAAGAACACGAGAGCTGAGATGACGATCGCAGCGATCGCAGGCTCCTAGAGCACCCAGCCCTGGACCGAGTCCGCACGCCGCACCGGCGTCGCCGGGCCGGCCGGGATCATCCGGCCGGCCCGCGCAGCCGGGGGCCCCACCGGACGACGCCGGTACCGACGGGACGCGGCTGATCGCGGCCAGGGAGGATGGTCCGGTGGGATGGATCGAACTCGACGGAGCGGCAAATGTGCGTGACCTTGGCGGACTGCCGACCGATGACGAGCGGCACGTTGCCGGGCACCGGCTGCTTCGCGGCGACAACCTGACGGATCTCTCGCCTGCCGACGTGACCCTGCTCGTCACCGGGATAGGACTGACAACGGTCATCGACCTGCGCAGTCCTGAGGAGGCGGCGGCGGCCGGCCCAGGACCGCTGACCCGCGTCGAGGCGGTACGGCACGCACACCATTCGCTGTTGCCGGAACTCGGAAAGATGACCGCTGCCGACATGATGGCGATCCGTCTCGAACGGGCCAATTCCCGCTACCCGGCCGATGTCCGGTGCGGTCTCTACCTTGGCTATCTGGAGGAGCGTCCGGATCAGGTGGCGGCCGCGCTTCGCAGCATCGGGCAGGCGCGCGGCCCCGCAATGGTGCACTGCGCGGCCGGCAAGGACCGGACCGGCGTGGTCGTCGCCCTCGCGCTCAGTGTGGCCGGCGTCCGCCGGGATGCCGTTATCGCCGACTACGCGGCGAGCGCCGAGCGCATCGACGCGGTCATGGCCAGGCTGCGCGGCTCGCAGGCACACGCGGCCGACATCGACGACAGGCCCGCCGATGAGCAAACTCCGCGGGCCGAGACCATGGCCGCGTTCCTGGACCAGGTGGACTCGCGATATGGCGGCGCACGCGAGTGGCTTTCCGGGCGCGGGTTCGGCGCGGACGACATCAGTGCGCTCAGGGCCAGACTGCTGGAGACATGACGCCCGTGCGGTGACACGACCGCCCGCGCCCGGGCGTCCACCGGCGGGCTACGCGGACCCGGGTCGGCGTGCTGCGCCAGCGGGCCGCAGCCTCCGTCAGGAGGAGACAGCCGACAACCCGGCCCGGGCTACCTCCATGTCCTGGCTGTAATGGCCGCCACTGACGCCGATCGCCCCGACTACCGCATCACCGATCTTGATCGGGTAGCCGCCGCCGAACACGATCAGGCGGTCGATGCCGGGAGCCGCGCCCATGGCCAGCGGCGCGTCGTCCTTGACGAAGTCGTGCCACGCATCGGTCGCCAGGCCGAAACCTGCCGCCGTGTAGGCCTTGTCCTGGGCTATCTGGACCGAGAGCAAGGCCGCTCCGTCCATCCGGCTGAACGCCTTCAGCACCCCGCTATCGTCCACGACGGCGATAACGAAGGGATGGCCCATCTCCCCCGCCTTCGTCTCCGCCGCCTCGATCATTGCCCTGGCCAGCTCAGCGGTCACGCTGAGGCGCTCAAACGTCGCTGCCATCCGTACCTCCCGATCCCGGCCCCGGCGCTGAGCCCGTCGCGGCGTACCGCTGCTCGGCCTCGCGCACCTGGGGCAGCCCAATGAAATCCGTGAACTCGCCGAACGTCGGGAGCGCATTCATCGCCGCAGCCGGTGTCCCCGCCTCGGCGATCTCCTGCAGTATCCACCGGATGGCGGCTGTTGCCGCCAGCAGCGTGCTGATCGGGAAGATGACGATCCGGTATCCCATCTCGCTGAGGCGCTGCAGGCTGACCGGCGGGGTCTTGCCCCCTTCCGCCCAGTTGAACAGCAGCGGCACGCCGGGAAAGGCCCGCACTGCCTCCGCGGCTTCCTGCTCGGTCACGACGGCCTCGATGAACAGCGCATCAGCCCCGGCTTCGCGGTACATCCGGCCGCGCTCGAGAGCTCGCTCCAGGCCCTCCACGGCCCGCGCGTCAGTGCGGGCGATGATCACGAAATCGGGCTGAGTGCGCGCCTCGACCGCGGCCCGGATTTTCGCTGCCATCTCCTGCGCCGGGATGACGAGCTTGCCGTCCATGTGCCCGCACTTCTTCGGTGCCACCTGGTCCTCGATGTGGATCCCGGCAACCCCGGCCGCCTCGAAAGCCCCCACCGTGCGGATCACGTTCAGCGGATTGCCGTAACCGGTGTCAGCGTCAGCGATCACCGGGATGTCCACGCAGGCGGCGATCCGGCCGGCGTTCCCGGCCATCTCGGTCATCGTCAGCAGGCCCACGTCCGGCCGCCCGATCAGCGCCGCCGAGGTCCCGAACCCGCTCATGTACACCGCCGGGAACCCGGCCTCCTCCACCAGCCGGGCAGCCAGCGGATCAAACGCGCCCGGCGCCACGATCAGCTGCCCTGACTCCAGCAGTGCCCGCAGCCGGGCAGCCCCGCCGGGACGGCGGGTCAGCCGCGCCGTCACCCGACGTCCCTGACGTGCCGCCCGGCAGTGCGCGCGGCGATCATCCCGGCCATCCCCGCCTCCTCCCGGCTTACCTTAACTGGCGGAGCAGCCTTATCCGGAGCGTGCTTGGTCCGGGAGTCTTGGGCGCGGCAGCGCGATCAGCGAAGACGGCGCAGGCACTGGCGATCACGCTGGTGAAGTAGCCGAGCCAGGGCCATGGGTCGGCGGCAAGCCCTCGGCCGTCAGACCCGGCGCAGCATGGCAACCACCTTGCCGAGGATCTTGGCCTGGTCGCCCAGGATCGGGACGTAGGCGGGGTTGTGCGGGATCAGCCAGACATGCCCGGCGCTCTTCTTGAACGTCTTGACTGTCGCCTCCCTGTCCGCCGACGTGTCGCTCTCGAACGTGGCGGCCACTATGTCGCCGTTCTCGACGTCCGACTCCCGGCGGACGACCACCCAGTCCCCGTCGGCGATCGCCGCGTTAATCATCGAGTCGCCGACGACCCTGAGCATGATGAGATTTCCCTCGCCGACGAGTTGCCTGGGCAGCGAGATGATGTCCTCGATCGACTCGTCGGCGAGGATCGGGCCGCCCGCAGCGATACGGCCGACCAGCGGCACCCGGGCGACCCGCTGCCCCTCGATGTCACCGTGCGCATGACCGGTGTGCTGCTCGATGCCTGGATCGGTGAGTGAGAGCACCGCGGTACGCGGCCGGCCCGCACCGCGGCTCAGGTACCCCTTCTTCTCCAGCCTCGACAGCTGGTAAGAGACACTCGATGTGCTCGCCAGTCCTACAGCGTCGCCTATCTCCCGCAAGGTGGGCGCGTAACCGTGGCGTCGGATGGAGTCCTCGATGACACCGACGATGCTGCGCTGACGTTGAGTGAGGTCCCGGCTGACCAGGTCAGGCGGCTCCGTACGTCGCGTCACCAGGCCTCCATCTGCCGTATTGTCATCACACAAGGCTAGCAGTTCAACCTCATTTATCAAATTTAAGTTCGAAGCTCGTTCCAAAATCGTCAATGATCCCGTATTCGCGAGCCTCAGGATTCAGCCGAAGCGGCCGGTGCCATGGCGAGAAAGGTTTCCTGGACCAGGTCGGTCTGGAAACCGTACTTGAGCGGCTCAGGCTTGCCGGGGCCTTCGCTGGCGTTGCGCGCGATGTCTTTGATGAGGCATTGATGCGCTTGAGGACCTTGCGGTCCTGGACCTGCCACCACGTGCAGTCGTCCCGGGCAGATTCGTACCAGACGGGCTTCACGGGCCGGTCAGCTCGTGCCCCGTCCCGCCCCGTTCTCCAGGCGGTCGATCGACGCCAGCAGCCTGCGGGCGCTGGCCGGGCTCCGGAGCAGGTAGGCGGCCTCCCGCAGAGACTGGTAATCAGCCAGCGCCACGATCAGCGGCGGAGGATGTCGCGAAGGTGCTGCACGGGCCATCGCCGGTCGAACAGCGTGGGGTCGCCGGTGTCCTCGGCGCGAAGGTGCTTGATCAAGGTCACATAGCCGTCGAGGTCGAGCGTCCTGATCAGGGCGAGCAGGTCGGCCGCCTCGCCAGTGACGGGGGCGAGCGGTGCGACGAACCTGTCGTAGATTTCCACGACCTGGTGAACCATCGTCAGATGCCGCGGCCCGGGCTCAACAGAGGGAAAGTTCGTCGCGGCGAAGTCCTCGGTGAAGACGATCGGCTCGACTGCCAGGGCCCGTGGTCCATAGTGCTGGGCGAGATGGATGAGCAACTCGACGTCGAAGGTCTCGTTGAAGGACGTCATCTGCCGGATGGCCGGGCCGAGCGCGGCCCCGTCGAAGGCCTTGAAGCCGGCCTGGGTGTCGAGCACCCGGGCCAGGGGCGGGATGAGCAGTGCCCGGACGAAATGACGGAACAGGACGATGATCTTGTCCGGCTTGTCGCCGGTGCTGTGCGGCTCGGTGACCGGCCCGTCGGCCCGGACCAGCACCGCCCCGTCGATGCCGTAACGCTGGCCGAGCGCGCCGACCACCTTGTCACCAGCCACCACCCGCGCCGCCAGCGAGCCCAGCTGGGCCAGGTTCGCGGACAGATCCGCGTCGGTGTAGCAGACCACGTGCCGGCCGGCGTCGTTCGCCCGCGCCGGACCGGTCCTGACCGCGGCAGCCAGCCCGGCCAGTATCGATCCGCCCTTACGGGACTGCCCGGTCGAGGTCAGCCGGTCGAGTGCGGGGCTGACCGGGATGCCCCCCCCGATCACCTCAGCCAATCTGAGCACCGTCACGCTGCGGTGACCTTTTCCCGGGTAGCCCTCGGCCGCCGCGATGTCCATCATGAGCTCGGCACTGGAGGGCCGGTCCGGGCATCCGTCGTCGCAGGCGATGATGCTCCACGTGACGCCGGGCAGGCCACCGGTCAGCCAATCGAGCTGGCGGACCTTGGTCCGTACGAAGTCCTCCCCGTGCGGGTGCGCTGCACGGGGAACCATGCGGCCCGTCTCGCCGTACATGGCCCACACCACGCTCAGGTGGACCGGCCCGGTGAGCTCGCCCAGCCGCCGCCGCGAGCGAGCCGCAGCCATCGCCTCGGCCGCCACCGCCGGACCGTGGCTGCCCGCGGCGCACCCCGCCGCCGCTCGGCTCCCGGCCAGGGCGGAGGCCACGTCGAGCACCGCCTGGTTCTGATCAGAGTCCGTGAGATCGCGCACGGGCACCAGCGCCTTGTCCATCACCCGAGGATGCCAGAACCCCTGGCACCTATGCCCCCGGATCCAGCCCCCAGCGTGTCGTGACCGCGCTGGAGTCGGACTCGGTCAGGACCCCGCCAGGTTCGGGCTCGGCGACCTTCATCCGGCACTCGCGGGTGCGCCCGCCCGCGGTCCGCCGCGGGCGATGACGACGCCGTTGCGAAGCTACCGAAACGCGGGTCAAACGATCCAGCCGAGCAGCTCCCGGTAGAAGGCGGCCAGTTCCATGGGGCGTGTGGTGCTCAGAACGACGGCACCGAACGAGGCGGTCATCACCGCATCCTCTCGCCCCGTCACGCTCACGACCCGGTCTATGTGCTGGCCCGCCGGGTTTAGCCGTTCGCCATTGCAGTCAACGTGCCCGGAACTGCGGGCCGGCGGCCGCGCAATACTACGAATATGACCGATCGAACCAAGCTGACCTCGTTCTGCCCGATCTTCCCCGTCGCCGACCTGCGTGCTTCCCTCGAGCACTACGAGACTCTCGGCTTCAGAGTGGCGCCCTACGCCAACGGTGACGACTACGGCTTCGCGGAGCGCGACGGCGTTGACCTGCATCTGACCTATCGCCCGACGAGCTACTACCCCGACGGGGGAATCAGCGTGGCCTACCTTGTCGTCGATGACGCCAGCAACCTGTTCGCAGAATGGACTCGGCCCGGCATCGGCGGGACCACCGACGCCCCGGCCGACATGCCCTGGGGAATGCACGAAGGCATCCACGCCGATCCGGACGGCAACATCATCCGCTTCGGATCCCAGATACCCCTGCCGAGCGCGCCCTAGCCTCCGTAGACCACGCCCCGCGTACTCGCCCGGGTCCTGGCGGGGCGAGTTATGGATCTTTCCGGGGCCGCGGTGGCACCATCACTGAAGCCTGCTTTGGGTCCTGCGTGCGTGGCCAGGGGCTAGCGAGCGGGTGCCGCATCCGGGGTGATGGCTGCGTGGCCTGTCGCGGCCTCGAATGCGTGCGCCACGGCGAGCAGGTCCCATTCGCCGCGGCGTTTGCCGACTAGCTGCAGGCCGACGGGCAGGCCGCCTGGCGTGAAGCCGGCTGGCACGCTGATGGCTGGCAGGCCTGTCATGGAGATCAGGTATGCCGAGGCCATCCAGTCCAGGTAGGTCTGCTGTGGCCGGCCGTTGATCTCATGCACCCAGTCCAGGGTCACATCGAACGGGGCTACCTGGCTGACGGGGCATGCCAGCACATCTACCCCGGCGAAAAACTCGCTGACCCGCTCGGCCAGCGCGGCGCGCAGCATGGTGGCCCGGCTTAGGTCAGCCACCGTGAGGTCGAGACCGCGCTCGATGTTCCAGCGCACGTTGGCGCCGACCAGATCCGGATGCTCGCGGAGCAGCTGGCCGTGGAAGGTCGCGAACCTGAACGCGCGGAACGTGCGGAATGCCTCGTCCGCGCCGGACAGGTCGGGCACCGCATCGGTGACCGCCCCGGTCAGCCCCGCCAGGACCTGGCGGGCCGGAGCGAGCACCTCGAGCACTTCCGGTTCGACGGGCAGGCCGAGATCGGGGCTCCAGGCAACCCGGATGCCGCGCAGATCCCTGCCGAGCAGCGCGCGAATCTGCGCCGGATCGGTCACGGCGGGCGGCGGCTGGTCCAGCGCCAGCGGAACCCGCGGGTCAGGGCCGGCCAGGACTGTCAGCAGCAGCGCAGTGTCGGCGACGGTCCGAGCCATGGGCCCGGAAACGCCAAGCTGATCGGCGACGTCGGACAGCGGCCAGCCAGGAACCCTGCCCGGAGCCGGCCGGAGCCCGACGACGTTGCAGAAGCTGGCAGGATTCCGCAATGACCCGCCCAGGTCACTGCCGTCCGCCAGGCAGATCAGCCNNCGGTGTGCGAGCCCGCGCCGAACTCGGGCGTGTTCGTCTTACCCAGGCTGATCGCGCCCGCCTGCGCCATCCGCGCGACCACGAGCGCATCACGGTCAGGCACATGCCCGGCGAAAAGCGGCGACCCATAGGTAGTCCGCACCCCAGCCGTGTCGAACAGATCCTTATGCGCAACCGGCAAGCCATGCAGCAGGCCCGGCGGCTCGCCACGGGCCATCGCCGCATCAGCTGCCCAGGCCGCGGCCAGCGCCGAATCGAAAGTCCGGGTGACAACGGCATTGATGGCAGGATCGAACGCCTCGATCCGCTCAATGTGAGCCGATATGACCTCACGCGCCGACACCTCGCGACGGCGCAGCATCCCCGCCAGGTCAATAGCATTTCGCATGCACAGGTCACTCACCGGCCACTCCCTTGTCGATCATCGCAAGCAGGCGCCTCATAGCTACGATTGCACTATGGTGACGCGTTCTCGTCCTGCCACGGCAGCGACTAGCAGGCCGGGGAAACCCGCCGCTCTCATGCGCCCGCTGCACCAGAGCGCAGCCTGGACATCAAGCGCTCGCCGCCAGTCCTCATCATGTATGGCGAGCCATTCATAACCGGGTATCCCGGGTCGATTCTGAGCTGGTCGAATTCCGCGCCGCCCGGGTTGCCCATCCCAGTTCACTCTTCTGATTCGAGATCGCTCACTTTACCGGCGGAGAGCACTTATTCGAAGGGTGCAGTATTCGTCCGGGTCCACGTCGCGGCGCGGCCGGTTCCGTCGGCCCGCACCTTGCCCTCGTTCTTGAGTTGCTCCAGGACGAGCCGGATGGTCTGGTCACTGACGCCTGGCACGGCCGTCCTGACGTCTGCGAGGCGGAACGTGACTTGTGCGTGGCGCAGGATGTGTTCGCGAATTCGCTGCTGCTTGGTTCCCGGGGTCTTAGCTGCGGCCGCTCGATCGGCGAAGACGGCGTAGGCGCCGGCGATCACGCCGGTGAGGTAGCTAAGCCAGGGCCATGGATCGGCGGTGCCGTCGTGCCAGCCATGGGTGGATTCCAAGAGCGCCTTGTAGTAGGCGTCCGCCGATTCGGCGACCGCTTGCTCGAGGCTCACGTAGTGTCCGACGGTGTATCCATGCTCGGTGAGCATGGCATTGGTTAGTAGGCGGGCCACTCGCCCGTTGCCGTCCTCAAAGGGGTGGATGACGAGAAGGTCGAGAATGAACAAGCCGGACAGAAGCACTGGATGGTGCTCGCCCGCAGCAACCGCCTGCTGGTAGCGGTCGATGAGGTCGTCGACAGCAAATGGAGTTCTGGCGGCGGGCACCGGCTTGAAGCGGACGGTCGTTGAGCCGTCTGGTGAGCGGTCCACGACCAAGTTGTCCTCGGTCTTGAACGCTCCACCGGGCATGGCCGTGTGAGCGAAGAGCAGCCGGTGCAGGTGCAGGAGCAGGCCGGAATTCAGCGGGCGCCAGTCCTGCTGGAACAGGTAGTCCTGGGCGTCGCGGTAGCCCGCCAGTTCCTGCTCGCTCCGATTGCGCAGCGTCGACGTCCGCCGGTTGATGATCCGCTCTGCGCGGTCAGCGTCCGCGACGACAACACCTTCTATCGCGGACGATGCGGTGATGCTCTGGACGCGAGCCCGATCAGCGAGCCCGGTGAGCAACCCTGGCATCTGATCGCGGTAGAGCGCCTCCGAGCCACAGCCGAAGTCGATCGCGCCGAGCCGGGTGACAACTCGGGCCGGCACCCGCCCGATGAGTTCGTCCAGATCGGCGAAGCTCCGCAAGAAACCTCCCAAGCAACCTACTAAACCACCTAATCATAGCGCTACTTAGCATGTTTAGTAGATTCCTTAGTGAGTTCACAGTGGCGCCGCCTCGCGTTGCAAGCGATACAACAGGCTTGCCGACTAGCGCAGGCCGGGGAACCGACTTTCTTGCCGGTTCCCCGCCCTGACCAGGAGCTTCACGCTGGAGCGTAGCCGTGTACTTGGGGCAGCGCACTTATTCGGGAGGTGCAGTGTTCTGGTGGAGCCCTGCGGGACGACCTTGGCAGCCGCGGCACTCCAGCAGGCCTGAGATCGTTAGATCCGACGCAGCACGGCGACCACCTTGCCGAGGATCTTGGCCTCGTCCCCCAGGATCGGGACATAACCCGGGGTTGTGCGGGATCAGCCAGACGTGCCCGGCGCTCTTTTTGAACGTCTTGACGGTCGCTTCCGTGTCCGCTGAGTTGTCGCTCTAGAACGCGGCAGCCACTATGTCGCCGTTCTCGACGTCCGACTCCCGGCGGACGACCACCCAGTCGCCGTCGGCGATCGCGGCGTTGATCATCGAGTCGCCGACGACTCTGAGCATAATGAGGCTTCCCCCGCCAACAAGGTGCCTGGGCAGTGATACGACGTCTTCGATTGACTCGTCGGCGAGGATCGGGCCGCCCGCAGCGATACGGCCGACCAGCGGCACCTGGGCGACCTTCTGCCCCTCGATGTCAGCATGCGCAGGATCGGCGCACTGCCCGACGCCTAGATCGGCAAGCGGGAGCACCACCGCGGTGCGCGGCGCACCGCGGCTCAGGTATCCCTTCTTCGCCAGATCGACAACTGGTGAGACACACTCGACGTGCTCGCTAGCCCTACTGCCTCGGCCATTCCCGCAAGGTGGGCGCATAACCGAAGCGGCGGATGGAATCCTCGATCACTCGGACGATGCTGCGCTGACGCGCCGTGAGGTCCCAGCCATCTAGGTCGGATGATCACGGTGGATATCACGATCGCGAACATCGCACTTCCCTCGGCTCAACGCGATCTTGGCTTCTCCGACGCCAAACGGCGTTGGCTGGGCGGAAGGGCTACGTCACCAACCTGAAGGCCTGCCCTGACGGCACGCCGGTGACCGCGGAGTTCGTGATCGGCGCTTACCACCAACCATTCCAGATCGAAGCCCACCTGACCATCGTGTTCGCCCCGCTGGCCGTCATCCGCTGGACCGAAGACCGGACCGGCTGGCCGGTCAGGAAGTTCGTCCGCACCGCTCGCCGCTACTGCACCATCGAGATCTAGCCCGAGTTGGGAGCTGTTAGTTGCCCACCTTCACCGCTTGGGCATACTGGCCGGGCAGACCCAGGTCCCAGTAGGTCCAGGTGGGAGGCATCCGATCCCACGCGTTGCCGAGCAGTAGCGCGCATGCCGCTGGCATCGCCAGGAAAAGATGCAGCTCAGAAGGCCGGAGCTTTCTGCGGAGCACCCGCAGTTCGTCGCGGAGCTGGAAGATGACGGCTCGGGCGTGCGGGAGGCCTGCTAGTGCCGAGCGGCCCGGAGCAGGCAGTCTTACCCCGATGTGGTAAGCGTCTGGGTGGGCCTCGGCCAGGAATTCGTCGACATCCTCAGAGATGTCGGTGGCAAAGCTGACGCTCACCCCCCACGGGCGCCCGACTAGTTCAGTGGACGTGGCGGCAGGGAGAAGGATCTCAAGATCCTTCCGCTCGCTCGGGGCGGCGGCCGAGGACCAGATACCGTCACGGGCGCGGGCACTGACAGTGAAGCCCGCAGTGCTGGAGAAATTGGCGCCGATAGCGAACCAGAGCGGCAGGCGCATCGGTCCGTCGACTTCGAAGTCGTGGACGCCGGCAGCTCGAAGCCGCTCTCGAGCAGCGGTGAGGTCGCCAGCAATCTCCCGACGGCCGGCCACCGGATCGGTGAAAGCCCTGCGCTCCCGCGGGTCTTCACCCTGGAAGAGGCCTGTCCAGTCTACGGAATAGGTGGCGGCATCGGCTCGCAGGTTGCGCTCAATCGCCTGGGCCACGAACAGGGGACGCCGGACCGAGACGAGCAGGCCCAAGTTCTCGATGACAGATCTCAGCTGGGCAGGAGTGAACGCCTGCCTGGGCGCCTTGATCCAGTTCCGCACTTCCTGGACACCTGCCGCGATCGCGAGGTTATCAGCGCGGACGCCGACTCCTGCCCCAGCGTCCTGAGTCTTCTCGCGCCATTCACTCTCGGAGATTGAATGCCTGATCTCGAAGCTCTCAAGGAACTCCAGGAGCCCGGCCTCGTCAACGCCAAGGTGACCGGCCCAGCGTTCGCGCGCTTGGGCGAGAGCGCCGGTGCCGTGCCGCAGGGTCTGGACGACGCTTCGGTCAGAGGGCTTGTCGCGTCGACAGAGGCCTTGATCTGCCAGTACTCTCCTGACCCGTTCGCGTAGCGCAAGGTCAGGTCATCGACGTTGCCAGCGTCGTCCGCCTCGACAGCCAGCTCAGTGACCGTCGAGTCGGCTCGCTGGGTGCGGAGTACGTGGTACCAGGCGATCAGGTGCTGCACGTCGTCGCCGAGCAACCGCGCGCCGCTCGGCGCCCGAGCCACCGTGCCCCCTCACCCTGCCAGGTCGAAGGGGCGTGTCGGTGGTGTTCGCGCGGTGACTTCGAGCGCGATGGCCATGTCGACAGCCACGCCGCGGCGGTAGGCGGAGAGCGCGATCTCAGGGACAAGGCGCTGACGCAGATCGGAATAGGTATATCCGTAATCGCAGCCAGCTCTGCTGCCGGTCGCCGCCGCGAGTTCGTCTATGTCGCTCGCCTGCAGCTTCGTGCAGGCCAGCAACCGCGTCAGCAAGGCAGCGCGCTGCGCGTGAGTTGGCCGCTCGAACATCACGACGGATGCAGCCCGACGGCTCACCGCAGGGTCGATCGCGCCGATCCGGTTAGTGCAAAGGATAGTCAGGACGGGAAGCTTGTCCGTTCTCATCCCGTCGATTCCGCGCAGCAGGGCGTTCACGCCTGCCCGATCCTCATGATGCATCTGTGCAAGTTCGCGGGACTGCGCCAGGGCATCGGCCTCATCGATGAGGAGCACGCCCATGGCGACGGCCTTGCCGTTTGCGCGGCGGGCGCGGGCAAAGTCTTTGCTGACGCGCTCGAACGCTCGGGTCAGCAAGGTGGTCATCTCCCCCACAGCACCGCGACCGCGGGCTGTAAGGCTCAAAGGGTAGAGCGTCACGTCCGTATCGGATTCGCGGGCGATTGCCTGGCCGAGAACTTCAGCGAGTTCGGTTTTCCCAACACCGACGTCGCCAGCGAAAATGAATAGCGGTGTCCGGTCCAGCAGCGCGCGAACCGCAGGAATTACCTGACCATGGACTCTTGTGCTCCAGTCGCTGATGAAGGTCGGGTCCAGGAGAACCACGGCATCGGCTACCAACCGATCCTTGGTTTCATCGAGCCCAACGAGGGCAGTTAGGCGGGCCTGGGCGGCTTGGTTCGGGAATTCCTCGGTGCGGGCGAACAGACCCTCAACGCCGTCTGTCATGCGGCCAGGTTCCGGAAGACGGACCGCTCGAGGGCGACACCGCCAGCGGCGTACGTCCGGTCGCGTGTCCAGTAGCCACCCATCTCACTGGGCAGCGTCCCGTCATTACGAGTGAATGGCAATTTACCCTCGATGGCCCTCCTCTCAGATGGGCTAAGCCGGAACCATTTATCAGAGAAGGTAAGAAAGTTGAAGAACGTCGCCCCCGTGATATTCACTGCCGACGGAACGCCTCCGGCAGCGCCGGCTCCAGCCAGCGCTCCGTCTGGCCCGACCACGTAGCGCAGAGACCATACTGCCTTTTCGTCACGCTTGAAGCCGAACTGGTAGCGAGCTACACATCCTTCGCTAAGCAGCTCCTCGAGCTCTGCGCGGTAATCCTCAAGGCCGCTTTCGGTTGGGCTCCCGTAGAGAAGGTGGCTCTGACGAAGGTCGGTGGTCACGCGGCCGGCGAGACGCCGGGCATGCGTGTGACTAAATGTATCCGCGTACGAGTAGCTGCTCACGCTGCCGCCTTAAAGCTCGTGCCGAGCACGTCCTGCCAGAGCTCAACTGCCTGTCCCTTGACCGGCTCATAGTGGGCCGTGGAGATTGCATCGAGAGCCTCCTGGGCAGCCGCAACAAGCAAGTCCCTGTCCTGTGTCTCGTAGCGCTTGGCGACATTGTTCTCGAAATTAGCCGGATCGAGGATCTGGATCGGCGCGCTACCACGGGAAGGCAGCTCAGATGCGGGATGGAAGTCGGTGAAGGCGATCTGACTGTCGAGGCCGCCCTTGACGATAAAAGTAAAGAACTGCTCGAGCGCCCAGACGTAGTCGTTCAGAGCGAGTCCGTTATCGGCCAGATGGATCCACAGCAGTTCAAGCATGAAGCTCTTGCACTTGAATTCACCATCGCGACGACGCTGCCGGGCCCACCACTTCGTGAACCTGATGAGCTGAGCAAGATCTTTGGGATGCGTCTTTTTACGACCGCGGATGAAGTCGAGGTGCTGGCGAACGCTGGTCTTAAGCTTCTTGCCGGTGTCCTTGCTGACGAGATAACCGACGTCGTTGGCTTCGCCCTCGTAAAGCACAGGCACGACGTCCACGCTAAGGCCGCTCCCGGCGAATGTGACGGTGACGCAGTTCGTGTTGGCCACGATCTGGTCAGCCGAGAGCGTCGAGTAAGCCTCAACAATCCGGTCGCGCAGCCACTGCACCAGGGACGGCGTGTCGGCCGGCGCCTTCTCAGCCTTCACGTACACGGCCAGGTCTCGGTCGTTCACGGTGCGCAGGGCAGTGCCCTTCGCTACAGACCCGGCGTGCAGCGACTTGACGAGACCATATCCGGCCGCTGCGACAATCTTGGCTTCGATCCGGTCGCGAAGTCGATTGACCTGGGCACGCTGATTGTCGACCTCGGACTTCTTCAGATTGACCTTCTCGTCAGCGAACGCGACGAGGTCACGATGGGTGATATGTGGCAACGGATATCCGCCTTCTCGCATGTTGTATCTAATGCATCATTGTTGTCTCCAGTTCGCCGTAAGCGGACTACCTGGATCAGGACCTCGGGGGCGATGAGGCAAGGGACCTCATCACCCCCGCTGACCTGTGGTTATTCAGTTATTAGCGTCAGCGCAGATGTTGTATCTGTCGCAACTTTGCTCAGAATCAGCTGCAGCCGCTGGTGGAGCCGCAGCCCTCGCAGACGTAGCAGCTGCCGGCCGGGCGCATCTTGGTGCCGCAGGTCAGGCAGAGCGGCGCATCGGCGCTGCGGCCCTGCTGCGACTCGATGAGTTCCGTCGAGCTGTGCGGCTGCGCTGGACGGTCAGCACTGGTGATCCGTTCGGCTTCGGCCTGTTCCGCCTGACGATGGGCGTGTTCTACCGGCACCGACTGAGCCATCTCCACCGGATCCGGCTCCTCCGCCGACACTGCGGGCTCCTCCCCCGCGAGTACGGACGAGCGCTCCGCGGCCGACAGCACGCTCAGGTCCGCGCGCTGCTCGTACGGCAGGTAATCGAGCGCCAGGCGGCGGAAGATGTAGTCCATCACCGAGCTGGCGATCCGGATATCCGGATCGTCGGTGACGCCGGCGGGCTCGAACCGCATGTTGGTGAACTTGGCGACGTAGGACTCCAGCGGGATGCCGTACTGCAGGCCCACCGAGATCGCGACCGAGAACGCGTCCATCACTCCTGCCAGCGTGGAACCCTGCTTGCCGAGCTTGAGGAAGACCTCGCCGACGCCGTCGTCCGGGTACCTCGATGCCGTCATGTAGCCTTCCGCGCCGGCCACCGAGAACCGGGTCACGGTCGCGGACCGCTGCTTGGGCAGCCGCTTGCGCACCGGGCGGACATCGTGCGGCGCCGCGGCGGGCGGCGTCACCTCGGCCGGCTTCCGCTTCGACACCGACAGCGGCTGGCCCACCTTGCAGTTGTCGCGGTAGATCGCCAGCGCCTTCAGCCCCAGCTTCCAGCCCTCCAGGTAAATCTTCTCTATGTCCTCTATTGTCGCTGTTTCAGGCAAGTTGACCGTTTTCGAAATGGCGCCACTCAGGGCCGGCTGGACAGCGGCCATCATCCGGACGTGGCCCATCGGGCTGATCGCCCGCTCGCCCATCGCGCAGTCGAAGACGTCGTAGTGCTCCCGGCGCAGGCCGGGGGCATCGACGACATGCCCGTGCTCGGCGATGTACTCGAGGATCGCCTCGGCCTGCTCCGGCTGGTAGCCGAGGTTCTTCAGGGCACGCGGCACCGTCTGGTTGACGATCTGCATGGAGCCGCCGCCGACCAGCTTCTTGAACTTGACCAGCGCCAGGTCCGGCTCGACGCCCGTCGTGTCGCAGTCCATCATCAGGCCGATGGTGTTGTGGCTGACCATCCCGTTTGCCACGTAGGTCACGTTGTCCGGGACGGACAGGTCGTAGGTAGGCTGAACCCCGCCATCCTCGTTGACTGCCACCCGCTCGAACAGGTATCCCAGTGCCTGCCCTAGCCGATCGTCGAGCGTCTCCTCGAACAGGCGCCGGGCGAGCATGCGGGGCACGCCGCCCGTCTTGCGGACCGACTGGAGAACGGCCCCGCGCGCGGAGTGACCGGCAGGTGCCAGCTCGCTCCAGTCACCCTTGGGCAGGAAGATGTAGTCCTTCTTGGCCGACACGGACGGCTCCAGAAAGGCCATCAACTGTGCCTTGCGCTCGCTGATGAACCCGACGATCTCGCCGAAGTTCAGCGCGTGATCGACATTGCGGAGCCTGACCTGGAATATCGGTCCGCCCCAGCCGCTGACCGTCTCCCGGGTGGTAGCGGCCAGGCCGAGGGAAAGCAGGGCAGTCCGGATCTCCCCGGCGAACGACTGGTCGGCTGTGGACAGGCTGGGAACGCCTTCCAGAACCGTTCCGTCTGCCTCGAACAGCCCGCGCAGGAAAGCGCCGTATACGGCGGGGTCATTCGACTCAAGGATCGCCGAGGGGATCTTCGGAACCCAGCCCTTGCCCGAGTGGTCTGCCACGGGCAGGTCCTTGGCAAACCCGGCGGCCTGCCACCAGCGCGCCAGGCGCACGGACTGCAGCGTGACCTCCTGGTAGCCCTCCTGGGGCGTGATCACGGGCGCCAGGCCGAAGAGTTCCTTGGCGAGGACACCGAGCCGGTCGGCAACGTCGAGGTCGGTGTTCGCCACGCAGAGCCGGATCCCCTTGGCGTGCAGGCTGCCGTCACCCATGAAATAACCGACGAGCTCAGCCAGGTCGGCAGTAACCGCATCAGGAACGTACAGGTGCCGGTCCCCGGCGTAGTACGCCTGATCGAGCACCGGCAGCGGCACCCGGCATGGCTCGCCGACCAGCGTGCCGAGTTGCAGCGGAAGAAGGTCATGCGAGGCGACATCGGCGAGGCGCTTCCACGCCCACGCGCCGGTCAGCTCATCGACGACCTTGACCCGGTGAGCCAGGGTGCCCTGGACCTGATACCCGCCCTCGGTACGGATGCGGCGGGTTGGCTCCTCGCCGTTGATGAAGAACTTCGTCGCCTGGCGCGGGCCCTCGTCGGTTGACACGGTGAGATCCAGGTCCTGCCAGCGGTCACCGTAGGCATCGCCAAGCTCAGCGAGACGGGTAAGCCCCCGGCCTGTGGTGATCAGGGTGTCGCCAGTCAGGCATCCAGTTGGCGCCAGTAGTGAGGCTTGGGCGTTTCTGTAGCCGTTTGCCTCGCCGAGCGCCAGGCAGTCCTGCCAGGCGTGGTTGGCCGCGGCGAGGATCGCGTCATCGATACCGCCCAGCGGCCGGATCTTTGCGCTGGCCTCGGCGTGCTTAGCCATCACCCGCTTGTGAGCGGTCGCATTGCGCGCGTAGCCGTCGTAGGGGCCCACGACCCTGGCAAGCTCGGCCGAGCGGCGGTAGGCGGTGCCGGTCATCAGCGAGGTGATGGCCCCGGCGATCGCCCTGCCGTCGTCTGAGTCGTAGGCGTGCCCGGTCGCCATCAGCAGCGCGCCGAGGTTGGCGTACCCGATGCCGAGCTGCCGGTAGGCCCGGGTCGTGGCCGTTATCTTCTCCGTCGGGAAATCGGCGAAGCAGATCGATATATCCATTGCCGTAATGATTAGCTCGGTGATCTGCTGGAACCGCTCGACGTCGAATGTATCGTCATTCCGGAGGAATTTAAGTAGGTTTATACTCGCCAAATTGCATGACGAGTTATCCAAATGTACGTATTCACTACAAGGGTTACTTGCGGTAATTCGGCCGGATTCCGGGCACGTATGCCAGTCATTAATTGTTCCGTCATACTGAATGCCCGGGTCGGCACATTCCCAGGCCGCCTTGGCCATCTTCCGGAACAGTTCCCTGGCATCGACGGTCGCCACGGCCTCGCTGGTCTGGCGGGCGGTCAGGTCAAAGGATTTGCCATCCTCGACCGCGCGCATGAACTCGTCGTTGACTCGCACCGAGTTGTTGGCGTTCTGGTACTGGACGCTCACGATGTCCTTGCCGCCGAGGTCCATGTCGAAGCCGCCGTCGCGCAGCACGCGGATCTTTTCCTCTTCGCGCGCCTTCGTGTCGATGAATTGCTCGACATCGGGATGGTCCACGTCGAGCACGACCATCTTGGCGGCGCGCCGGGTGGCGCCACCGGACTTGATCGTGCCCGCTGAGGCATCGGCGCCCCGCATGAACGAGACGGGCCCGCTGGCGGTGCCGCCGGAGGACAGCAGTTCCTTGCTCGAGCGAAGCCTGGACAGGTTGACGCCGGCGCCGGACCCGCCCTTGAAGATCAGGCCCTCTTCCCGGTACCACTCAAGGATCGAGTCCATCGTGTCGTCGACGGCCAGGATGAAGCAGTTGTGCACCCGCAGGTTCCCGGCCAGGTACTCGCCGCTCTCGGTCTGGATGTCATAGACCTCCATCTCGCCGAGCCGCTCGATCTTGCTGATCTCGGCCAGGCGGCGGTCCGACCCGCCGACATCGGGGTCCACGTGCAGCAGGGAGTCGCCGGGGCGGAGGAAGCCGGCGACGGTGAACTCGCCGACGACGAGATCCTTCGCCCGCCAGACCAGATGGTCCGGGGTGACATCCAGCGCGTCACCGGCCCTGGTGTGCAGCCGCAGCACTTCCTTGACGCCGTTGGCCTTGGTCGCCACGATCCGCGTCGCGCCGTGCGCGTCGTGCACCTTGGTCCCGACCGCGTCGTCCTCGACGAGCCTGCCGATCGGGATCATCCCGGCCGTGGTGCTGACCAGCGCATCGTAGGGCTGGCACGCGGAGACCTGCTGCGGGGAGGATGTCCCGACGTTGAACCAGACCGGGGAGTTGAAGCTGAAGACCTGGTGAATGAGGGCATACATGAGCTCATGCTCGAAGACTTCGGCGTCCTTGGCGGAAGTGAAATAGCCATGCTCACGGCCGGCCGCCACGTACACGCCCACCACGCGGTCCACGAGCTGCTTCAGGCTGTGCTCGCGGTCCGGCGTGCCCACCGCACCGCGGAAGTACTTGGTGGTCACGATGTTGGCGGCGTTGACCGACCAGGAGTCGGGGAACTCCACGCCGCGCTGCTCGAAGTTGACCGACCCGTCCCGCCAGTTGGTCATGACGACGTCGCGGCGCTCCCAGGTGACCTCGTCATAGGGGTGGACGCCCGCACGCGTGTGGATACGGCGCATCGTGAGTCCCTTGCGGGCGCCCTTGCCGCCGTGGTGCGCTGACCCGCTCGCCGTCTCGGTCATGCCCTCCCCCTTCATGGACCCTGGTGGATCCGCCGCGGGCCTGCCAGGCCCTATCCCGTTTGCCCTGCCGTTATGCCCGGTCTCACCGGGCAGGTGCGCGCTGATCCTGCTTGCCAGGGCCGCGCTCTGGCCCGGCCTCCTCGGCGGGGCGCTTCACGTCCTCGTACTCGCCGCGCCAGCCGCTGTCATATCCCGACCGCAGGGTGGCGATCTCCGCCTCGAAGTCAGCGAGCGACTCGAAGCCGCGGTACACCGAGGCGAACCGCAGGTAAGCGACCTCGTCAAGTTCGCGAAGCGGCCCGAGAATCGCGAGGCCGACCTCATGAGAGGGCACTTCCGCGCTGCCACGAGCCCTGATCGTGTCTTCCACCCGCTGGGCCAGGATCGCGAGCTGGTCCTCGCTCACCGGCCTGCCCTGGCATGCTCTCCGCACGCCCCGGCTGATCTTGTCGCGGGTGAAGGGCTCGGTCACTCCGCTCCGCTTTCCGACCATCAGGATCACGGTCTCCTGGGTAGTGAACCGGCGACCGCACCCCGGGCAGGAGCGGCGCCGGCGGATGGCGGCGCCATCGTCGGCCGTCCGGCTGTCGATGACCCTGCTATCCGGGTTCCTGCAGTACGGGCAGTACACGCGGCGACACCTCCCCCGGCGCGACGGAACTATCCTGCGAACACAACCTGTGGAAAAACCACAACGATGTAACTACTAGATATTGTGGTCTTGCCTGGCGCAGGACGCAAGTGCACTTGCGTGTTTCCCCGGAAATCGCAGGTAAGAGGGACCCGCCAGCCGCCGCCGGCGTGTCGCAGGTTCAGCGCAGCCGCCGGCGTGTTGGCCGAGCGCACCGCTCAGCCCTTCGGCACCCACAAAGACTCACCCGGCTGGATCACCGAGCCGTTCAGCCCGTTGACCTGAATGATCTGCTGGATAACGAGCCGCGGATCCGCTGCAGGCTCTGCCCGGCTGGCAATAGACCACAGGGTCTGACCCGGCCGGACGACCACCTGGGTCATGCCCTGGTAGGCAGCTCCTGGCCGCAGGCCGTGACTGGCTGCCTGCGCGCCTCCGGCCACGCTCAGCCAGAACAGCGTCACCATCGCCGTACTCACCACGACGGCAAAGGCCGCGAGCACCACCCGGCCGCGCCTGGTCAGCCGCACTCCGCCTGCCCGGCCGGACCCGGGAACAGCTGACCCTGGCGAGCTGGCCCGCCTGCCACGCGTTTCACGGGAGCCCGGCTCACGGGCATGCACAGCCAGGGACCGCACCTCCCGCGTGCGCACCTCCCGCGTGCCGTGCTCATGCTCCTGGCGTTCCCCTGCCCGGACCTCACGGACGTGCACTTCCCTGACCTGAACCTGGCGGACGCGCAGTTCCCTGTCACCGGGCGCCGGGGAATGCGTGCCGCCTGCGCGCCGCTTCCTGGCAGCGGCCGGGCCCGGCTGGCCTCCGGGCGCGGGTGCAGGCACGAGCAGCCTGGGCCGCGGCACGGTGATCTCGAGGGTGACGAGATCCGTCTCACTCTGCTCCGCGGCGCCCAGCACGCTCATCGAGACCTCCTTGAAAACGAACGACAGTTCGATAGTATCTCTGTTCTATCGTAAATTCGTTCGATCGAACGAAGATACGGTACAGTCTTACCGCGCGGGTCCGACACTTTCGGAATCCGTCGAACAGATGTTTGAGATCTGGGGCCGCAAGCGCTAGCGTCGGCCATGACCGCAATCTCCGAGCCGGAGGCCCGATGATGAGCAGCAGCAACGAGGATGGGACTGCGCGGCAGGCCTCGACTGCGGACGGCAGCGACGCAGGCCCTGACGTCAGGCCCAAGGGAAGGCCGGGGAGGAAGCCGAAGGGCACCGTCCCCGCGGTTGTGACCGAACTGCCGGACCGGCCAGATCCTGGCCACGTGCTCACCTGGCGCCAGCGCAAGGTTCTCCAGGTGATCCGCGAGTCGGTACAGCGCCGCGGATATCCGCCCTCCATGCGCGAGATCGGCGAGGCAGTCGGGCTGACCAGCACGTCCAGCGTCTCGTACCAACTATCCACGCTGCAGAGCAAGGGATACCTGCGCCGCGACGCCGGCCGGCCGCGCACGGTGGAGGTCCGCCTGCCCGGCCATCCGGCCGTCCGGCCTGAGCCGGGGAACGACGACGAGGCGCCGATGAACATCGCCTCGCAGGAGGCGGCTTACGTACCGCTCGTCGGCCGGATCGCGGCCGGCGGTCCGATTCTCGCCGAGGAGTCGATCGAGGAATACTTCCCGCTGCCCAGGCAGATCGTTGGCGAGGGAACGCTCTTCCTGCTCAAGGTTGTCGGCGACTCAATGATTAACGCCGCGATCGCGGACGGGGACTGGGTCGTCGTCCGCCAGCAGCCCGTTGCGGAGAACGGTGATATCGTCGCGGCGATGATCGACGGTGACGCGACGGTCAAGACGTTCAAGCACTCCGACGGCCACGTCTGGCTGATGCCGCACAACCCCTTGTATGCGCCGATCCCCGGCGACGACGCGGCTATTCTCGGCCGTGTGGTCGCGGTACTCCGGCGCGTCTGAACTGCTAGGTGGCTGCGCCAGTACCTGGCCATCCGCTTCGCCAGTACCTGCTTGCCCGTTTCTCCGGCAGCTGCCCGCGCTGCGGCGTCAGTACTCACCGGCCCAGCGGAACGCTGCCTGCACCTGAGCGGCGCCCGCGCCAGCGGCAAGCAGCACATGCAGGAGCAGCCGGGCCTTGAGCGGGTCGAGGAAACCAGCGCTGATCAGTCCCCGCGACAGCAGATCCCGCTCCGAGCCGGCTGAGCCATAGGTATCGGCGAGCACCGTGCCGGCGCCGGTACGGGACGCCAGCACCACGGGCATCCGGGCGACGAGTTCATCCAGCAGCGGCACCAGCGCCGCTGGCACGTGCCCGGCACCGAAGCCGGCCACCACCAGCCCGTCCAGCCGCCCGGTCGCCGCGCGCAGGAACTCGCCGTCATCGCCCAGGCACATCGTCACCAGCCCGACCCGCACATCGCCGTACGGCAGTGTCGCCGCGGAGACAGCGCGCGGCGCACTCGGCGGAGCCGCGGACGGCACTGCGGGCGGAGCCGAGGACGGCACTGCAGACGGAGCCGCGGACGCCGCGGCAGGCAGCGCCGCGGACGGTGCAGTCAGTGACAAAGCCGATCGGCGGGCCGGGCGGGAGAGCAGCCGGACCGTGCCCTCGATGACGTAGCCGAGCGCCCCCGCGGACGAGGAGGCGAAGGCGGTGATGCTGGTGGCATGCACTTTCCGGACGTACCGCGCGGCGTGAATCTCATCCCCGAACACCACGACGCAGCCCAGCCCGGCGAGCAACGGGCTCGCCGCTGCCTGGACCGCGGCCAGGATATTCGCCGGGCCATCGGCTCCGGCCAGGCCAGGATGACGCATCGCTCCGGTGACGACAACCGGCGCGTCACCGGAGTGCACCAGGTCCAGCAGGAACGAGGTCTCCTCGATCGTGTCCGTGCCCTGGATGACCACCGCCCCGGCGGCACCAGCCGCCAGCTCCGCCTCGATGACCGCCGCAAGCTCCAGCACGTCGGTGATGCCGAGCGCCGAGCCTGGCAGCCGCCTGAAATCGTGGACCTCGGCCACCGCGCCGACGCCGGACAGGCCGGGCACGGAGTCAAGCAGCTCGGATCCGGTCAGGCGGGGAACGACTCCCCCGTGCCCGTCGGATCCAGCCGCCATGGAGATAGTGCCGCCCAGGGTGAAGACCGCCACCCGCGCCTGCTGCCGTCCGGTGATCGTCATGCGGGGACGACGTTCACCAGCCTAGGCGGCCGGACTATCACCGTACGGACGGCACGGCCGTCCAGCGAGCGGTCCACCCCTGGCGCGGCCAGCGCCAGCGCCCGCAGCTCGTCCTCGCCGATCCCGGGCGGGACCTGCAGCCGGTCGCGCACCTTGCCGCTCACCTGCACGATGCAGGTGACCAGGTCCTGGACCAGCAGCGCCGGGTCAGCGGCCGGCCAGCCCGCCATGGCCACCGAAGGCTCGTGACCGAGCAGCTCCCAGCACTCCTCCGCGGTGTAGGGCGCGAACAGCGACAGCAGCACCGTGAGCGTCTCCGCTGCCTCGCGCACCGCCGGATCGGCGGCGCCTGGCCCGGAGTCGATAGTCCGGCGCGCGGCGCTCGACAGCTCCATCAGCCGCGCCACCGCCACGTTCAGCCTGGCGGCCTCCACCAGCCTGGTGACCTCGTCGATCGTGCGGTGCGTGACCTTTCGCAGCTCACGATCACCGGTATCGGCGGACTGCCCGGCAGCCGTCACACCTGCCTCCGCGGCCAGCCGTGAAACCCTGCCAAGAAATTTAACGGATGCCTCGGGGTTCATGTCAGCCCAGTCGATATCGTCTTCCGGCGGGCTCGCGAAGACCATTGTCAGCCTGATCGCGTCCACGCCGTGCGCCGCCAGCTGCTCGCCGAGATCGACCCCGTTGCCGAGCGATTTGGACATCGACTTGCCCTGATTGATGACCTGGCCCTGATTCATCAACCGGGTAAACGGCTCGCTGAAATCGACCATCCGCATGTCCTGCAGGACCTTGACGAAAAAGCGGCTGTACAGCAGGTGCAAGATCGCGTGCTCAACGCCGCCCACGTAAAGGTTGACCGGAGCCCACCGGCGCACCGCCTCGGGGTCGAACGGCCCGTGCTCATAACCGGGCGAGCAGTACCGCAGGAAGTACCACGAGGAATCGACGAACGTGTCCATCGTGTCGGTGTCGCGCTTGGCCGGCCCGCCGCACTTGGGGCACTGCGTGTTCACCCAGTCGGTGGCGGCGGCCAGCGGCGACGCTCCCTTCGGCGCCAGGTCCTGACCGCGCAGGTCGGGCAGGACGACCGGCAGCTGCTCATCGGGGACGGGCACCTCGCCGCATCCGTCGCAGTACACGATGGGAATCGGCGCGCCCCAGAACCGCTGCCGGGAGACCAGCCAGTCGCGCAGCCGGTAGCTGACCGCGGCGCGGCCCAGCTCTCGTTCCGCGAGAATCGAGGTGATCCGGTCGATCGCCTCATGCTTGGCCAGCCCGTCCAGCGGGCCCGAATTGACCAGGCTGCCCTCCCCCGGCGTGGCCAGCCCGGTCTCCGCTGGGTCCGGCAGGCCCGTATCCACCACGAGGCGTACGGGCAGCCCGAACTTCCTCGCGAAGTCCAGGTCGCGCTGGTCATGCGCGGGCACCGCCATGATCGCGCCGGTGCCGTAGTCCGGCAGCACGTAGTCCGCCGCCCACACCGGTATGCGCTCGCCGTTCACGGGGTTGATCGCGTAGCGGCCAAGGAAGACCCCGGTCTTCTCCCGGTCCGTGGCCTGGCGCTCGATATCGGTCAGCTTGCGCACGTCGGCCAGGTAGGCGGCCAGCTCGGCCTGGTGATCCGGCGCGCACAGCTCACCGGCCAGCGGGGAGTCCGCGGCCACCACGAAGAACGTGGCTCCATACAGCGTGTCGGGCCGCGTGGTGAACACCGTCACGGGCTCGTCCTGGCACTCGATCTCGAACTTGACCTCGGCACCCTCGCTGCGCCCGATCCAGTTGCGCTGCATCAGCAGGACGCGGTCGGGCCAGCGGCCCTCCAGCGGGGCCATGTCCGCCAGCAGCCGGTCGGCGTACTCGGTGATCTTGAAATACCACTGGGTCAGCAGCCGCCGGACAACCTCAGACCCGCAGCGCTCGCATTTACCGCTGATCACCTGCTCGTTCGCGAGCACGGTCTGATCGACGGGGCACCAGTTGACATAGCCGCCCTTGCGGTAGGCCAGGCCGCGCGCGTGCAGGCGCAGGAACAGCCACTGGGTCCACCGGTAGTACTCCGGATCGCAGGTGTGCAGCCGGCGGGACCAGTCAAAGGACAGGCCGTACCGCCGGAACGAGGCTGCCTGGGTCTCGATATTGGCGTAGGTCCAGTCCGCCGGATGCGTGTTACCCCTGATCGCCGCGTTCTCCGCAGGCAGCCCGAACGCATCCCAGCCGATCGGGTGCAGCACGTTGTGCCCGCGCTGGAAGAAATAGCGGGCCATTGCGTCGGCCACCGCGTACGCCTCGGCGTGACCCATATGCAGGTCGCCAGACGGATAGGGGAACATGTCGAGCACATAGCTGCGGGGCCGGTCGTCCGCCGGGTCGTCACTGGCGCGGAACAGGTCCATCGCTTCCCAGCGGGCTTGCCATTTCTCCTGGATCGCGCGCGGATCGTAGTGCTGTGCGCGCTCCGCGCTGTCGGCGGCTGTCATGGATCCCTCGCGATGTGATCGGTACGGTTCGCCCCGCTGTCCCGCTGGCCGGGGCGCAAGCCCAGGATGGCCGGCCCGCCAACTGCTTCCAGGCGCAGCGGCCTCCCAGCAAACAGTGGCCTCCAAACAAAATGCCCCTCGATCACGAGGGGCGGCCGCGCCAGCGACGGGTCAGTCGGCGCGGCTAAGTAAGGAGCAGCCTGCTATGGGCCATGTAGCCAGGATAGCGCACGCGGCAGCGGCAATGCCCGCGAAGCCCGCCGTGCGGCACTGGCCCAGCGAGGCGCGGTCGGCCGAGTGCGGGCCGGCGAAGCGGACGCCGCCGGCCAGGCGGAGCGCGACCTCCCCAGGCGGTGCGAGGCCGGCCAGGCGGTGCGGTCGGCCAGGCAACCGCAACCACCGTCGGCCTGGCGTCCGCGGCCGCAACTGCCGCTTGCGGGTTAACGGTTGCGATTCAGCCGGTTTCCCCCGGTTAAATCGTAACCGCTGACGTCGGCGATGCCTGGGGAGGTGTGCAAGACATCGGTTAGCGGACTCCGCGTGGCCGGAACTGAATGCTGATCCGCGGTCCAGCGGGCCGCGTGGTCTTGGGTATGGCGTGCTGCCAGGTGCGCTGGCAGCTGCCGCCCATGACGAGGAGATCGCCGTGGCCGAGGTCGTGGCGGAGCGACAGGCCGCCGCGGCGCGGGCGCAGCAGCAGGGCGCGGGGCGCGCCAATCGAGACGATCGCGACCATGGTGTCGGCGACCCTGCCGCGGCCGATGGTATCGCCGTGCCACGCCACGCTGTCCCTGCCGTCTCGGTACAGGCACAGACCGGCGGTCCGGAATGGCTCGCCGAGTTCCGCTGCGTAGTGCGCGCTCAGCGCCTGCCTGAAATCGCTGAGCGCTGGGTCGGGAAGGGCCGCGCCCTCGGGGTAGAAGCTGAGCAGCCGGGGGACGTCAACCACCCGGTCGTACATCTGCCGTTTCTCGGCGCGCCACGGCACCGCATCGATCAGCCGTCCAAGCAGCGCGTCGGCGCCGGTGATCCAGCCCGGTCGCACATCGATCCAGGCCCCGTGGGCGAGCACCGTCCGCCGGACCGAGGATCCCAGCGGGCCAGGGACGACCTCGTCGGAGAGGTCAAGCAGCGAACCCTGGAACGCGATGGCCATGGGCCAAGCATAGGCCATCATTCAAACACATATTCGATCAGGCTCGCTCCTGTCGCTGCGGAAGGCTGTCAAGAGCCTCGGCCGCCGCCCGCTGAGGGGACAAGGAAGAACTGGCCGCCCGCTGCGGGGACAAGGAAGAACTGGCCGCCCGCTGCGGGGAGAATGGGGACATGCTCGGCGCGGTGATCCGGTACCTGAGGTGCCCCTACTGCGGGGAAGCGATGGCGCGTGTTAATTGCTCGCTTCGCTGCGGGGCCGGCCACAACTTCGACATCGCACGGCAGGGCTATGTGAGCCTGCTTCCCGCCGGGGCTACGGGTGACCGGGGTGACACGGCGGCGATGGTGCAAGCCCGCGCCGCCTTCCTGGCGGCAGGTCACTTCGCGAGCGTGGCCGCCGGCCTAGCCCAGGCGGCCGGCGAAGCGGCAGGCTCCGTTGACGCCGACGGGTGCGTGGTCGATGTGGGTGCGGGTACCGGCTACTACCTCGCGGCCGTTCTTGACCGGCTGCCCGGGCGCGACGGGCTGGCCTTGGACATCTCGAAGTTCGCCCTGCGCAAGGCCGCCCGTGCGCATCAGCGAATCGGGGCTGTCGCATGCGACTCGTGGCGCCGGCTGCCGGTGGCCGACTCGGCCGCCGTCATCGCGCTGAACGTGTTCGCCCCGCGCGAGGGCGCCGAACTGCGCCGTATCCTCAACCCGGCCGGCCGGCTCCTGGTCGTCACGCCGGCCTCCGACCATCTCAGCGAGCTGATCGGGCCACTCGGACTGCTGACCGTCGGCCAGCGTAAGGAAGAGCGCCTCAACGAGAAGCTGCGTCCGTACTTCGAGATGGCCGGCCGGAGCGAGCACCGTGTGACGCTGTCGCTCGGTCATGAGGCAGTCGGCTCAGTGGTCGCGATGGGGCCGAGCTCCCGGCACGCTGAGACGGCCGCATTCACGGCCCGCATCGGAAAGCTTCCCGACCCGATGCCAGTCACGCTCGCGGTAACGCTTTCCGTCTTCCGGCCGGTGACTTTCTGATCCTCGCGTTCGTTTCACGAACAGGAGCAATACCAGGAATCACCGCAAGAAGCCATTGAAGCAGTCACATCTTAGGACCGTGACCGGGTTACTGAGATCCGAATGTTATCGATAACCGATCTGAACGTTATCGATGGCCGATCCGGATGCTATCGATGACCGCAGCGGGGCCGACGATTGCCGGAATTGGTCATCGTGCGCAAATAACGCGTGTCCGTGATTCTATCTTGACCGCGGCCTCGGTCGTCAATAATGTCATCCACGCCATCCATGCTGGTCACTGCCACGGCTGTAGAGCAGGTCACCCCCACGGGGATGCCGGCGCTCGCGCCGGTACCGGGCCAGGTGGCGCAATTGCTGGTGGGCAGGCAGCGGGAAACTAAGTCTGTTTCGGGGGAAACAATGAATGTTCGGCGGCACGCGTCATTCGTCAGCGCTCCCGGGCAGTATTTGCGGCTATGGCCGGATGACTGCGGGCCAAAGTCCGTGACATATCGCAGGAATCCGGCGCTCGCCAGGCCCGGATTGATGGACCCAGAATCAGCCGGGCCCAAACCAGCGGGACCGGAATCAGCCGGGCGCAAACCAGCAGGATCAGGATCAGGATCAGG
>PMSW01000155.1 GCA_003168215.1 Actinomycetota bacterium
CGTCAGCTCCATTCCGCTGGGTACTTGGGTCCTTTAAATGAACGCTATGGAGCGCGGGAGCTGGCGACGACCGCCTGACGGGCGAACTTCCCGGGCCCGGCTACGCCGCTCGGCGTAGCCGGCCGCCTCGCCGCTACGCCGCGGGCACCTCGGCCCGGCGAGACCGGCAGCCGGTCACGGGCCCATAGCGCTGCCCGGCCGAGGACGCGCCGGGCGAGGCCTGCGTGAGGCCGTGGCGCCTGATGGCCGCTTCCATCCCTGGCTGCTTACCAGGCCCGCTGGTGGCCACTGAGCAGCAGCGCCAGCGCGGGGCAGTCGGTGACCGCGCGGCGGGCCGCCTTGCGGAGCGCGGGCGGGATGGGCTCGGGGGAGATAACCGGGTATCCCCATTCGTCGAGGATGACCCGTTCAGGGAGCAGTTCGGCACACACNNGGCGTGCGCGGTGAGCTCGGTGCCGAAGATGGCCAGGGTGCTACGCAGGAAGCGGACACTGCCATCGGGGTGATGGCAGGCGCCGCGGCGTTCGGCCAGCCCGGCCCAGCGCTCCAGGTCGGCGCGGAGCCGGGGCCGCGGCCGGGGGCGGGCGAGCTCGGCCAGTCCGGCGGCGATGCGGGGCAGGCCGTTGAAGCAGGGACCGCATTGCCCGGCCGACTCAGCGGCCAGGTAGCGCACGACGCGGACCGCCTCGGCAACGCCGCACCGGCCGTGGGGCAGCGCGGCGAGCAGCCCGGCGCCGACGGCCGCGCCGGCTGGGCGCAGCCCGGCGTTGGCCAGCGGCAGGGTAGCGGCGCGCCCGCTGGTGAGCCAGGTTCCGTGATAACCACCGACCAGGACGGCCTGTGCGGGCAGCTCGCCCAGCCGCAGCAACTCACCCAGAGGAACGCCGATGGCTGTTTCGACCACCTCGACGGTGCCGTCGGCCCGCCAGCAGGTGGCCAGCATGGTGCCGGGCTCGGCCGATGTGCCGGCAGCGCGGAACCAGTTGGCGCCGTAACGCGCGATCTGGGCCAGGTGAGCCAGCGTCTCCACGTTGTGCACCAGGGTCGGCGCGCCGGCCACCCCGCGCCGGAACACCGGCGGAACCTTGAACCGGGGTATCGCAGGGCCGCCGTTGATCCGGCTGACCACAGCGGACTCCTCCCCAGCCAGGAACCGCGGCGGCGCGGTCACCAGCTGCACCCTGGCCCGGTCAAGCCCGGCAGCGGCCCGCGCGGCCAGCGCGCTGCCCAGCTGCTCAGGAAACCCAGGATGCGCGTTGACGTAGAGATAGGCCCTGGTTGTACCCACCGCCTCAGCGGCCAGCTGCAGGCCGTCCAGCACCAGATGGGGAGCGGTCCACAGCAGCTGCTGGTCCTTCCGGCTGGCCGGCTCGCTTTCCGCGCCGTTGCCGACGACCACCGCCCGGCGGCCGGCCTCCGCGACCGCCGTGAGCTTGCGCGCGGCGGGGAACCCAGCGCCGCCGCGGCCGGTGAGCCCGGCTGCGGCGACCACCTCGATGAGCTGCCGCCCACCGTAGGGCGGCGGCCCGTAGGCAGCCAGGTGGGCATCCAGATCCATGGCCTGCAGCAGCCGGGACGGATCCCCGGGGCGGGCGTGGCGGTCGTGCCGCGGCAAGACGTGGGAGGCGTTCATCGTGGCCGACCCTGGTCGGCCGCCGGGCCACCCGCGAGACCGCCGGCCGCCTCACCANNGCCCTCAGCGAGCGGCGCAGCCGGAACACCGCCGCGCCCGCCACGGCCGCCACGCAAGACACCGTGACCGCAAGCAGCCAGCCAGACTGAAGGTCGGTGCTGGACCCGATACTGTGCACGACCGCCACCGGGTATAGCCCGTAAGACAGCCAGTGCACCGCCCGCCACGCTCGGCGCGGGATCCGCGACCGCAGCAGGCTGGTCACTAGGACCGCCGCCATCAGGTCCAGGCTGACCGCGCCCAGCCCGAGCCAGAACGGCTCGTAGCTGGACACGAACGGGATGACCGCCGCGGCCAGGCTGATGCTCACGTAGCTGTCAGCGATCGCGCTCACCACGTGCACGGCCACGAACATCACCGCGATCAGGGACAAGTTGCGGTGCAGCCCGGTCACGGCGAACCTGGGCATCCCCGGCAGCCGCCCCTGCCGGTTGACAGTGATCCCCAACAGCACCACACCAGACAGCAGCACCAACGCGGTGATCCCAGTCGCCCGGCTCGCATACCACAACGCTGTGCTCGCCGTGATCCCGCTCATCACGAGCCGCCCGACGGGGCACCGGCCGACCCCGATGGGCCGGGCCGCCGGACCGTTCCGGCCCGCTCTTCCGGTAGTGACTTCCTCATCATTACAGGTGCCCTTCGTCGCTGTCGGTTGCCCGCGCTCACGACGCTAGGCACGTCTGTGGCCGGTGACGACCACCTGAGAGGCGAACCTTTGGCGGCCGGCTACGCCGCGCGGCATAGCCGCCCCGCCGACCACTACACCGTCAGTACCGCCAGCAGCCATGCCCGGATCACCAAGGTTGGTCACGGCGTCCCTGCCGTGCAGCCCGCGCAGTAACGGGCCTCAGGGATGGTGGCGAGCCGGGCCACCGGAATGTCGGCACGGCACTGTTCGCAATAGCCGAAGCGGCCCATCAACAGCCGGGCGGCCGCGTGGTCGATGTCGACCAGCGCGCGCCGGGCAGCGACTATTTGTCGTTGCAGCCGCTCTAGCTCTGGCTCGGTGCAATAAAAGGTGTAGCCGATGCGGTCGGCAGCGAGGTGAAAGGCCAGGGACAGCTCAGTAACCTGGCTCATCCAGTACTTCCATCGTATTCCCAGCACGGCACGCCAGCACGGCACGGAAAAGGCTATGACCGCGGTGGGACGCTGCGCAGCGGCAGGCTTATTGGCGGCGCGGGCGTTCCGTTCCGGCCGGTTGGCGGGGGCGCATCTGCCCCCGCCCCCGGACCGGCACGGCCGTGAGCCAGCTCTCATCGGATATGGAAGTAGCGGTGCGAGAGGATCTCACTTCTGACCGAGTTGCAGGGGTCGCTGATCTTGGTGAATGTCAGCGTCCTGCCGGGCAGCCTGAAGGTGTACGTGCCGGGGGTCTGGCACGTTTGTACCGAGCCAGACGGTACAGCGGGCTGCGCGAATTTGATCGTAGAGCCTGAGATGGTGTACGTGCCGCTGGCGACTTCGGTACCGTTGAGGTAGTCCGTGTCGGTCCCATCGTTGAAGTCGATCGTCCATACGCCCTGCAGACTCGCAGGCTCGTCGATAGTTGTCTGGTACTTTCCGGAAGGGACGCGCGAGGTGCAGTGTGTAGCGCTCGCGGACGCGGAGGTTGCGGTGAGCGCGAGGGTGAGTGTCGGGACCATGACGGCGATCCAACGCTTGAGCATCGATACTCCTTAATTGGTGAGTAGGACAGGGACTAATTGGTGAATAGTGACGAGGACTTGGTCGGGCCGCCAGGCCGACGTTGACCCGGTATTGCTCCGGGGCTGCCGCGGGGCGGATGCCGTGGCTCGGGCCGTCGGTGGAGGCCAGATTGTCCGCCGCTGTTTTCGCATGCCAAGGCGTTAGCGAATTCGCGGATATCAGCCATCAACGTGTCCTTTCGCCGTATCCAGGTCATGGAAAGGATGGACCCCAATCGCACGACGGGCTGGTTTGTTATGGCCAAGCATCGCCGAATGGTCAGGGGCGCGGCGTCGTCCTGCCGGCGTCATTGCGGGCTACTGCCGATGCAGTACCGGTGCTGCCAGGCTGCCGCGGCAGCGGCACGGCGAGCCGGCCGAGGCGCCGGTCCACAGGTTGGTGGCGGTGACACTGCCGCTGATCCCGGCGGCCGAGAGGGGGACGCTCACGGTCGTGGTGGCGGTGGCGCTGGTGTTATAGAGGGCGATGACGTAGTCACCATCACTCTCGCGTTTGCTGAACACCTGGCCGTTGCCGCTGTCGACGATGCGCCCGGCGGCGACGCCGTCCTGATCGACGCTGATGACGGCCTTGTTCTCAAGCATCGCCAGGCCGGTCGGGCCCACGTCCGGCGCCCAGGCCGCGGCACTGTCGAACCGCACGCCGATATTGGCCCAGTCGGTCAGCGGAGTGCGGTTCGGATTTGTGCTGTCATGCCGAACTTCTCGCCCTCGGCGTGGAGGTAGTTGCCCAGGGCCTCCATGCCCGGGTCGAGCCGTCGTTTGGTAAAAGGTCGTCGACGTTGATGTACTGGTAGCCGTAGGCAAGAGCCCGCTGCTCTTCATCCCGGCGGCCTGCTGCGCCCTTGGCCCACAGCATTGGAAGCCGTTTGGGCCCGGCGGCGAATGTGGAGCGGATCGCTCGGTGGAGTACTCGCCGCTCATCAGCAGTCCCCGAGGATCGCGACGATGAACTGGACCAGGAGGAGGCCGCCGAGGCTGCTGGCGATGGGATCAAACGGGCTCGTCAGCAGGGTGCGGACCCACAGCACCCCTCTCGGGCAAGCCCGTTCACCGGTTCGTCCAGTACCACGATCTCGGGGTCACCGAGCAATGCGGAGGCGATGCCGTGGCGCTGGCCCATGCCGAGGGAGACGCCGCCTACCCGCTTGTGCGCGACGTCCTCCAGCCCGGGAAGCGTGATCACCTCATCCACCCGGCGGCGCGCGATCCCGTCTGTCAGCGCGAGCCCCAGCAGGTGCGTGAACGCCGACCGGCCCGGGTGCAGTGACCGGGCCCCCAACAGCGCCCCCCCTCTTGCAGTGGTGCCGGGTAGTAGCGGTAATGCCGTCCGCCGACGGCGATATCCCAGAACTCGGGGCATCAAGCCCGATGATCACCCGCATCGTCGTGGACTTCCCCGCGCCGTTGGACCCTGGGAAACCCGTCAGGATCCCGGCTGGACAGCGAACGTCAGGTCATCCACCGCCATTTTTTTTGGCGGACCCCTCCCCGCGTTTGCTTTGTCCACGTGCAGCACAAGGATCCCTGCTGGCCTGGGTCAGGTCGTCGTCCTGCAGGCATCAATCTTGGGTTTGCGCAGTGGTTGAACCGCCCCGGGTTGGTTGGAGCTCTGCCTGGCTACTGCGACGGGGGTCCTGCGGCCCGCACCAGGCCGGTCTGGTAGGCGACGACGACGAGCTGGGCGCGGTCACGGGCACCGAGTTTCATCATGGCCCGGTTGACATGGGTCTTGGCAGTCAGCGGGGAAACGACGAGCTGGTCGGCGATCTCGCCGTTGGACAGTCCCGTCGCGACCAGGGCGAGCACCTCGCGCTCGCGGGCGGTGAGGACCTCCAGCTGCCGGGGGCTGGTGCCGAGGCGTGTCTCGGGCGCGGTGAGGAACCGGGCGATCAGCCCCTTGGTCGCCTTGGGCGACAGCAGGGCGTCGCCGACGGCGACCGTGCGGATCGCATCGAGCAGTTCCCCGGGCTCGACGCCCTTGCCCAGGAAACCGCTGGCACCGGCGCGCAGCGCCTCGAAGACGTACTCGTCGAGCTCAAAGGTAGTCAAGATCAGCACTCGGACACCGGCCAGGTTCTCATCGCCGCAAATGAGCCGGGTCGCGGCCAGCCCGTCCAGATCGGGCATCCGGACGTCCATCAGTACCACGTCGGCCCGTGCGTTACGGGCGAGCTCGACCGCCCGCCGCCCGTCGCTGGCTTCCCCGACCACCTCCAGATCGGGCGCGGAGTCGACCAGCGCCCGGAACCCGCCCCGGATGAGCGCCTGGTCATCGGCGATCAGCACCCGGATCGTCACCGCTGCGCCGCCGGGTCCGTCTGGGGAGTCGGCAGGAGCGCGCAGATCCGGAAGCCGCCCTCAGGCGTAGGGCCGGCCTCCAGCCAGCCGCCGACCGCCAGCACCCGTTCCCGCATCCCCAGCAGGCCGTGACCAGTCCGGGCGGCGGCCGTCGGCTGCGGCACCCCGGGCGGCGGCCCGTTGCAGACCTCGACAGCCAGCTGCTGCGGGTGGAACGCGAGCGTCACCCGGGCCCGGTCGCCCCCGTGCTTGTGAGCGTTGGTTAGCGACTCCTGAACCAGGCGGTAAGCGGTCAGGTCGACGGCGGCAGGCAGCGCACGGGGAAG
>PMSW01000076.1 GCA_003168215.1 Actinomycetota bacterium
GCGAGCTCCCTTAGCAATGCGCAGCGAGCGGCCGGACATGACGTCCGGGGCTGCGGTAGAGCGAGACCGAGCATAAACGGGCGACATCGATGAGCCGTCTGAATATCACGTGAGTTCGATGTGAACCAGCGCGTTCCACGGCTGGTCCTACCGTGACCTGGTCTCGTCCGGGCCGCGGCTGGCGGCAGCGCTCAGGCGTCCTTGGCCGCGATGATCTCCCGTACCAGGGCGACCACCTCGGTGACCGGAACCCGGGTCTTCTCGCCAGTCGCCCGCTCGGTGACTTCCACCACGCCGTCGGCGAGATCACGGCTACCGACGCTGATCCGGTACGGAATGCCGGTCAGCTCGGCGTCCCTGAACTTGACGCCCGGCCGCTCGTCCCGGTCGTCAATCAGCGCGTCGGCGCCGCCGGCCAGCAGGCCGCGGTAGATGTCCTCGGCGACGGCCCTGGCCGCCCCGTCCTTCACCGACAGCAGCACCACGGTCACCTCGGCCGGCGCGACCCGCACCGGCCAGGTCAGGCCGATGTCGTCGTGGTGCACCTCGGCGATCGCCGCGATCGCGCGCTCGACGCCGATCCCGTAGCAGCCCATGATCGGGACGATGGCGGTGCCATCGGGACCGAGCACGGTCACGCCCAGCACGTTCGTGTACTTGCGGCCGAGCTTGAAGATGTGCCCGACCTCGATCGCCTGGACCAGCTCAAGCGGCGTGCCGCAGCTCGGGCATGGCTCGCCGGCCCGGACCTCGCGCAGGTCGGCCCACTGGCCGATGGTGATGTCGCGGGCGATGTCGACGCCGGTGAGGTGCACCTCGTCGACATTCGCCCCGGTAGTCATATCGGTGCGGCCCTGCAATGCCAGGTCGGCGATGACCGGCAGGTCCGTCACCCCGACAGCCCCGAGGCTGCCCGGCGACGCGCCGAGCGCCGCGACGATCTCATCGGGCTGGGCCGGCCGGATGGCGGCGGCCCCGGTCGCGTCGATCAGTTTCTGGTCGGCGAGCGGGTGGTCCCCGCGCAGCAGCACCAGCGTCAGCTGCCCGTCGATGACCTGCACCAGGGTCTTGACCTGACGGTCAGCGGCGATGCCGTGCTTATTGACCAGGTCGTCGATGGTGGCAACGCTGGGCGTGGGCAGTTGCCGCGGCTCCGGCGTGCCCGGCCCGTCGGTGACGGGCGGCAGCGCCGATGTCGCCTTCTCCAGATTGGCCGCGTAGTCGCAGTTGCCGCAGCGGGCGACCAGATCCTCCCCCGCCTCTGACGGGCACATGAACTCGATCGAGTCGGTGCCCCCCATGTTCCCGCTGGACGCCTCGACGGCGAGCGCCGGGATGCCGAGCCTGGCGAAGATCCGCTCGTATGCGCCCCGGTGCGCCTCGAATGACGCGTCCTGCCCGGCTTCGTCCAGGTCGAAGCTGTAGGAGTCCTTCATCGTGAACTCCCGCACCCGGATCAGCCCGCTCTTCGGCCGTGGCTCATCGCGGAACTTGAGCTGGAACTGGTACCAGAACTGCGGCAGCTCACGGTAAGAGGCCAGCTCGACCGCCAGGCTGGTGAAGATCTCCTCATGGGTCATGCCGAGGACGACATCGGCGCCCTTGCGATCCTTCAGCCGGAACATCTCCTCGCCCATCACGGCGAGCCGGCCGCTCTTCTCCCAGATCCAGGCAGGCTGCATCGACGGCAGCAGGAACTCCTGCGCCCCGATCCCGTTCATCTCTTCCCTGATCACGTTCATGACCTTGGTCCGGACGCGGACGCCGAGCGGCAGCAGCGAGTAATGACCGGCCATCAGCTGGCGGATGAAACCGGCCCGGACGAGCAGCCGGTGGCTTGCCGCTTCCGCTTCGGCCGGATCCGCGCGCAATGTCGGGATGTGCAGCTGTGACCAGCGCATGATGGTGTGCCTCTGCTTCAAGTAACGAGGGGTTTCCGCGGAAGAACGCATTCTAGGGCGTCCGCCGGCACCCGGCCTCCCGTTAATGTACGGCGGCTCGCTGCCTGAGCCGCCGTCCTGCCCGGCCGGCGCCGCTATCGGCGGCCGCCTGACAGTGGTGACGATTTCGCCGGTGATCGCCGGTCAGATCCTCACCACTGTCATTCGCGGCGGGGAATTCATCACGGCGCCCGGCTCAATGAGGTGAGAGCGGGCGGTCATCCGGGCTATCTTGGCCGATAGCTGGCTCCGCCCCATCCGGGTTCCGGCTCGTCCGCCACGGCAGCGTCACGCCCGGCAGTTCAGGCGCGGCACCTTCCCCGGCTACCGACCGCCGAGCGGGCTCGACGGCGCTGCGAGTTCACCAACGCAGGACCACGTCAGGTTCCGGGCGGCATGAGGCGAGTACGGTCAGGAGATGACTACCAGCGCCGGCGAGTTCTTCAATGCCGCTAGCTGGCTGCTCGGCCGGAACGCGGCCGCCACGCCGGACCGGGTGGCCGTCACGGCCATCGACGCCGACGGCTCGGCGACCGACGTCACCTATCGCGAGCTCGATGAGCTCGCCTGGCAGGCAGCCGCCGCGCTCGTCGCCGCGGGTATCCGCGCCGAGGAGCGGATCCTGCTGTGCATGGCCGACAGCCCGGAACTGCTCGCGCTGTTCCTCGGCGGCCTGTACATCGGCGCGGTGCCCGTTCCGGTCAGCACCATGGCCACGGCAGCGGACCTCTCGGCGATGGCCGGCGACAGCCGGGCCAGGCTGCTGGCGGTCAGCGCCGAGTTCGCCGCGGCGGCGGCGTACGCCGCGGCCGCGGGCGGCCTGCGCGACGTAGTCGTCGCCGGCCAGACCACTGACCTGGAGCCCCTGCTCGCGCCGTCGCGGGCACCGGCTGCCGGGCGGGCACCGGCTGCCGGGCGGGCACGGGCCGGCGCACGGGTGCGGACGCTGCGCGGGTTCCTTGCCGCGGCCGGTCCCGCTGACCTGGCGGCGGCGCGCGGCGCGGAGCCGACGCTGGCGGACAGCCCGGCGTTCTGGCTCTACACCTCGGGCACCACGGGAACGCCGAAGGCGGCCATGCACCGGCACGGCTCGCTGCGCACTACCGCGCTCACCTACGCGGCCGATGTGCTCGGCATCGGGCCCGGCGACGTCTGCTACTCGGCGGCCAAGTTCTTCTTCGCCTATGGTCTCGGCAACACGCTGACCTTCCCGTTCTCGGTAGGAGGGCGTGCCATCCTCGACCAGGCACGGGCCACGCCCGCGCGGCTGGCCAGCGTGCTCGGCGCCGCGCGGCCCACCCTGTTCTTCGGGGCACCGACCGTGTACGCGGCGATGCTCGCCGCTGACCTGCCCGCCGGCACCTTCGCCAGCGTGCGCCTCGGCGTCAGCGCCGGGGAGTCCTTCCCCGCGGATTTGTACAAGCGCTTCACCGGCCGGTTCGGCCTTGAGGTACTGGACGGCATCGGGTCCACCGAGGCGCTGCACATCTTCCTGTCCAACCGGCCGGGGCGGGTCAGGCCGGGCACCACCGGCGAGGTAGTCCCCGGGTATGAGCTGCGGATCGAGGATCCCGACGGCAACGAGGTCCCCGGCAGCGAGCCGGGCAGCCTGTACGTCAAGGGCGATTCGATCGCCACCGGGTACTGGTGCCGCAGCGAGGTCAGCCGCCGGGTGTTCCGCGGCGAGTGGCTGCGCACCGGTGATATCTACGCGCGCGACGCCGACGGCTTCTACACCTGCCTGGGCCGCAGCGACGACGTGCTGAAGGCAGGCGGCCTGTGGGTCTCCCCCGGCGAGGTGGAGACCCGGCTGCGCGAGCATCCGGATGTGGAGCAGGCGGTTGTCGTCGCCATCCCGGACAGCGACGGCCTGGACAAGCCGGTGGCCTGCGTCGTCGTGGCGGCAGGCACGCAGCCAACGGAAGATGAGCTGATCGCTTTCTGCCGGGCCGGGCTGTCGGCATTCAAGCGGCCGCGCAGAGTGCTGTTCCTGCCGGAGTTCCCGCTGACGGCGACCGGCAAGGTGCAGCGCTTCCGGCTGCGCGAGCATGCGCTTGCGCAGATCGCCGCCGGCGCGGGCGTGCCCGGGCCGGCCGCCGCGTCGGCAGCCGGGTCGCCGGCCCGCGAGGCAGAGCCGGCGTGATCGACGGCAAGCTCCTCGTCGACGCGCATGTGCACGTCGCCCGGCTGCCGACCCTGTCGCCGGACTGGCAGCAGTGGGTGCGCACCTTCGGCGACGGCGTCCCGATCGGCGATCTGTTCGACGCCGACGGCACCCCGCGCCCGGCGCAGATCGACGAGCACTTCGCCCGGCAGGGCGCCGACCATGTGCTGCTGTTCACCGAGTACAGCCCGAAAGTCACCGGGACTCAGCCCATCGAGGACGTCCTGCCGCTGGCCGCCATCAATCCGGCCCGCTTCCGGCCGGTCGCCAACCTCAACCCGCACCTGCATTACCCGGTGGCGGCCGAGCTGGCCAGGCAGGTGGAGCTCGGCGCGATCGCGCTGAAGATCCATCCAGTGCACGGCGGGTTCGAGGCCAGGGACAGGATGCTCTATCCGGCCTATGCCTGGGCGCAGGAACGGGGCCTGCCGGTGATAGTGCACTGCGGTACGTCGACCTTCTCCGGCTCGGTCAACGCCTACGCGGACCCGGTGCTGCTCGACGACGTGTTCCGGGACTTCCCGGACCTGACCGTCGTGCTGGCCCACGGCGGCCGGGGCTGGTGGTACGACGCCGCCGCGTTCATCGCGCTGGCCCGGCCGAATGCCTGGCTGGAGGTCTCCGGCCTGCCGCCGCAGCGTCTGCCGGACTACTACGGCCGGTCGCTGCGTCGGCTGGCGGACAAGATGGTGTTCGGCACGGACTGGCCGGGCGTGCCCGGCGTGCAGCGCAACGCCCGCGCGCTGGAGAAGGTACTGCTCGGCGCGGGCTGCACCGACGCCCAGGTGGCAGCCGCCTGGGGCGGCAACGCCGCCCGCATCTTCGGGCTCGGCTAGCTACCATGGCTGGCTCGCCGCCACCGAAGACCGGCCACGGAAGAGCTGGCTACGCGGCGCCGTCCTGCGGCTCGATGCCGTGCCGGCGGAGGAGACCACGAAGGCGCTCGACCTCGTCGCTCACCGATGGAGCGCCCGGGTGCGCGGTTGCCCATTCCTGCCGCCAGGACCGCTGCTCGCCGAGCAATTGCTTTTCCCTGGCGCGCAGCACCGCAGCAGTCTCGAAGTCCCCGGCATCGATGGCAGATTCCTTGTCGTGACGGACCCGCCAGATCTCCTGGTCGAGCATCCTGGTCTCTTCCTGAGCCAGCACAACCCACCGCGCCTGGTCGTCAGATCGCTCGAACATGCTCCGCGCCGCCCTTCCAAGCCTCGTCTTGGTTGTGTCCGCCGGTGGATACACGATACATCTCGATTGTAGAGGTCTGGGAGGGCTTCGTATGAAAATCGCCGATATCTCCCGGCTGGCTGGGTGCCGGGGCGGGCTGGAATGAGTTTCCGGGAGGGGTGATGATGGTGGCCATGGCGTTGCGCACGGCGTTCACGGAGTTCTTCTCCTTGCAGCACCCGATTGCGCTGGCGCCGATGGGCGGATCGGCCGGTGGTGCGCTGGCGGCGGCTGTCTCTAACGGCGGGGGCCTGGGACTGCTAGGCGGCGGCAACGGGGATCCGGGCTGGCTGGCCCGCGAGCTGCCGATCCTTGCGGATAGCACGGACAAGCCGTGGGGCGTCGGTTTCCAGAGCTGGGCGATCGATGTGGGCACGGTCGAGCGCGTGCTGATGCAGAACCCGAGGGCGGTGATGCTGTCCTTCGGTGACCCCCGCGCGTTCGCAGGGCCTATCCGCCAGGCCGGCGCGGCGCTGATCATCCAGGTCACCGACCTGGAGGAGGCCAGGCAGGCGGTGGACCTCGGCGCCGATGTGATCGTCGCGCAGGGCACAGAAAGCGGCGGGCATGGCGCCCTGCGCGGGCGATCCACGCTGCCGTTCGTGCCGGTCGTGGTGGACTTGGCTGCACCGACGCCAGTGCTGGCCGCCGGCGGGATCGCCGATGGCCGGGGCGTCGCGGCGGCCCTGGCTCTCGGCGCCGCCGGGGCGCTCATCGGGACCCGGTTCCAGGCCACTGCCGAGGCACTTGTCGATCCCTCGATCAGCAAGGCGATCGTCGAGGGACGCGGGGAGGACACCGAGCGCAGCACGGTGCTTGACATCGCCCGGGGCTCCCGGTGGCCATCCAGATACCCGGCCCGCACCCTCGCCCACCCGTTCCTCGATGAGTGGCGGGGCCGCGAAGATGAGCTCGCCGCTGACGCCGGCGCCAGGCAGGCGTATCACGATGGCGTGGCGCGAGGCGATCTGCTCCCGGTGCCGGTCTGGGCCAGCGAGGCCATCGATCTCATCAACGACCTGCCGCCCGCAGCCGATCTTGTCGGCGCCCTCGCTGCGCAGGCCGAGGACGCGCTGGCCCGGGCGGGAAAGCGCTGATGGGCCGGGCCGGGAGCGGTCCCGCGTCCTGGTGGCCGTACATGTCGCCTGGCCGGAGCAAGGCCATCGCGCCTGGCACGTGCAGGGCCGGCCGAGCGGGGCGCGAGCCGCCGCGGCGGGACTCACCCGGAGTTCCGCCGTTCTTCCGCGGGCGCCTCGCCGTAACGGCGGCGGCGGGCCTCGGCGGCGACCTCCGCCAGCTGCGCATCGGTCAGGATCTTCGGCTCACCGAGCATGCGGGCGAGCCGGTAGGTGCGCGCCAGCCACTCCAGCAGCAACGCGCGCTCGTATGCCTCGGTCAGGGTCCTGCCGTAGCAGATCGCGCCGTGGTTCTGCAGGATCGCGGCCCGGCGCGAGCTCAGCGCCGCCGTGGCGGCGCTGGCCAGCCCGTCCGACCCGAACCGGGTATACGGGGCGACCCGGACTGCCCCGCCCAGCGCGTGGATCGCGTAGTGGATGGCCGGCAGCTCGTCGAAAACCGAGGAGAGCGCGATGACCTCCGGTGAGTGCGTGTGAACCACGGCACCGGCGTCAGTGGCTGCGTAAATTGCCAGGTGCATGGGGGTCTCGGAAGACACCGTGGCAGGGACGGAGATCGCCGTGCCGTCGAGGCCGACCTCGCAGATCTGCCCGGGCCGCAGGTCCGGGTAGGGCACCCCGGAGGGCGTGATGATGACCGAGCCGCCAAGCCGCACGCTCATGTTGCCGGCGCTGCCGACGGCCAGGCCGTCGTCCAGCATGCGGCGGCTGTAGCTGACGAGCTGCTCGCGGCCCGCGCTGAGCTCGGCAGGACCCTGGGGGTACATTAAGCAGGANNGTTAGACGGACGTCCGACAAAAAAATAGACCTGACTGCCTGCTGCTCCCTGCCCGTCCTCCGCCAGCTCGTCAAGGACCATGCCGAAGATCGTCGACTGGGATGCCAGACGGGACGAGATCCTGTCCGCCACCTGGCGGGTGATCGCGCGCGACGGGCTCGCCAGGGCCACCATCAGCGCCATCGCGCGCGAGGCCAGCTGCTCGCGCGGCATCCTGGCGCACTACTTCGATGACAAAGCGGACATCCTCGGCTCGGCGCTGCTGATGTCCCATCGCCGCGTCATCGCACGGATGGATGCCCTGGCGGCCGGGCGTTCCGGACTGGACGCGCTGCGGGTGGTGATGCTCGAGGCGCTGCCCATCGACGAGCGGCGCGATCTTGAGGCGCAGATCGAGATCAGCTTCTGGGGCCGGGCGCTCGGCACGCCGGGGCTGCGGGACCTGCAGCACTCGGAGTTCGACGGCCTCTGCGCCCGGCTGCGCGGTCATCTGCAGGAGGCTGGCAGGCTCGGCGAGCTGGCCGGCGGCCTCGACCTCGACTTCGCGACGCACCAGCTCGTGGTGCTGATCGACGGGCTGAGCGCCGAGCGGGTGCTGTACCCGGGCCGGGTCGCCCCGGAGCGCCAGGTCACCATGCTCGACCATCTGCTGGACAGCTTCCGCGCCCCCCGGCCCGGCTAGCGCCCCCCGGCGCGGGCGCGCCATGGCTGGCTGCGGAGGCTTAGTGGGTGACACCGTAAGTTCGTCGGGGGTCATGATTCGGGTTGGTGTCCGGGCGCTGCGAGGTGGACGGTGCAGGCGGTGTCGAGTGCTTGTTGCGGGCTGCCGATGGGGAGTCCGGTGAGCAGGACGGCGTCTTCGTAGCGGTCGCGGGCGGGCGAGTAGATCGCGAAGCCGAGGGAGTGGGCGGAGCCACCGTAGCGGAGCCGCAGCAGCGGGATCTGCTCGCCGCCGGGCAGGACGCCGGTGATGTAGGCGAAGGAGCCGTGGTATCTGGCCTGCACTTTCTTCAGCTGTGGCCAGTTCTTCTCGGCGTGGTCCAGCAGCCGCAAGATGATGGAGCTGCGGGTGGATTCCGGGATGGCGGGCATGCGCCTCATTGTGCCGCGCGGCGGCATCGGGCCTGGTTATGATCTCGTGCCCGGGGAGCGGATTACGTAGCTGTGGATTTCCCCTGGGAGCTGGCATGCTGCTGCCCCGCGCCGTGCCGGTCACGCTGGCCGCCGCTGAGTGCAAGACCCTGAAGAAACGCGCCCGCGGCGCCAGGACGGCGCACCGGGACCGGCTGCGGGCACAGATCGTGCTGGCGGCCGCCCGCGGCCGGGACAACGCCCGGATCGCCGCGGACCTGCGGATCACCGTGGACACCGTTCGCAAGTGGCGGGGCCGGTTCGCCGGCTGCGGCCTGGACGGGCTGGCTGACCTGCCCCGCTCAGGCAGGCCGCGGCGGATCAGCGAGCTGACGCGCGCCGCGGTCGTCGCGCTGGCCTGCCAGCTGCCCGCCGCAACCGGGGTGCCGCTGTCGCGCTGGACCGGACCGGAACTGCTGGCCGAGGTCACCAGGGCCGGGACCGGCGATGGGCTCTCGGCATCCTCGGTCCTGCGGATCCTGGCAGAGCACCCGGTCAAGCCCTGGCAGTACCGGTCCTGGATCTCCCCCGCGCCCCGGCCTTCGAAGCCAGGGCGGCCGTGATCCTGGACCTTTACCAGGGGTACTGGCAGGGCAAGCGGCTACGGCCGGGCGACCGGGTCCTGTCAGCCGGCGCCAAGCCCTCCATTTGCTGACGATGCTGCCGAGCGTCCTTGCCTTCGGCGGACCGCCGCCGGAGGAAATCTTCACGAGGCAGCCCTGGCGTGGCTGAAGGTCCGCACCGGCTGGCGCTAGCCGCGCGCGTCGGCGGCTCCGTGCACGGCGGCTCGATGGAACCCCCCAATTCCCCGACTCGCTGCTGGCTGCGGATCGCGGGCGGTGGCACCCAGCTTCCCGATCACCGGCCGCTGGAATCATCAGGGCCGGAGCGAGGTTGACCAGGCATGGCTAAAGGACACCGGATCACCATCACGCCCAGCGAGCTTCATCTTGAGGTAACCGTCGGCGGTGAGAAACTGGCGGTTTCCGACCGGCCCGTCCTGCTCGACGAGACCGGGCTGCCGACCCGCTATTACGTACCGCCGGAGGACGTGCGCACCGACCTGCTCCGGCCCACGACCCTGCAGACCAGATGCCCATTCAAGGGCCAGGCATCGTACTGGTCGGTCGTGGTCGGTGACGAGGTCCGCGACAGTCTCGTCTGGAGTTACGAGACGCCGATCCCCGGAGCCGAGGGGATCGCCGGACTCATGTGCTTCCCGAACGAGCAAGTCACCCTGACAGTCAACGGCAAGCAGATCGCCTGACGGGCTTCACCGATCGCGATCCGGCCCGCGGGTAACCACGCTGGCGGCCCGGCCGGGGACGATGATGATGCGCTCGATCGCAGCGTCGCCGACAAGCCGGGCGAAGTCCGGATGGCTGGTCAGGATCTCCCGGGTCTGCTCCTCGCTGGCATCCGACGGCACCTCGATCCTGAACCGGAGCCTGCCGTCCAGCTGCACCGGGATAACGACGGCCAGCTCAGCCGCCAGCGTCTCGTCGGCCTCGGGGAATGCCGCCTTGCTGACGGACTCGCCGTGACCGAGGCGGGCCCAGAGTTCCTCGGCGATATGCGGCGCGAGCGGCGCGACCATGAGCACCAGCGGCTCGGCCAGCGATCGCGGCACCGCTCCCCCGGCTGCGGCGATCCGGCTGGCATGGCTGGTGAGTTCCTGCAGCCGGGCAATGGCGACATTGAACCGCAGCGCGGCATAGTGACCGCGCACCGCGCTGACCGTCCGGTGCAGCAGCCGGGCCGTCTCGTCGTCCAGCGGACCGGCGTCGACGATGAGATCGCCGGTCCGCTCATCGACCAGGCTGCGCCACAGCCGCTGCAGGAACCGGTAGACACCGACGACATCGTCGGTCTGCCACGGCCGGTCGCCATCGAGCGGGCCCATCGCCATCTCATACAGCCGCAGGGTGTCCGCACCGTACCTGGCATACATCTCGTCGGGGCTGATGCCGTTCTTCAGGCTCTTGCCCATCTTTCCCGCGCGGCGCGTCACCAGCTTGCCATCGCGGGCGGGCGTGCCGTCCGGCAGCAGGCCGACCTCTGCAGCCGGCACGTACCTGCCGCGCGCGTCGGTGAAGGCGTCGGCCAGGATGTATCCCTGGTTGAGCAGCCGCCGGAACGGCTCGCGGGTCGATACGTGGCCGAGATCGAACAGCACCTTGTGCCAGAACCTGGCATACAGCAGGTGCAGCACGGCGTGCTCCGCCCCGCCGACGTACAGATCCACGCCGCCGTCACCGGGGGCCGCCCCTGGCGGCGACATCCAGTAACGCTCAATCTGCGGGTCGACGAATGCCGTGTCGTTGTCCGGGTCCAGGTACCGCAGGTAATACCAGCACGACCCGGCCCACTGCGGCATCGTGTTCAGCTCGCGCCGGTAGGTCCTGCGGCCGTCGCCCAGGTCCAGCTCGACCTCTGCCCAGTCGCTGGCCCTGGCCAGCGGCGGCAGCGGATCGCCGGTCCTGCCATCCGGCGGTCCGGCGCCGAACTCGGTCATCTCCGGCAGCATGACCGGCAGCAGGTCCTCCGGCAGCGCGCGCGGCATGCCGAGGGAGTCGTAGACGATGGGGAACGGCTCGCCCCAGTACCGCTGCCGGGAGAACAGCCAGTCCCGCAGCCGGTAAGTCCGCTGCCGGTGCCCGTGGCCCGAGTGCTCCAGCCATGCGATGGCTGCCTCGACCGGGTCCTCCTGGTCAGGAGGGCTGACCACCTCGGTGACCGGCAGGCCGAACTCGCGCGCGAACGCCAGGTCGCGCTCGTCGTGCGCCGGCACCGCCATGATGGCCCCGGTGCCGTAGCCCATCAGCACGTAGTCGGCGAGGAACACCGGGATCTGGCCGCCGGTAGCAGGATTGACGGCGTAGCAGCCGGTGAACACCCCTGTCTTGTCACGGCTGCTGGCACGCTGCCGGTCGCCCATCGTCGCCGCGCGCTCCCGGTAGGCATGCACTGCCGCTGCTGGTGACCAGCCGGCATCGCTGCCGCTGCGCCCGTCGGTGAACCGCCACCCTTGCGGGGTGCCCTGCGGCCAGGTGCCGGCGACCAGGCTGTCAGCCAGCGGGTGCTCGGGCGCGAGGACCAGATAGGTGGCACCGGGCAGGGTGTCCGGCCGCGTCGTGAAGACAGTGATCACCGCTGGCCCGGCCGCTGGATCAGCCGCCGGCCCGGCCGCTGGCTCCACCGCCGGCCCGGCCGCCGCGGCGCGGCCGGCGGCCGGGAAGCTACTGGCGACCGGGAAGCTGATCGTCGCGCCGTCGCTGCGGCCGATCCAGTTCCGCTGCTGCGTCTTGATCGGCTCTGGCCAGTCGAGCGGCTCCAGGTCGGCCAGCAGCCGGTCCGCGTACGCGGTGATCCGCAGCATCCACTGCCGCAGCGGCCGCCGGTACACCGGGTAGTTCCCGATATCACTGCGCCCGTCGGCGGTGACCTCCTCGTTGGCCAGCACCGTGCCAAGGTCCGGGGACCAGTTGACCAGCTCCTCGGAGATGTAGGCCAGCCTGCGGCCGTCCACCACCTGGCGACGGGTCACCTCGTCCAGCTCCGCCCATGGCTTGCCGCCCGGGTTGGCCGGGCCGGCCGGCTCCCGCGTCCCCGCCTCGAACTCGGCTATCAGCTCCGCGATCTGCCTGGCGCTGCCCCGGTCCTCGTCGAACCAGCTGTTGAAGATCTGCAGGAAGATCCACTGGGTCCAGCGGTAGAAGCCGGGATCGGAGGTCGCTATCTCGCGGCGGGGGTCATGCCCGAGGCCCAGCCTGCGCAGCTGGCGGCGCATGATTCCGATGTTGATCTTCGTGGTGACGGCCGGATGCTGCCCGGTGTCGATCGCGTACTGCTCGGCCGGGAGGCCGAATGCGTCGTAGCCGTACGGATGCAGGACCGCATGGCCGGTCATCCGCAGGAACCGGGCGTATACATCAGTGCCGATGTAACCGACCGCGTGGCCGACGTGCAGGCCCGCGCCGCTGGGATAGGCGAACATGTCGAGCACGTAGAACTTCGGCCGGCCGGCCACCTGCTCGAATCCCGCGGCCAGCGGCCCTGCCGGGTTCGGCGCGTGAAAGGTTCCATCGGCCTCCCACCGGTCCTGCCAGGCGAGCTCGATGTCGCCGGCCAGCCTTGCGTTATATCTGAATGGCAGCTCGGCGTCCGTGCCGTCGGCTCGCGGCGGGACCTGATCCTGGGTGACATGCTCACTCATCGCATCCTCGTCAAGGCTTGTCCGGGAACGAAAAAGCCCCTCCTTACGAAGGGGCCGCCGCGCTGATTGTCCTGCCTGTGCCGTCAGCGCGGCCAGGTAAGCAGGAGGGTGCTGCGGGCTGTCATGGTCCGAGGCTACCGCTACTCTCCCGCGCGGGAAAGCGGAGTGGCCCGACTGAGGGAAAGCGAGCCGCCGGGCTGCGAAAGACGCCGGTCAGAATCCCTTGCCGGGGTTCAGGATGCCTGCCGGGTCGAGCGCGCCCTTGATGGCGCGGTGCACGTCCATCGAATTCTCGCCAAGTTCGAGGGCCAGCCAGCGCCGCTTGATCAGGCCGACGCCATGCTCTCCGGTCAGCGTGCCGCCCATATCCAGCGCGGCTCGGAACACCTCGTCGGCGGCTGCCCAGACGCTGGGCGGCACGTCGCCCTCCGCCAGGCCCCGGTCGAAGACGAAGACCGGATGCAGGTTGCCATCGCCGGCGTGCGCGACAGTGGCGATCAGGACCCCGTGCCGTTCGGCGGCGAGCTCGATGCATCCGATCATCTCCGGCAGCCGGGAGCGCGGCACGCAGACGTCCTCGACCAGCGTCACCCCGAGCCGCTCGATCGCGGGGTAGGAGAGCCGGCGAATGTCGAGCAGCTGCTGCGACTCCGCCTCGCTCTCCGAGACGTCCGCCAGCAGGGCGCCGTGCCCGGTGCAGATATCCCGCATGATCCCGGCCCGGCCGACCGAGTCGTCGCTGTCGTCCTGGGCGATGAGCAGCGCCTGCACTGAGTCGCCGAAGCCGAGGTGCTTCCAGGCGTCGATAGCGCGCAGCGTGGCCCGGTCGAGCAGTTCGAGCAGGCTCGGCTGCAGCCGCGCGCGCAGGATCGCGGTGACCGCCTGGGCTGCCATGGCGAAGCTGGGGAAGCTTGCGGCGAGCGTGACCGGAGGCACGGAGGGCCGCGGACGCAGCCGCAGGGTCGCTGAGGTGATCACCCCGAGGGTTCCCTCGGAGCCCACGAACAGGCTGGTCAGGTCGTAGCCGGCCACGCCCTTGACCGTCCTTCGGCCGGTCGGCAGCACGCGGCCGTCGGCGAGCACGACCTCCAGTCCGAGCGTGGCATCCCGGGTGACGCCGTATTTCACGCAGCGCAGCCCGCCCGCATTGGTTGCCAGGTTGCCGCCGATCGTCGATATCTCATAACTCGACGGGTCGGGCGCGTACATCAGTCCGTGTGCCGCCGCTGCCCTGTCCAGATTCGCGTTGAGCACGCCAGCCTCGGCGACGGCCAGCTCATTAGCCGGGTCGAGCTCAAGGATCTGGTCCATCCGGGCGAGCGAGAGGACCACGCAGCCGTCGATGGCGGCCGCGCCGCCTGCCAGGCTGGTTCCGCCGCCGCGCGGCACTACCGGAACGCTGTGCTTGCTGGCCCACCGCATCGTCTCCGCCACCTCGTCGGTGGCGCGCGCGGCAACGACGCACAGCGGCCGCCCGGGCGCTGCGACCGCGGTCTGGTCCCGGCGGTAGGACTCGACGATATCCGGGTCGGTGATCACATGGCCATCGGGAAGAGCGGAGACAAGTGCGTTCAGGTCATCAGTCACTGCCACTCCTCCGCCCGCGCCTGGCCCGGGCTTCGTCCGGCCGGCTGCCCTGCTCTCGGCCTTGCGCTGCTATGCCTCACCATGCCAGAGCAGAAGAGTCACCACTACAGCCCGCCTGGGGCATAATTGCAGGGTCGCCACGACGCCGCCCAGAACCCCTGCGGCTCACCGTCACGTCGATGCTGGCCTCGCGTCTTCGCTGGATGACTTCCGAAGATGCCTCCTGACAGCAGTCGGCTCTAGCTCTAAGTTGCCGCTGCCGCACGGGAGTTCTCATGACCTGGTCACATTCCGCTGCTCACCGCCTGAACGCCGATCGCGATCGCAGCGACGACCGGCATCAGCAGTTCTCCCGCGTCAGCCAAGCTCACCAGGCAGGGAGCTAGCGGCGATGCCGTCCGGCCCCCAAGGACAGTTCCTGGCGGTCGAGTGGGACATGACCACGGGGACTGCCGTGGTCGTGCTCGCCGGCGAGCTGGACATTGCCAGCACGCCGTGGCTCTCCGGGCAGCTGGCGCAGATCCTGGCTAGGAAACCTCAGCAGCTCGTCTTCGACATGGCACGGGTTGGTTTCCTCGACTGTGCCGCTGCACGGCTGATAGCCGGCCCGGGCCGCTCCCTGCCGGAAGGCCGGCGGCCGGTCATCCGCCGCCCCAGCCCGGCGGTCCGCAGGATCCTGGAGCTCACCGGCCTGGACGCTCACTGCGAGGTAGAGAGATAACGCGCGTCACCTTCAGCTGAGGTAGACCTTGCGGTATGAAGAAAGCCGGCTATGTGATCAACGGCGCCGGCCGGCAGCGAGGCGCTCGGGACAGGAGCAGGGCATGCGCGCTCTGGTGATCGTGGACGTGCAGAACGACTTCTGCGAGGGCGGCTCGCTCCCGGTCGCCGGCGGTGCCGCCGTGGCCAGGGCAATCAGCGCCTGCCTGGCAAGCCCCGACAGCGGCTACCAGCACGTGGTGGCGACCCAGGACCATCACATCGATCCCGGCGCGCACTTCTCGGCGGAGCCCGACTTCGCGACGACCTGGCCGCCGCACTGCGTGGCCGGGACGCCGGGCGCGGATTTCCACCCTGACCTGGACACCAGCCGCATCGAGCAGGTGTTCCGCAAAGGCGCCCACGCGGCTGCCTACAGCGGGTTCGAGGGCACGGCCGCCGATGGCGAATCGCTGCAGAGCTGGCTCCGCGAGCGAGGCGTCACCAGCCTCGACGTGGCCGGGATTGCCACCGACTACTGCGTGCGGGCGACCGCTGCCGATGCCGTGCGAGCGGGGTTCGCCACCAGGGTGCTACTCGGACTCACCGCGGGAGTCACCGCAGCCACGACAAAGGCCGCGCTCGGCGAACTGCGTGACATCGGCGTGGAACTGCCCGGCGCTCCGCCCTCGCCCGCTGCCAGCTGACTCCCATCCGCTGCCAGGTGGCAACCAGGCGGTGCTGGTGGGCGTCTGACTGACAACCACCAAATTTGGGGGCAGAGTGCACACCGAGGATATTTGGTACGAAGCCGACGGCAGTATCATGGTCGGGCACCTGGCCTTAGACGACCAGCAGCCAGGCAAACGTCCGGCGGTCCTGGTCGCGCACGAAGGCTCCGGCCTCGGCCAGCACGCCAAAGAGGTCGCTGAGCGCCTGGCAGCCCTGGGCTACATCGCCTTTGCGCTGGACTACTTCGGGGACGGCCAGTGCCCCCCGCTGGACCAGGCACAGGAACGCCTCCGCGCGCTGACTGCCGACCCCCGGCGCACCGCGCGTCTCGCCCGCGCCGGCCTTGATGTCCTGCTCGCCCAGCCCGCGACTGACGCCGGTCGCGTTGCCGCGATCGGGTACTGCTTCGGCGGCGTGGTGGCGCTTGAGCTGGCCCGCGCCGGCGCCGACCTGAAGGCCGTCGTGGGCTTCCATCCCGGCTTCACCACGCCCCGGCCCGAGGATTCCCGGAACATCCGCGCCAGCGTCCTGATGTGCTGCGGTACGGACGATCCGTTTGCGGCACCCGAGGAGCGGCTGGCCTTCGAAGCAGAGATGCGCGAGGCCGGCGTCACCGAATGGCGGCTCGAGCTTTACGGCGGGGTCAAGCACAGCTTCACCAATCCCGCGGCCGACCAGTTCGGCATGCCCGGCTTTGGCTACGACCCCCGGGCGGACCGTCAGTCATGGTCCTCCATGCTCAGGCTGTTCGGCGACGTACTCGGGCAGGTCTGACACCCTCGGTGCGGCGCCGGGAGCAGTGTCTCGTAGCATGCGCAGGTCAGACGACCCGGCGACGAATCCGAAGGAGGCAGTCATGATCGGCGAGAAGGTGGAGCACTTCCAGGGCAAGAGCACGGATCTGAGCGCCCTGCAGTCCCACATCGAGGAGTACCTGAAGACCGACGGCTTCACGGTCCAGACCTCCGCACCGAGCCCGCAGGGTGTGGTCATCCAGGCCAGGAAAGGCGGGTTCCTGAGCGGGCTCATCGCCGCCGACCGCGCGATGACCATCATGATCGCGGGGAGTCCAGACGACTTCACGGTCCGCATCGGCATCGGCAAGTGGATCGAGCACCTCGCGGTCGCAGCGATCGAGACGTTGCTGATCTCCAGCCTGTTCCTCGTGGTGGACGTGGCCGAGATCACCTGGAACTTCGAGATCGAGGACAAGCTCGTCAAGGACGTCAAGTCCTTCGTCAGCTAACCGGCGTGGGACCTGCAGGCGTGTCTGAACTCGAGGTTCTGCGTGACCGCATGAGGCAGTTCGCCGAAGACCGGGACTGGGGGAAGTTCCACGACCCCAAGTCAGTAGTCCTCGCCCTGGTCGGGGAAGTCGGCGAACTGGCCGAGCTGTTCCAGTGGCTGCCAGCCGCCGACGTCCGTGGCCTCGCGGCGAGCGAACCGCTCCGGACGCGAGCGGGCGAAGAGATGGCAGACGTGCTGCTCTACCTGGTGCTGCTCGCGGACGTCCTCGGCATAGATCTCGGCGCCGCCGCCCACAGCAAGATGTCCGACTCCGAGCGCCGCTTCCCGGTAAGCCAAGTTGCCGGACCAGCGCCGGAATGAGAAACCTGGGCTGACATTCCCCAGTTCACCGACCGCAGTGCTTCCTGGCGGATGAACGTGGGCTTCCTGGCGGATGACGTGGGTTCCTGGCGGATGAACGTGGCAAGCTGCGCGCCGGGCTAGTGTGGCAGGCGTGGCCAGCCGTGCAGAGCGCTCGATGTCCTTCGGTGCGGTGGCCGGCGACTACGACCGGCTGCGGCCCGGGCCGCCGGAGGTCGCGGTCGACTGGCTGCTGCCGGCGCAGTGCCAGGTCGCCGTCGACCTGGCGGCCGGCACCGGCCTGCTCACCCGTGCGCTTGCGGTCAAGGTACCGCATGTCGTGGCGGTCGAGCCCGACGAGCGGATGCGGGCGGTCCTGGGGGCGCGCTCGCCGGCCGTGCGTGTTGTCGATGGCCGGGGTGAGGCGATCCCGATGCCCGACGCCAGCGCCGACGGCGTGTTCGTCTCCTCGGCCTGGCACTGGATGGATCCCGAGCTTGCCATCCCCGAGATCGGCCGGGTGCTGCGTGACGGCGGCCGCTTCGGCGCGGTCTGGACGGGCCGCGACCGCGAGGCCGGCTGGCTGCGCGAGCTCGACTGGGCGCAGTGGGGCCGGCCTGACAGCGAGGAGACCGTCCGGCCTGCTGGCCAGGGTCCGGCCCGCCGCAGGCCCCGGCATCGTGAGGTCACGCTGCCCGGGACGGGGCTGTTCGGCAATGCCGAGACCGCGACGTTCGGATTCACCCGCGCGATGACGATCAGCGACTTCGTCGGCATGCTGGCCACTTACAGCAACCTCATCACCGCGAGCCAGGAAGACAGAACGGCGGCGCTGACCCGCGCGCGGGCCGTGCTGGAGGAGCGGTTTCCCGGCGCCAGCGAGATCGACGTGCCGATGCGGACCTGGTGCTGGCGCGCCGATCGCGCTGCCCGGGCCGCGCCCTGAATCCGGCTGACCTCACCGGACCACCGAGATCCGCGGATCCATGCCCTCCCACCGCCCTGAACGAGTGCGGCTGCAGTGCGGGGCGTTGACCTGTCGTCGGCTTTGTTCTAATTTGCTGTCAATGACCTATTCCCCCGCTGACCAGCCCCGGAGCGGCATCGGGCCTGGTAACGGCCACCTGGCCGGCCCGCCGGATGGCCTGGTCAACGTCCGCGCCCGCTTCAGCTCGCTGCGCGACGACTTCGTCTTTCTCGACGCGCCCGGCGGCACCCAGACCCCGGACGAGGTCGGCGCCGCGGTAGCCAGGGTCTACCGCGAGGCGAGCGGCAACACGGGCGCGCCGTACGCCGCCAGCCGGCGGATCGAGGCGCTCGTCGGCGACGCCCGCGAGGCGTCGGCGCGCTTCCTCGGCTGCACCGCCGAGGAGATCATCTTCGGGCCTAACATGACCTCGCTGAACTACACGCTGTCCCGCACGCTCGGCCGCGACCTGCAGCCGGGCGACGAGATCGTGGTTACCCGGCTTGACCACGACGCCAACGTGGCGCCATGGCTCGACCTGGCCCAGGATCGCGGGCTCGTGGTCCGGCTGGCCGACGTGCACGCCGACACCACGCTGGACCTGTCGGATCTGGAGCGCCTGCTGGGTCCGCGGACAAGGGTCGTCGCGTTCCCGTGGGCAGCGAACACCGTCGGCACGATCGTGGACGCCAGCGCGGTGTGCGACCTGGCCCATCAGGCCGGAGCCCTCGCGTGGGTCGACGCCGTGCAGTACGCCCCGCATGAGCCGGTGGACGTGCGGGCGATCGGCGCCGACGTCCTGCTCTGCTCCGCCTACAAGTTCTGCGGGCCGCACCTCGGCATCGCCTTCGGCCGCCGTGAGCTGCTCGAGTCGTGGCGGCCCTACAAGGCCAGGCCCGCCCCGATGGAGCCGGTCGGCCACCGCTTCGAGACCGGCACCCAGGCGTACGAGCTGCTTGGCGGCCTGCTCGCCGCCTTCGCCTACCTCGACAGCCTGGGCGGGCCCGCGGCGGTCGCCGCCTGGGAACGGCAGCTTGGCGACCGGCTGCTGGCCGGCCTTCCGCCCGGCGCCACGACCTACGGCCTGCCTACCATGGCGGGCCGGGTCCCGACGTTCCTGGTCAACTTCCCCGGGGTTCCGTCGGCGAAGCTCAGCCCGGCGCTGGCCGACCTAGGGTTCGGCGTGTGGAGCGACGGCAACTACTACGCCCCCGGGCTGCACGACCGGATCGCCTGGGGCGAAGCGCTGCGGATCGGCCTCGCGCATTACAACACCCTGGAGGAGATGGACCGCTTCAACCAGGCCCTCGCCACCGTGGTGGCGGCTCACGGGCCCGCGCCACTGTACTCGGGCCAGCCGGGATGACCACCGGACCGGTGGCCCGGGCAGCCGACGCGCACGTCGATCACGCTGCCGCTGGCACACGGGTCCGGACCTTGCTGGACACCGGGCCGCCGGACGCCGGGCTGCTGGACAACAGATTGCCGGACACCAGGTTGCCGGACACCAGGCAGGCCGGGCTTGGCCTCGTCCGGCGGCTCGCCGAGATCCCGCCCGGCGCGCTACTCGACGGCACCGCCGGATCGGCCGGCGAGCTGTGGTTCGTGATCGGCGGCCGCGGGCGGCTGGCCAGCGCAGGCCAGGCTGGCCTGCCGCTCGGCCCGGACCGGGGACTCTGGATCCCGCCGGACATGAAATACCGGATATACGCAGCCGGACCGGCTGATCTCCTGATCGACGCGGTCACCCTGCCCGCCGGGACACCGGAGCCTGGCCGTCCCGCCGGCGCCGCGGCAGCCGGCCATCCGGAACAGCGTGATCAGGCGACCCCCCAGGCCCGTGACCTGCGGGACTGCGAGGTCGAGACGACGGGAGACCGCCGTTTCCGCGTCCTGTTCGGCCCTGGGCAGGGCTGCGCGGCGGCCACGCAGTTCCTGGGCGAGATTCCGGCTGGCCGGGCACCTGAGCACAGCCACCCCTATGACGAGGTGGTGCTGGTACTGGAGGGAGCGGGCGTACTGCACCTGAATGGCGCTGATAGCCCGCTGTCCGCTGGCACCTGCGTGCACCTGCCGCGCCGGCAGCTGCACTGCCTGGAGAACACCGGCGCTGTCACGATGCGGGTGCTTGGCGTGTTCCACCCGGCGGACAGCCCGGCGGCCAAGGCGGAAATGCGCCTGTGAGGATCGCGGGCTCAGCGGAAGTCGCGGCTGCGGGCGGCGGCGACCACCCGGAGCCGCTGCAGCCTGGTGGCGAGCAGGCTGACTGCCCCTTCCAGCCGTTCCACCCGGCCGTGCACCAGCAGCGCGCTGGCGTCCATCGCCAGGCGGCGGTGCCGTTCCCACACGGCCGGCGGGCAGATCACGTTGGCCATCCCGGTCTCGTCCTCCAGGCTCAGGAACACCACCCCCCGCGCCGTCCCCGGCTGCTGCCGGTGCGTGACCAGCCCGCCGACCACGATGGCGGACCGGTCCGGCGCCGTCTTCAGCGCCGATGATGGCGCCACTCCGCGCTCAGTGAGCATTTCCCTGATGTGCTCGATCGGATGGGTACCGAAGGTGCCTGTCGCCCACAGGTCGGCGAAGGTCTCCTCGGCTGCGGTCATGGCCGGCAGCGGCGGCGCGGCCATCCCCGGGGTGGTGCCCGACAGCTGGCCATCGCAGATCGTGGCGGCCGCGCCGGCCGCCCACAGCGCTTCGCGCCTGCTCACCCCGAAGCAGCCGAACGCGCCCGCCATGGCCAGTGCCTCCAGCGTCGGCGCGGGCAGCGCGGTGCGGCGAGCGAAGTCCTCCAGGTCCGCGTACGGCTGCCCGGCCACGATGGCGGCAGCCGCCGCGGCGCCCAGGTTCCGCACGCCGGACAGGCCGAGCCGGATCGCGGGCTGCGCAGACGCTGGCGCAGCTGCCCCGGTGAGATCAGCCTTGCGGGCTGGACTGGCGGGGAACCATCCGTTATGCATCTGGTTTAGTGGTTTTTGCTGCTCTTCGAGCGTCGCGAGCACGGCACTGACGTTGATATCGATGCCGCTTACCTGCACGCCGTGCCGTCGTACGTCGCTGATCAGGCTGGCCGGCGAGTAGAAGCCCATCGGCTGGTTGCGCAGCAGCGCGGCGGTGAACGCGGCCGGGTAGTAGCACTTCAGCCAGGCGCTCGCGTAAACCAGGTAGGCGAAGCTGATCGCGTGCGACTCGGGGAACCCGAAGCTGGAGAAAGCGAGGATCTTCTCGTAGATGTCCTCGGCGACGGCCGGCGGGATGTCCCTTTCCGCCATTCCCTCCAGCAGCCGCTGGTGCAGTTCCTCGATTCGCTCCGGGGCGCGCTTGGAGCTCATCGCCTGACGGAGCTTGTCCGCCTCGGTCGGGGTGAACCCGGCGCAGTCCACCGCGATCTGCATCATCTGCTCCTGGAACAGCGGCACGCCGAGGGTCTTGCCGAGCGCATGCTCCATGGACGGGTGCGGCAGGGCCGGCGGCTCCTCGCCGCGCTTGCGGCGCAGGTAGGGATGGACCGAGCCGCCCTGGATCGGGCCCGGCCTGATCAGCGCGACCTCGATCACCAGGTCGTAGAACTTCTCCGGCCGCAGCCGCGGCAGGGTGGCCATCTGGGCACGCGACTCGACCTGGAAGACCCCGACCGTGTCCGCCGCCCGCAGCATCCCGTAGACGCCGACGTCCTCCTGCGGAATCGAATCCAGGCTCCAGCGCCGGCCGTGATGGGCCTCGACCAGCTCGAAGCAGTCCCGCAGCGCCGACAGCATGCCCAGGCCGAGCAGGTCGAACTTGACCAGGCCGGCGTACGCGCAGTCGTCCTTGTCCCACTGCAGCACCGTGCGGCCGGGCATCCGCGCCCACTCCACCGGGCACACCTCCCCCACCGGCCGGTCGCAGATCACCATCCCGCCGGAGTGGATGCCAAGGTGCCGGGGCAGCCGCTGCATCTGCCCGGCGAGCTTGACCACTGCCTCGGGAACCCCGGAGTCAGGCGGGACCGGCTGGCCCGCGCCATACTGCCGGGGGCCGACCTGACGTGCCCATTGATCCTGCTGCTCCGGCGCGTAGCCGAGTGCCCGCCCGGCGTCGCGCAGCGCCATCCGCGGCCGGTAGGAGATCACGTTGGCGACCTGGGCCGCCCGGTCCCTGCCGTAGGTCTCGTAAACGTACTGGATGACCTCCTCCCTGCGGCGGTGCTCGATGTCCAGGTCAATGTCGGGCGGACCGTCACGGCCCGATGACAGGAACCGTTCAAACAGCAATCCATGCCGGACGGAGTCCACGCTGGTAATCCCGATCGCGTAGCAGACCGCTGAATTGGCCGCTGAACCACGGCCCTGGCAGAGGATGCCGGCCTCCTCGCAGAACCTGACGATGTCGTGCACGATCAGGAAGTAGCCGGGAAACTTAAGATCCTCGATCACGTCGAGCTCGCGCTCGATCTGACGGTAGGCACCTGGCACGCGTTCGCGATGCGGCGGGCCGTAGCGTTCCGGTGCCTTCCTGGCGACCAGCTCCCGCAGGAAGCGCGCCTCGTCGCAGCCCTCGGGCACCGGGAAGTCCGGCAGCTTCGGGGCGATCACCTTGAAGTCGAACGCGCAGTCGCCGGCCAGCTCCACGGTACGCTCCAGCACGCCGGGATACCTGCGCAGCCGCGCGGCCATCTCCGCGCCCGACCTCAGGTAGGCAGTCCCGGAGGCGGCCAGCCAGCCATTCATCTCGTCCAGGCTCCGGCGGGCCCTGATCGCGGCCAGCGCCTGGGCCAGCCTGGCCCGCGGCGGATCCGCGTAATGCACGTTATTCGTGGCGATCACGGCTAGCCCTGCCCTGGCGGCCAGCTCGAACAGCGCGTCGTTGCGCTCGTCGTCGGCTGGCTGGCCGTGACTGATCAGCTCCACCATGACGTTGTCCCGGCCGAACATGGCTGCTAGCTCGCTGAGCTCCCGGGCGGCTGCCTCCTGGCCGGCTGTCTCCCCGCCGGCCGTCTCCTGGCCGGCCGGTCCCAGGCCGCCGGCGGCCAGGGCGGCGGGCACGGCGCCCTTTCGGCAGCCGGTGAGGATCACCCAGTGCCCGTCATGCGCCGCAGCGAGCTGCGCTGCGTCGTAGACGGGGCGGCCCTTTTCTCCCCCGGCGATCTGCGCCGCGCTGATCACCCGGCACAGCCGCCGGTATCCGTCCGGGTCGCGGGCGAGCACCAGCAGGTGCCTGCCGGTGGGGTCGGGAACGCCGCCCTGGCCGCCGGGCAGGTCCAGGCTGAGTTCGGCGCCGAAGACCGTGCCGAGACCGGTGCCTCCTGCCTCCTTCACGCGGGCTGCTGCCTGGGCGAACTGCGGCACTCCATACATGCCGTCGTGATCAGTGATGGCCAGCGCTGTCAGGCCGAGTTCCAGCGCCTCGCCGACCAGCTCGGCGGGGCTGGACGCGCCGTCGAGGAAACTGTAGGACGAATGGCAGTGCAGCTCCGCCCACGCGGGGCCGCCCTGCCGGTCAGCCAGGTCCAGGCGGCCCGGCTGGCCCAGGCGGCCCGGCTGGCCCTGACGTCTCGGTCGTTTCCGCCGGTCAGGCAGGTGGGTCACCGGCTGCGGCCGCTGCGCAGCTACGCCCCCAGCCGGCTTCCCGTTGTCGCCGCTGTCGCCGCTGTCNNTCGCGGGTGTCGCGGGTGTCGCCATCGCTGCGGGGGTCGCTGCGGGCGCTATTGTCGCGGCTGCTGGAGGCGCGCCAGGACAGTCGCCGTTCGAATTCCTGCCATGGCACCGGCGGGTTATCCCAGCCCATGAGCTGCGACCTCCTTGCGCCGTTGCCGGTCTGCCAGGCTGGCCGGCCGACTGCTCTTCATGGCCGGGCTGCCCACCGTCGCTCGCCTGCCCGCCGCCTCGCCCTCCTGCCCTGCCCTGGCTGCCCCTGTCTTGCCCGGGCCGTCGCTGCCTTGCATTGCCGACCGCCCTCCGCTGGGCTTCCTACACGATGTGGGTGTCGGGGGTTGCGGTGAAGGCCCGGCCGGCCGGCGTGGTCCAGGCGAAGGTGCCGGGGGCTATCTGCCGTAGTTTCCAGTCGGGGTGGTGCTTGAGGATGTGGTGGGTGCGGCAGAGGCCGCCGAGGTTGCAGCGGCAGGTCAGGCCGCCGTCGTCGAACGGAATGGTGTGGTCGAGGTCGCCGCGCCAGGCGGGCTGGCGGCAGCGGGGGAACCGGCAGGTGAGGTCCCGGGCGGCAACATATTCCTTGAGCCGCGGCGGGGGCCGGTAGGCGGGGCTAGCCGAGCTGTGCGCGCACCCTCCGGCGGCGTCATCGGCGGCTATGGCAGCCCGGGCACAGGCCGCGGCGGTGGCTGCGGCCAGCAATACCCGGGAAAGGATGCCGTCTGGCGGGCCCGGGCCTGCTCCTGATCCTTGTCTCGGCCACGAGGGCGGCGGGTGGGCCGCAATGTCCTCGCCGATGGTCAGGGTGACGCGGCCGACTAGCCCGGTCCCGGCACCGGGTCGGTTCCCAGCGCCCGTTCCGGCTGCATCACCGGCTCCTTGCCCGGTGCCCGATCCGGGCGGACGGCCGCGGGGGCGGGGGCAGGGGATGCGGGTGACGGCGAGGGCGTACCCGTCGGTAGTGGTGACGATGATCCGCCATTCGACGGCCGGGTCCCGGGCGGCGGCCGCGGCAAGGCGGCGGGCCTGAGGGGCAGTTATCGGCCCGATCCGGCCCAGGTACCCCGGCCCGGAGCTGATCCCTGCCAGTACCTGCCAGGGCAGCGACACGTCCAGCAGCCCGGCCACCGGCCGGCCATCCGGGACCGGGGCGCCGGGGCGGGTGAAGGCGGGCGGGATCAGTGCAGGCAGGCCTGACCAGTCGGGGGCCAGCCAGCCGTCGTCATCGTGGTCGGCGTCGCTGTAACCGGCGGGCGTACCCTGCGCCGGACCATCGCCGGGACCGGGGTCTTCGTCGCGGGGCGCGTCCTGGTCCCCGGGCGGCGGCACGTCATTAGCCGGGCTGTCATCTCGCGGGTCATCAGCGGGCCCATTGCCTGGGTCGTCGCGGGGTCCGTCGCCGGGATCGTCATGAGCATCGGTGCCGGGAGGCTGGTCGGGGGGCGCGTCTTCGGCGGGCGGGATCAGGGGCAGGGTGCCGAGGAGGAGGCCGATGTACACCTGGGCGGACAGCAGGTCGACGCCGCCGCCGGCGCCGGAGGCCTTCAAGGCGCGGGCCATGGCCTTTATCCGCGCCATCGCCGCCGCGGCGTGCACCGCGGGCAGCCGCTGCCCGGCCAGCGTCGCCGTGCAGTCCTGATCCGGATAGAGCACCACTTGCGCCCGCCGCTCTGCATCCTTGCGGCGTTCCTCTGCGCCTTGCGGGTCCGTGGCGATGACGGCGCGACGCAGGGCGGCGCGGAGCATCCCGGTGGTCTGGTCGCCGGCGGCGGGCAGGACCCGTTCCTCGACCGCGCGGGCGATCTCATCACCGAGTGGGCTGGTCGCCTCCGCGATCAGACGGGCCCGGGGCAGGTCGATGACCCCGGCGGTGAGCGCGGCGCCGGTGCCGGGCAGCCGCCAGGCCAGTTCCACCGCCAGCTGCGCCCACGCCGACGCCCCGTACTGCGACATCGTCAGCTCCAGCGCCACCTCCGCCGCCGCCGACGGCGTGACCTGGGAGGGACGCCCATCCTCGCTGGTGCTGGCGTGCTCGTCCCGGGCGGCGGCCCGGGAGGTCATCTGCGCGACCGCGGCCAGCTCCCGGGCCTGCGCCCACGACGCCACCCGCCGCCATGATCCCGCGACCGCGGCCAGGTCACCGTCACCGAGGCCGGCCGGCAGCGCAGTAGCCAGCCACGCGGCCAGGTCCGGGCCCGGCGCCAGCCGCTCGGCGACCCGCCCCGCCACCGCCGTCACCGGAGTCCGTCCCGCGCCGCCATCCTGGTCATCCAGGGCATCCAGGTCATCCTGGATAGCCTGCTGCGCAGCCTCCTCACCCCCTACGCCGGGGGAATCCGCGTCAGGCGGGTCAGTACCGGTAAGGGCGGCCAGCAGGGCACCGAAGTCCAGCTCCCACGACCACGACAAGCCCTGCGGGGCACCCGCGCCACCGGCGTTTCCTGCATCTGCCGCCTCTGCTGGCATCGGGTCACCTCCTCCGCTGAGCGCCGGTTCCGGGCCGCCGCCTCGGCTTAATCCTTCTTCGATAATACTATCGAATAGTGGAGCCAGATCGAGTCAATAATCATAACTAAATTCGATTTTTTTCCTTGATCTAGGTACGGGATCGCCGCAGGTCATCCCCCTCCCGACCCCCGGCTGATCCTTCGGCCGCAGGCCCGGCTGGGCAGCGACGATGGCTTCGGGCTGCGCTCACGGCGGGCACGTGCTCAGGGCGGGCACCTACTCACGGCGGGCGCGGTGTCAGGCAGGGCGGGCGCGGTGATTAATCACGGTCAATGCGCTCGTCGGGGACGACGAAGCCGGACTCGTACGCGACTACGACGGCCTGCACGCGGTCGCGGAGCCGGAGTTTCATCAGTATTCGGCTGACATGGGTCTTGACAGTGCTTTCCTCGACGACGAGTTCCGCTGCGATCTCGGAGTTGGCGAGCCCGCGGGCGATCAGCCGGAGGACGTCCAGCTCTCTCGCTGTGAGCTCGTTCAGCTGGGCGGGCAGCACCGAGGCCGGGCGGGCCGCGCGGGCGAACCGGCGGATCAGGCGCCGCGTTACTGACGGGTCGATCAGGGCGTCGCCGGCGGCGATGCAGCGCACCGCGGCGACCAGCTGCTCAGGCGGCGCGTCTTTCAGCAGGAATCCGCTTGCGCCGATCTTGAGTGTCTCGTAGACGTACTCGTCGGCGTCGAAGGTCGTCAGGATGAGAACCCGGCTGACGGAATGCCCGATGATGCGCCGGGCCGCGGTCAGGCCGTCCATGTTCGGCATCCGGATGTCCATCAGGACGACGGCCGGGGCCAGCGCCCGCACCATCTCGATGGCTTCCCGTCCATCGGCGGCCTCGCCGACCACGCGGATGTCGGGTTCGCTTTCCAAGATGACGCGGAAACCCGCCCGCACCAGTCGCTGGTCGTCTGCGATGACCACCGAGATAGCCTGGCCAGCCGGCGCACTCGCAGTGCTGTTCACGGCACAGCCAGGCTGGTCAATGCACAGCCAGGCTGGTCANNGCTGGTCACGGCACAGTCCGGCTGGTCACGGCACAGTTAGCCTCTCGCAGGTTGATCGATGCTTATGCTAGCCGGGCACCGGCGGGCACGGGTCCTCCTGGCGGGGGACGGCGGTGCCGGCAGGTCGTCCCGGGGAAGGACGCCCCGGCGGCGGTCACTGCCTAGGTTATGAAAGTGAACGCGAATACGAACGGGAACGCGAGCGTGAGCGCGAGCGCGAGCGCGAGCGCGGGACGAAGGCCTGGCATCGGCGCCGGCGCGCAGCGACAATAGAGTGCCGGCCGAGGAGGGCAGCCGTGAACCGGATACGCCTGGGCAGCTGGCTCGGCCGGCCTGCGTGGGGGCTGCGTGAGGTCGGCCGGGGAGATATCGTCCTCGCCGGGGCGCTGAGCCTGTTCATGGTGGGCATCATCAGCGGGAAGCTGACCGCGCAGCACCCGCCCGGCGGCGTCGTCGCGGCCCTGGGTGCGCTGGCCATGACGCTGCCAGTGGCGTGGGAACGCCGGGCACCGGCCACTGCCGCGGCCGCAGTCGCCATCGGCGCGACGGTAAACGAGCTGCTCATCGGCCCGATGGTCCGCTGCGGCGCGGCACTTCCCGCCGTTTTCGCGATCGCGTTCTTCGTCGGTACCCGGTGCAGCGGCCGGCGGCTGGCCGTGGGCATTGCGTTCTGCCTGGGCGCGGTGACAACGCAGGCGTTCTTCGATCCGCAGCTCGGTCCTGCATTCCTGGTCGCCGGGTTGCCCGTGACGGCAGGGTTCTGCGTCGCCGGGCAGCTCGTCCGGTCCCGCAGCGCCACAGCAGCGGCGCTCCGGCACCGGAACGATGAACTCCGTGAGCAGCGTGAGCAGACCGCGCAGCTTGCCGTGGCGGCTGACCGAGCGCGGGTCGCCGGCGGTCTCGACAGCTTCCTGCGTGACCGGATCATCGCGATTGCCGCCGCCGCCGCAGCGGGGCGCGAGAAGGTCTTCAGCGACCCGGCCGCGGCGGACGGCGCCTTCGCCGCCGTCGAGACCAGCGGCCGGGCCACCTTGTCGCAGATGCGGGAGGTTGTCGGCACCCTGCGGCAAGAGTCCCTCACCGAGCCGCAGCCGGTGCTCGCGCAGCTCGGCAACCTGCTGGAGCGGGCCACCAGCGCGGACGCCAGGCTCCAGGTCGAGGGCAGTCCTCGCGCACTGCCGGACGGCGTGGAGCTGTCCGGTTACCGGATCGTCGAGCATTTGCTGATGGCCCTGGAGGATGCCCCGGAGGCCCGCATTGACGTACGGGTGCGGTTCGCCCCCGACGCGCTTGAGCTGCAGGTTACCGGGCCGGCCGCCCGGGACGGCGATCCGGCGACGGCACTCGCGCTTGTCCGTGAGCGGGCCGCGCTGCTGGGCGGGACACTGCGCGTCGAGAACCAGGCAGGCCGGTGTGACGTGCTTGTGCAGCTGCCGCTGACGCCGCGCTATGCGTAACGCCGCCCAGCGCGCCTGGCATGCCCTGGATAGCTGGCGCGGCGACGTCGCCGCCGCCGCGATCCTGATCGCGCTGCTGCTGTCAGTCCTGGCGGCGGCCGGGCAGCTGAGCCGGCCTGGCCGGCCGCTCCAGGCGGTATGCGCGACCGGAGTCTGCGGCTGCCTGGTCCTGCGACGTGCCTATCCGCCGGTGGCGGCACTGGCAGCCGCGGCGATTCTCGGCCTCGCTGGCGCGGCTGGACCGGCGGCGGGTGATCCGTTCGGCGTGCTTTTTGTTGTGATCTTCCTGCTTGCTTACTCACTCGGGGCGGGCACCAGCCTCGGCTTGTCGATTCTCACTATCGCGCTGCTCTGCACCGGCTTGCAGATCGCGGTGGGGCACTTCAACCCATTTGTTGTGATCATCACGATAGGCCCGTGGGCAGCCGGGCTCGTTGCCCGATCGCGCCGGCACCTCACCGAGCAGCTCACCATCCGCGGCAGCGAGCTGGAGCAGGAGCGGGAGCTCTTCGCGGCGGAGTCGGTGCGTTACGAGCGTGCGCGCATCGCGCGGGAACTGCATGACATCGTGGCGCACGGCGTCAGCGTGATGGTGATCCAGGCGAGCGCGGGACGGCGGCTGGCGGCAACCGATCCGGCTAGGGCCGCCGAGGCTTTCGACTCCATCGGCGAAGCAGCCCGGCAGGCAGAGGCCGAGATCAGCCGCCTCGTCGAGCTGCTTGACCACCGCCCGCCACCAGGCAGCGCCGACGGCCTGCGCTTGATCGACGAGCTCGTCGCGCGGGCCGCCGCTACCGGACTGCAGGTCACGTGCGCTTTCACCGGCTCCGCCGGGGGCCTGTCACCGGCGCTCTCGCAGACCGCCTACCGCCTGATCCAGGAGAGCCTGACGAACGCGCTCAAGCACGCCCCCGGCGCGCCGGTCAGGATCACCATCGAGACCGGGGACGGGCACGTCACGATCAGCGTGGTCAACGGGCCCGCGGTGGCCGCGCCGTCCGGGCTCGAGCGCACCGGGGGCAGCCGTGGCCTGGCCGGCCTGCGCGAGCGTGCGGCTGCCTGCGGCGGCGACTTCACCGCCGGCCCGGCAGACGACGGCGGGTGGAAAGTGCTGGCCCGGCTGCCCGGGATCGGCTGAGGACCGCCCGGGGTCCTCCCCGGGGCGGACATGCCGGGCGCAGCTTCCATCCGGCGGCGGACGCCTCAGCGGTTGCCGCCGTTCGACGATGTCCTCAGCATCTTTCAGCAGAGGAGCATCAGATGAACCTGGCCTGGTCGCGCCGATGAACCGCCGAGCATCGGCAGGCGTGCTGCGCTCCCCGGTGGGCATGCTGCGCTCCCCGGTTGCCGTCGCGGTGGCGATTGCCGCGGCCGTGACGGGCACGCTGATCATCTGGATTGCCTTCCAGCCGCACCAGCTCTATCCCGCCCCGTCCCTGCTCATGCCCGCCACCTTCACCGGGATGGGGTCGCTGATAGTGATCCGCCAGCCGCGGAACACGGTGGGCTGGATCGTGCTGCTGTCCGGGCCTTTTGCCGCTATCGGGCTTGCCGCCGACGGCTGGGCGCTCCGGTCATTCGCCCGCGCGGCCGGGCCGCTGCCGCTCGGGACGTTCGCGGCCTGGATGGCGAACCTGATCCTGGGCTCGCATCTCCTCTTCCTGGTCATCGGGCTGCTGCTGCTGCTGTTCCCCGACGGCAGGCTGCCGTCGCCGCGCTGGCGCTGGCTGCTGTGGTACGGAGCCTTCGTCTACGGCGTGCTCGCGGTTACCGCGGCGCTGTGGTCGGTGGACGTGACCGGCATCTTCTCCCGCCGCACCCTGCCCTCGCTGCTGCCCGGCCAGTCCGCCGTCCAGGCGGTCGCCACACCGTTCCTGGCCATCCAGCTGACCGTCGTGGCAGCCTGCGTCGCGGCCCTGATCATGCGGTTCCGGCGCTCACGAGGCGACGAGCGGCAGCAGCTGAGGTGGTTCGTCTACACCGTCACCGTGGTCTTCGCCGCCGTAGTGGTCTCGATCGTCGTCATCTTCGGAAACGGCCGGTACTCACTCGTCCTCTTCTCGCTGATCCCGGTCGCCATCGCGGTGGCCGTACTGAAGTACCACCTCTATGACCTCGACCTGGTCATCAGCAAAACGATCGTGTTCGGGACACTGGCAGTATTCATCACAGCGATTTACGCAGCCACCGTGGCCGGTGCCGGGGCGCTCGTCGGCCGACGCGGCAGCCTAGCCCTCGCCGCCGTGGCCGCGGCCGTGATCGCGGTGGCCTTCCAGCCGCTCCGCGAGCGGGTCCAGCACCTCGCGAACCGCGTTGTGTACGGACGGCGCGCCACGCCCTATGAGGTGCTGGCTGAATTCTCCGGCCGGATGGCCGATGCCTACGCGACGGAGGAAGTTCCGCGCCGGATGGCCCAGATCCTGGCCCAGTGCACTGGCGCGCAGGCAGCGGAGGTATGGCTGGCCCTGGGGGCCGAGCTGCACCGCGCTGGCGGCTGGCCGGAGGAGACACCGGCGCCTGCCATTCTCCCGGTCTCGGCGGCCGGCGGACTGCCCTTGATCCACGGCACGGATCGCGCCGTGCCCGTCCTGCATCAGGGCCAGCTTCTCGGCGCCCTGACCGTGCGGATGCCGCCGGGCAGCCCGCTGACCGCCGCCCAGGACAAGCTCATCCGCGATCTTGCCGGACAGGCCGGCCTGGTGCTCCGCAATGCCCGGCTGATCGAGGAACTCCGGGCCTCGCGCCAGCGGCTGGTAGCGGCGCAGGACTCCGAGCGCAGGCGGATCGAGCGCAACATCCACGACGGAGCCCAGCAGCAGCTCGTGGCGCTGGCGGTGCGGCTAAGGCTGACGGACGCACTGATCGATGACGACCCGGGTGAGGCACATGCCGCCATGGCGGAACTGCAGGCGCAAACGGGCGAGGCCGCCCGGGACCTGAGGGAGCTGGCGCATGGCATCTACCCGCCGCTGCTAGCCGACCGGGGCCTTCCGGACGCGCTGGCAGCCCAGGCCAGAAGATCCCCGGTGCCCGTCGCCGCGGAGGCCGAGGGAGTCGGCCGATACCACCAGGAGGTGGAGGCGGCCGTCTACTTCTGCTGCCTGGAGGCCCTGCAGAACATCGCCAAGTACTCCAGCGCAACCTCGGCCCGGCTGAGCGTGTCGGCAGTGAACAGCCACCTGTCCTTCGAAATCACCGATGACGGCCGGGGATTCGACCCGGCTGCGACCGCCAACGGCACCGGCCTGCAGGGGATGGCCGACCGCCTTGAGGCGCTCGGCGGATGCATCGAGATCCGCTCACGGCCAGGACAAGGAACCACCATCGCGGGAAGCATCCCGGTATCTGGCCGGGAAGACCCCCCGCAGGGGGTACCTCACCCCTTCGTCCACTCTGAGGGGTGAGGCGACTTCGGCATCGCTTCCCTAAGCTCGACCAGGGACGACGCTGCGAGCGCGGCCTGAAGAGGAGCGTGTCAACGTGCCGGAGGCAAGCCGTGCGTGAGGAACGCAGGACGCTGACCCGGTACACGATCGAGTCCGAGCACCGTCATCCCGGCTCAACCGGTGATTTCTCCGGGCTGCTCAACGCGGTGGCAACAGCCGTGAAGATCATCAGTAACCAGGTCAACCGCGGCGCGCTGGTCGGCGCCCTGGGAAGCGCTGGCGTGGAGAACGTCCAGGGCGAGGTACAGAAGAAGCTCGACCTCATCAGCAATGAGGTGATGATCGGCGAGACGGAATGGGCCGGGCACCTGGCCGCGATGGCGTCGGAAGAGATGGAAGACATCTACCCCATCCCGGAGCGCCAGCGGCGCGGGAAATACCTGCTGGTATTCGACCCGCTGGACGGCTCGGGCAACATTGATGCCAACATCTCGGTTGGCACGATCTTCTCCATCCTGCGCAGCCCTGACCCGGATGCGCAGCCGCGGGCCGAGCACTTCCTGCAGCCGGGCACGGCTCAGGTGTGCGCCGGCTTCGCCCTGTACGGGCCGTCGACCATGCTGATCCTCACCACCGGCGACGGCGTTGACGGATTCACGCTCGATCGTGACATCGGGGCGTTCATCCTCACCCACCCGCAGCTGCGCATCCCCGAGGACTGCGGGGAGTTCGCGATCAACGCATCCAACGAGCGCTTCTGGGAGCCTCCGGTACGCCGCTACATCTCCGAATGCCTGGCGGGCGGGACCGGGCCGCGAGGCCGGGACTTCAACATGCGCTGGATCGCTTCCCTGGTAGCTGAGACATACCGCATACTCACCCGCGGCGGCGTCTTCCTGTACCCCAGGGACAGCAAGGAGCCGGCCCGGCCGGGGCGGCTGCGGCTGATGTACGAGTGCAATCCGATCGCGTTCATCGTCGAGCAGGCCGGCGGGGGCGCCAGCACCGGCCGCGAACGCGTCATGGAACTCCAGCCGACGGGCCTGCACCAGCGCGCGCCGCTGATTCTCGGGTCCAGGAACGAGGTCGAGCGGATCGAGCGCTACCACCGCGACCAGGCCGACGTACCGCAGCCAGCCTTCGACGACTCACTGTTCAACACCCGTTCCCTGTTCCGGCTCCAGTAGCTGCAGGAGAGGCACATGTCGGCCAAGCACCCCGTCCTCGCCATCACCGGCTCGTCCGGTGCGGGCACGTCCTCGGTGACCAGGACCTTCCAGCACATCTTCCGGCGAGAGCAGATCAACGCGACGATCGTGGAGGGCGACTCCTTCCACCGTTACGACCGGGAGCAGATGAGCACCGCCATGGCCGAAGCCGACACCGGCGGCAACCACCATCTCTGCCACTTCTCCCCCGAGGCCAACCTGCTCGAAGAACTCGAGACCCTGTTCCGCGAATACGGCGAGCGCGGTGGCGGCCAGATCCGCAAGTACCTGCACGACACGCAGGAGGCCGGGCACTACGGGCAGCAGCCAGGGACGTTCACGCCGTGGCAGGACGTCGACCCCGAGAGCGAAATGCTGTTCTACGAGGGCCTGCACGGTGCTGCCGTCACCGACAAGGCGGACATCGCCCAGCATGCGGACCTGCTGGTCGGGGTTGTCCCGATCATCAACCTCGAGTGGATCCAGAAGCTGCATCGCGACAAGACCACCCGGGGCTACTCCAGCGAGGCCATCGTGGACACGATCCTGCGGCGGATGCCGGACTACGTCAATTACATCTGCCCGCAGTTTTCCCGTACGCACGTGAACTTCCAGCGCGTCCCCACGGTGGACACCTCGAATCCGTTCATCGCGCGCTTCATCCCGACCGCCGACGAGAGCTTTCTCGTCATCCGGTTCGCCAACCCCAGGGGCATCGACTTTCCCTACCTGCTGTCCATGCTGCATGACTCGTTCATGTCCCGGCCGAACATCATCGTCGTGCCGGGCGGGAAGATGGAGCTGGCCATGCAGCTGATCTTCACTCCGCTGATCCTGCGGTTCATGGAGGCGCGGCGCCAGGCCTGACAGGAGGGACCCCAACATCTCCTTCCGCGGACCGCAGGAACTGCGAGTCCTGACCGGCTAGCGGATGACTGACTCGCGGTTAGCTGGCGGGCTTCTCCCAGATCGAGACATGCTGGCGGCTCTCGCTGGTGAAGGGCTCCCGGGTCCACCCGTCCCACCGCTCGCGCAGGCGCATTCCTGCGAGCTGGGCCATCAGGTCGAGTTCGGCCGGCCACACGTACCGGAAGGGGAACGAGGTGTACTCGCCGCGGCCGCCGGCCACCTCGACGTAGTTCGAGCTCATCGCCTGCGTGGCGACGTCGTAGACGTCGAACGCCCACCTGGCCGGGCTCACGTGGAACGGCACGACGTCCTGCCCGGGCGGGAGCCTGCGCAGATCGGGGATCGAGACCTCGATGACGAAGCAGCCGCCGGGTTCAAGGTGCGCAGCGACGTTGCCGAAGCAGGCCACCTGCGCCGCCTGCGTCGTCAGGTTCATGATCGTGTTGAAGACCAGGTACGCGACGGCGAACGTCCCGTCCACTCTCGTCGTCGCGAAGTCGCCGATCGTCACGCCGATCGCGTCGCCGCCCGGCTTGTCACGCAGCCGGGCAACCATTGCCCGCGACATGTCGATGCCGTGGACCGGCACGCCGAGACGCGCCAGCGGCAGGGCGATGCGTCCGGTGCCGATGCCCAGCTCCAGGGCACGGCCACGGCCGGCGAGCCCCGCCAGAACGCCGGCCGCCGCGTCCACCGCGGCCGGCTCGAACATGTCCGCCGACGACTCGTCGTAGGTCGCCGCGACACGTTCCCCGAAGTAGCCATCCGCATCGTCCATCGCGGGACCGTACCGCGGAAGACCTCCGCAGCGCCTTCGAATTTCCGCGGCGCCGCGGCATGAGGCCGGCATTGGTCACCGGCAGGAACCGTCAGCCCCGTTGCTCGCGCAGCTGCCGCTTGATCCGGGCCAGCATCGCCGCCATGCCGCGCAGCCGCAGCGGGCTCACCAGGTCCTGCAACCCGAGCTGGCTGGAGAACTCCCCCGGCGTGCTGAGGATCTCGTCCGCGCCCAGCCCATCAAGCCCGGCGTGCAGGATGCCCGCGAAGCCGCGGGTGGTCGGCGCCTCCGGGGGCGCGTCGAAGAAGAGGTGAACGATACCGTCATCATCCACCTCGACGGCTAGGA
>PMSW01000151.1:0-36727 GCA_003168215.1 Actinomycetota bacterium
CGTCGCCCAGGACCAGCAGCGCGACACTGCTGCGCAGCGCAGCTCCGATGCCGGCGATGCCCCCGTGTTCACTACCGGTACCGGTCGCCTGCGGCTGGAGGTAAGCCTGGCGAAGTCCTTCGCGGGCACGGGCCGCTAGCTCGGTCACGCCACGCGCGTCCAGCCCGAGCAGCGGGGCGACCTTCGACGGCGCGGCTTGCTCGATCTCGGCGTGCCACAGCACTGCACGCCAGCGTTCTGGCAGCGACATGAAGGCCGCGACGAGCGGCGCGGCGTCCTGGCCGGCTGCTGCCGGATCGAACGGCTGCCCGGGGTCGGGGATCTGCTGCTCGTCAGCCGGGATTTCCGCGCGGTCACCGCTGAAGCTGCCGCGAGCTGCCCGCCGTACCGCGGTCAGCAGGTACGGGCGGAACGCGTCTGTCGGACCGCCGCCGCGCCGGATGGCATCGAGCACGCAGGTGAACACGCTGGCCACGAGGTCATCCGCCGCCGCCGGCCCGCTCGCGAGCTGGCCGGCAAGGCGCCGGGCCGCGGCCGCATGACGCCTGCGGAGCAGCGCATCGGCACCGGGGTCACCCGACCGGATCGTGTTGAGGAGTTCCGCGTCGCTGGCAGGCACGCGCAAGCCTAGTGCCTTGTCCATCACCTAATGCCTGCCGCTCCCGTCGCGTCCGAGCCCGATTGCCCGTTCAAATCATGTCTTGTCCTTCGGCATAATGAGACGTATTCGTGCTCATAGCGAAATATTGGCGGAATCTGCGGCGGGCAGCTACGGCTCGAATGCCGGCGTAGGCCAAGGCCGGGCTGATGTCCCCCGGGATACTGTCCTGACATGAGCCGTCTTCCTTACCTGCGCCATGACGACCTGCACCCCGACGGCCAGGCGGTGTGGGACGGCGTCGTCGGTTCACGGGAAGGCCAGCTGGTCAACGCCAGCGGGGGGCTGATCGGGCCGTTCAACGCCTTCGTGCACGCGCCTGAGGTCGGCCGGAACCTGAGCTCGCTGGGCCGGCAGCTGCGGTTCGGCACCTCGATCGAGCGCCGGCTGAGCGAGATCGCCATCATCACGGTGGGCGCCCGGTGGAAAGCCGAGTTCGAGTGGTGGGCGCATTCCCGGATGGCCCGCGAGCACGGCGTCGCCGACGCGATCGTCGAGGCCATCGGCCGCGGCGAGGAGCCGCCCTTCGAGGCCGACGACGAGCGGATCGTCTACGCCGCCGCCGGTCAGCTCGCCGCGACCGGCCAGCTCGGGCAGGAGGCCTACGACGCGGCCCAGCAGCTCCTCGGCGATGCCGGAATGGTAGAGCTGGTCTCGCTGTGCGGGTACTACACCCTCATCTCGTTCCTGCTGAACGCCTTCGCCGTCCCGCTGCCGCCGGATGCCACTCCCGCTTGGGGCGGGTCCCCTGGCGCCGCCGAGTGACCGGTCCAGGGCGCGCGTGACGTTTGGCCAGGTCATGGGCCGGTCATGAACGCGTCAACAGATGATCTTTACCGGTGATGCAGGGGTGATCTGGGTATGTCCGGCAAAGGATGGCGGAATCTGGGGTAAGTGGCCCGCGGCCGCGCGAGCAGCGCGAGCCGTCCCCGCCTGCGCCCGGCAAGGCCTCCCGCCGCAGCAGGAGAGCCAGGATCGCGGCCTGGGCCTCAGTCGTCCTGACGAGTGCGCTCGTCATCGCCGCGATCGGCGCCTACGCCGCCTACCGGCACCTGAACGGCAACATCCACCAGGTCAACATCAGCCGACTGGTCGGCCGTCAGCCTCCCGACCACCACCCGCACGCGGAGAACATCGTCATTATCGGATCCGACAGCCGCCATGGCCAGAGTGCCCGGTATGGCAACAGCCGGGAGCTGACCACCGACCAGTCGGACACGCTGATGATCGTCCACATCCCGGCAGACCGGCAGTGGGCGGAAGTGATGTCGATCCCGCGCGACTCCTGGGTCAACATCCCGTCCTGCACGATGGGCAACGGCCAGAAGTCCTCGCCGCAGATCTTCAAGATCAACGAGGCGTTCGCCATCGGCAACCTCTACGGTAACCACACCGACCTGGGCGTCGCCTGCACCATCAAGACCATCGAGCATGACACCGGCATCCATGTCGATCACTTTGTCGCTGTCAACTTCGCCGGTTTCAAGGACATGGTCACTGCGCTGGGCGGCGTGCCGGAATGCAACACCCAGGCGATCGACGATCCGCTGTCCGGCCTGCGGCTGACCGCTGGTCATCACCTGCTGAACGGCACCCAGGCGCTGGGCTACGTCCGGGCCCGGTACACCCTCGGGGACGGCAGCGACCTGGAGCGCATCGGCCGCCAGCAGGCGTTCATGGCTGGCGTGGTCAAACGTGCCAGGAGCGAACTGCTCAACCCGGTCGCGACCTACCGGTTCCTGGACGCCGCGACCAGGTCAATCACGATCGACAGCCAACTCGGCGGCATCGCCGGCCTCTACCGGCTGGGCAACAGCCTGAAGAGCCTGCCGCCGAGCAAGATCACCTTCTTCACCCTGCCGACTTACCCGCGCTCCCTGGTCGACCCGCTGGACCTGGCCAACGTGATGTGGACCCAGCCGCTGGACAGCCGCATCTTCCAGGCATTCCGCGACGACGCCCGGGTCCCCGTCGCGCTGATCAGGCCGCGCAGGCCGCCGCGGCTGCCGGCGCGCGATGTCCGGGTCACCGTGCTCAACGGAACCGGCCAGCCCGGCCTCGCGGCCAGCGTGGCCTCGATCCTGCAGCAGGACGGCGCCGCCGTCACCCGGTCGGCCGACGTCACATCGCTCCCGACCCAGACGGTGATCAAGTACCGGCCCGGCTACGCCCGCCAGGCCAGCCGGCTCGGCGCGATGGTCACCGGGGCGGCGTTCCGGCTTGTCGGCGGCCATGGTCCGGGCCTGACCCTGCTGCTCGGCAGCAACTACGGCACGACGGCGCAGGCCATCACCAGCGGCGCCGCGCCGAACCCGCAGCCGTCCCCCAGTTTCACCGCCAGGAAGGCGAGCCAGAACATCTGTACCTGATCCTGGACTGCACTGGCCGGCACCCGGCCGCGCGCGACAGGCCCGCCATGCCCGGGGAAGCCGGTGATGATCCGGCGCCGGCGCAGGGCCGGCCCTTCAGTACGCTGATCGTTCGCAGCTCCGTGCCAGCCGGCCTACCCTGGCCGGGAACGCGGTCAGAACGAGGCAGCGTCCGCCGCGCCGAACGTCGCGCGGAATCGGCGCGGACTCGTCGGACTCGTCAAGTGGAGGATGTGAGCATCCCTGCTCGCTTTGAGGTCGGCACGCAAGGGTGGCAACGAGCGCTCCGGCGAGGCGGCACCGGGGTCGCTCGCCACGATCGGTCGTGGCTGGCTGGTGGCCATTTTCGCCGGGTCCGCCGGGTACGCCGGCGCCGTTGCGCTGTTCAGCGGCATCGGGGTGCACCGGCAATGGGCGGTGCTGGCGGCCCCTGCCTACGTGCTGGCCGCCGTGGCTGCGGCCTGGAAGCGCCGCGGGCTGGATCTGAGCTTGCTGCTCAGCTTCGCTGGCGGCCTGGTCGTACCGCTGGCCTGGATGGCCGCCCGAAGCGAGAGCCAGCGAGAGATCCGCGTGATTATCCGCTCCGCCTGGTCACTTCTGCACCACGGCACCCCCTATCACAGCACCGCCGTACTTGCTGCTACGCAGAATCCGGACGTCTATAACCCGTACCTGCCGGTGATGGCGCTGTTCGGAATGGCCCGCACCGTGCTGGGCGGCGGTGTGCTCACCGATCCCCGGATCTGGCTCGGGGTTACGTTCGCCGGGGCCTTCGCGCTGGCCCTGGGCAGCGCCGGGGCAGCTGACATCTGGCGCTGGACTGCCCTGGTGACGGCGACGCCGCTGGTCGCCTTCCCGCTTGCGGTGGGCGGGGACGATCTGCCCGTGCTCGGCCTGATCTGCCTTGGCCTCGCGCTGCTCTGGCGGCCGGGCCGCCAGCCGAGCCCGGTCCTGGCCGGCCTGGCGCTTGGTGTCGCGGCTGCCATGAAGGCGACCGCGTGGCCGGCCCTGGTCGTGGCCGTCGCGCTGCTCGCCGCGCGCGACGGCAGACGCGCGGCAGCCAGGTTCGCGGTCACCGCGCTGGCGACCTTCGCCGTCCTCGTGGGCCCGGTGGCCGCCGTGGCGCCGGGCGCCCTCGTGGTCAACACGATCTTGTTCCCGCTGGGCCTTGCCCACGTGAAGTCCGGCGCGGCCAGCCCGCTGCCCGGTTACCTGCTCGCTCAGACCGGGCCTGCGGGGCATGCGATCGCCGTCGGCCTGCTCGTGTTCGCCGGCCTCGCCCTGGCGCTATCCCTGGTCGTCCGGCCGCCCCGGGATTGCCGTTCCGCTACCTGGCGGATCATCATCGGTCTCGTCCTGATGTTCACGCTGGCGCCGGCCAGCCGGTTCGGCTACTACATCTACCCGGCAGGCCTGTGGGTGTGGCTCCAGGTGTCAAGCCTGGGCGCGGGCGGCGCCCCGCCGGAGCCCGGTCCGCCGGAGCCCGGTCCGCCGGAACTGCGGTCGCCGGAACTGCGGTCGCCGGAACTGACGTGATGAAGAAGCTGCTGGCCGGCCTGGTGCTGCTCAGCGCAGCCCTCGGGGCAGCCCTGTCGGCTGACCCGGTGGCCCTGGCGAGCGCTGCGCAGGCGGCAGCGGCCGCCAGGCCCGGGCACGCCGCAGCCGCGCCGGGCCGTGCGGAGCGCGCGGGCGCGACCGTTTCGCCGTCTCATCCCGTGGTTCTCGTGGGTATCCCGGGCCTGCGCTGGAGCGACGTGTCGGCTGCGGCGACGCCCGCGCTCTGGCGGCTTTCCGAGCACGGCTCCGTGGGCACGCTCGTGGTCCACACGGTCCTGTCCCGTACCTGCCCGGCGGACGGCTGGCTCACGCTGAACGCGGCCGCCCGGGCCACGGTGCCGCACGGAGGATCAGGTCCGTGCCCCCAGCCCGGCGTCATTATCGCGCGGCCGGCGGCTCCGGGGTCCGCTCGCGCGCCGGGCAGCCCGGCCGCGGCCGACGTGCCGTCCATGCCCTTCCTGGTCCGTTACAACGCGCAGTTCCACTACAGCCCGGACTGGGGACTGCTCAGGTCCGCGGCCGGGAAGGGCCAGTGCGCCACCGCGATCGGGCCGGGCGCGGCGCTCGCCCTTGCCGGGCCTGCCGGGCACGTGGCCAGTTACCTGCCGTCAGCCTCATTGGCCAGCCGCTCGTCATACGCACGGTGCCCGCTGACGGTGGTGAGCCTCGGCGCGATCCCGGCACCGGCCGGAGCCGGGGCGGCCGCGGTGCGCGCGGCGGCGGTCAGGGCGGATGACCAGGCGCTCGGCCGGATCATCGCGGACCTGCCGCCCGGGGCGATCATGGCGGTTTTTGCGCCGGGCGACGACACCGCCCCGCACCTGCGGCTGATAGCCGTCGAAGGCCCCGGGTATGCCGCGGGCCTGCTCGACACTGCCTCCACCCGCCAGCCCGGCATAATCCAGCTCACCGACCTGACTCCCACCGTGTTGCGCTGGCGCGGCCAGCCTGCTGCCGCGGGCGCGGTTGGCTCGCAGGTATACCGGGCGGACCGGGGCAGCCTGCCGGCTGAAATCCGCGCACTGGTCGGCCAGGACACGGCCGCACAGGTCTACCGCTCTACCTGGGGCTGGTTCTTCGCTGTCTTCGTCGCGACCGAGCTGATCGTGTTCGGCGGGATCGCGGTGGCATTCCGCGGCCGGCCGGATGAGCGCAGGAAGCGCCGGCGGGCCGCCGCCAGGGTGGCCGGAGTCGTGGCGGGCTCGGTTCCGGTGGGGACATTCCTGGCCAGCCTGGTGCCATGGTGGCTGCTGCCGCATCCTGCCGTACTGCTGTACTCGCTGGCCGCGGCCTGGGCCATCGTGGTCGCCGTTGTCGCGCTGGCCGGACCCTGGCGGCGGAACCCGATGGGTCCGCCCGGCGTGGTCGCCGCCGTGACCCTGGTGACTATCGGGCTGGACGTGATGACCGGGTCGCGGCTGGAACTGAGTACGCCGTTCGGCCTGTCGGTGCTCTTGGGCGGCAGGTTCTACGGCGAGGACAACAACACGATCGGGATCTATGGCGCGGCGGGAATACTGTGCGCCGCCTGGCTAGCCGCGACAGTGCTGAGGTCCGGCGCGGGCCGCTCGGCTGGCGCAGGCGGATCGCCTGGCGCAGGCCGCTCGGCTGGCGCGGGCCGATGGGGCGGACCGCGGGCGCGCGCCGTGCTCGCCGTCTCGGCAGTGGCGCTGTTCGCCGTGGTCGCCTCGGGCTGGCCCGGGTTCGGCGCCAAGGTCGGCGGGACGATCGCGATGGTCCCGGGGTTCGTGCTGCTGATCATGGCCGTCGCCAACGTGCGGCTCAGCGCGCGCCGGGTTGCCTTCGCCGCGCTCAGCGGGGTCGGGCTCTTCGCCGTGTTCGCGCTGGTCAACTACTTCGTCCCGGTAACCGGTCACTCCGACATCGGTTTCTTCGCCGGGCAGGCGCTGCACGGCGGGGCAGGCGGTACGTTGCAGCGCAAGATAAGCACCAATATCGATTCGCTCACCACAACCCCGTATAACCTGCTGATTCCGGTGATCGTGGCCGGGCTCGGCCTGCTGCTCCTGCGGCCTGACCGATTCCGGGCCGGGGCGCTGTCCCGTGCCTGGCAGACGGTGCCGCTGCTGAAGGTCAGCCTCGTCACGATCTGGGTAATGGCAGTACTCGGCTGGTTCGCCGAAGACTCCGGTGTCGGCGTGCCAGGGGCCACGCTCCCGTTCATCCTGCCGCTCGCCATCGCCATCGTGGCCGGCGCTTCGATCAGCGGCGACAAGGCGCTTGCCGGGCCTGCCGGGCCTGCCGGTGCGCAGGCCGCAGCTCACGGCACCGCCGTAGCTCACGNNGGCGGAGAGGACCTTTCGGCATTCTCCGGAGACCCGCCACTGCGGTAGGGACGCAGCGGGCCGGCCATGGGCGGGGCCTGCGCGGCGGCGTCCGCGCGCGCCGCATGCCCGGTGCGGCCGCCGCGCCTGCCGGTCACCGCGCCAATGACGGCGAGGATGCCGAGTGCCCCGGCGGGCGGCAGCGTGACCAGTGCAGGAAGCTGGTAGCGCCAGCTGAATTCGAACGCGTCCGAGGCGAGCAGCAGCGTGACCGCGGCGGCGAAGCACAGCAGGCAGGCGGCGGCCAGGTCGCGCTGTGCGTCTCGGGCGGCAGCAGTCCCGGCAGCGTCCCCGCGGGCGTCCGCACGATCGTGACCGCGGGCATCCGCACGATCGTGACCACGGGCGGAGCGCCTGCGCAGCACGCCGGCGCTGCCGGCCAGCCCGGCGAGAGCGGCCAGGGCGAGCAGCGGCCCGGGTGTGTAGCCGCCGCCGAGCTGGTAGGCGCGAAGGAAGGAAGCGACCGGCTCGGACACGGCCGGGCCGCCGCCGCCGAAGCGCCGCCCGGCCGCCCTGACTGTCTGCAGGCTCACGTGCTGGTACGTGGGGTAGGCGGTCTGGAACTGCCAGCGCGCGATCGGGGTGTCACCAGGGGTGGTGACCCGGGTCAGGGCGAAGAGCCTCAGCGCGTCCCGTCCGATCGCCGCGATGACGCCGGCCGGGTCCTGCAGGAGCAGGCGGCGGGTGAAATCGGCTGCGATGGGCGAAGGGCTCTTGCCGGGCGGCGGCCTGAAGCGCCGCAGCGGCGACTCGGGGCTGTGCTCAAGGGCGTCGATGCCGAGCCTGACCGCGTACTGGCGCGCCGGGCACAGCGATCGCTCATCGGCAGGGAGTTCCATCGCACGGCAGTTGGTGGCCAGCACGACCCGGCCGTACAGCTCGTTCGTCCCCTGGTTGGCGAGCCTGAAATGTCCGGTCAGCACGAGGGACGTCGTGCAATAGGCCAGGATGGGCAGGAGGAAGGCGGCACCGAGCACTGCTGCCTGCCGGAGCCTGAGCCGCCACCCCCGGACCGCTGCGAGCAGGTAGACCGCGGCTGGCACGATGAGGATCTGGCCGACTTCCCGGACGGTGGCGGAGCAGCCGAATGCGAGCCCTCCGGCGGCGAGCATCCAGGCCCTGGGCGCGGGCTCCCAGAGCAAGATGACCAGCCCGGCCACGATGAGCGCCTCGAACAGGACATCGGACATGATGCTCTGCTCCATCTGGAGCTGGTAGCCATCGAGCAGGACGGGCGCCACCGAAAGGGCGGCGAGCAGGCGGGGGGCGCCGCGGCGCAGCAACGCGGCATACAAGGCAACGGCCATTGCCAGGCCGAGCAGGTGCTGCACGGCGGCAACCATGTCCAGGTTGCCGACGAGAAGGACTGGCTTCAGCAGGACCCGGTAGCCCAGCGGGTCGTTGCCCCCCGACTGGTACAGGTACCTGACCGAGTCGCTGAAGAGCAACGCGGGGCGGTAGGCGGCCTGCGCCAGGATGCGCAGGATAAGGCCGCAGGCCAGCAGGACCGCCAGCAGCCAGTGCCGCCGCAGCAGCGCGCCAGGGCCAGCACCGGCCCTGCTGACGGCAGCTAGCCGCCCGGCGGCTGCCGGAGGCACTCCCATGAACGTCATCCCAACGAAGAGTGGCGGCCCTCCCGGCCGAGTGCACATGCCGCCGCCCCGGACCGGCAGTGCGCAACCTGGACTGCTCGGGCTGGCCCGCGAAAGCTAGCATGTCCCGGCGGCTGTCGGTTAGCCTATCCGGGCACTCCGGCGGCTGCCGACCGCAAGCCCGGTGCCAGTCCGGCTACCGGATCCGGCGCCAGCACGGACCGCTCTCCGGCCGCCGCAAGGGCGGGCCGCCGGTCTCCACGGGACTGACCACGACGGCTCCGTTATGGCCCTGTGTCCCGGTCTGGGACGGCGGGCTACCCTGTGTCCTGCCGATGCTGAGCACACCAGGAGGATCACGTGCAATACCAGGTGTCGAGGATCCTCGCGGGTCCGTTCCTGCACCTGCTCTGGCGCCCGGAGATCACCGGACTGGAGCACGTCCCGGCATCCGGCGGCGCCATCCTCGCGTCCAATCACCTCTCGATCGTCGACACGATCTTCCTGCCGCTGATGCTCAACCGGCCGGTCACGTTCGCGGCCAAGTCCGAGTCCTTCAACGGCACCCGGCTTGCCGGCCGGATCACCGGCGCCTACCTGCGCGCCACCAAGCAGTTGCCGGTCGACCGGGAGGGCGCCAGGGCCGGACAGGACATGCTGGAGTCCGCGCTAGGCCTGGTGCGGAGCGGCGCGCTGTTCGCCATCTATCCGGAGGGCACCCGGTCGCCGGACGGGCGCCTCTACCGGGGCCGTACCGGCGTCGGCTGGCTCGCGCTCAGCTCGGGTCTGCCGGTGATACCGGTCGCGATGATCGGCACCGACCGGGTGCTGCGGCCCGGCAGCAAGATCCCCCGGCTCAGCCGGATCAGGGTCAGGGTCGGTGAGCCGCTGACCTTCGGGTCCTACCGGGGGCAGGGCACCGGCGCCCGGCTGCGGCGGGCGGTCACCGACGAGGTGATGCGGTCGATCCAGGCGCTGTCCGGCCAGGACTACGTGCCGATCTACGCGTCCGTCCGCAAGGAGGAACTCGCCGCGGCGAACGGGCCCAAGAAGTAGCCGAACGGGCCAAGAAGTAACGGCACCGGTGCCGGTTAGGCCTCGTCGTCGGTGGGGATGGCCGGGAAGGTCTCGGTCGTCTCTGCCGGGTTCCACACGTACATCGGGCCGCTGGCTGGTTCCGGGTCCAGGTCGCTGGCGTTGCTGCCATGCCAGACGTTCGGGGTGTCCGGTTCGGAGACTGGCCCGGGTGCTTGCGCCGGACTGGGCGCTGCCATCCGTTCCCCGGCCGCATCCCAGAGCGACCTGGCGGGCGGGACATGCCGCTGCTGCGCGGCCCCGAACGGGTTAGCCGGCGCAGGGACGATCCCCCAGGGAAGCTCACTGTCGGGCTTCGCGGCCGGCTCCCACGGCGGACGCCCGGAAACCCTGGCACGGCGATGGACTGCCCTCGCTACCGGCGCCAGCGTCTCCCGCTCACCCGGGCCCGGGCCTCCGCCGGCCTGCCCGGCGGTACCCGGCAGGCGCGCGCCCGTTCCGGCCGGGCGCTGGCCCGTTCCGGGCAGGTGCGCGGTCTCCGCCGCCGGGCGGTGCGCGGCCTCCGCCGGCGGGTGCGCGGCCTCCGCCGGGCGGTCGAAGTCCGGATAGCTGCCGGAAACGGCCATCCCGCCGGCGCTTGAGCCGGTGAAGCTACGGGAGCCGGTGAAGTTGGCTGCGGCGGCGAAGGCGGCGGCCCCGGGCGCCGCGCGGACGCCCCCCGCGCTGCCCTGCCCGCTGGCCTGCCTAAGGCTTCCCTGGCCGGCCGGCGCGGAGGGCAGGAACTCCATCTGTTCCCCGGCCCCGGCGACGGCGAACTGCGCTGTATCCGGGTCGTCTGGCCACCCGAGGTCTGTCTCATCGTCGCGCGCCCGGTGCCGCCGGACCAGGGCGAACACCGTGATCGGCACGAGCAGGACCAGCAGCAGCGCCAGCGAGATGGCGCCGTCCCGCCGCAGCCTGGGCACCAGGCTCGGCTTCGCCGTGTGCACCGCCGGGGTCACCGGGGTCGCTCGCGCAGTGGCACCGGCGCCGGCCCGCCGGCCGTGCGGCTCGGCCATCGCTTTCGCGGCCCGCAGCGCTCTCGCCGCGTCCGCGGTTCCGAAACCTGACCCGATCAGCTCGCCCCCTGGCCGCCGGAACCTGGTGCTGCTGGTCAGCGACTTGGTGACTTGCCCGGGGGTCATCGCGGGGAACTCCGACCTGATCATCGCGACGATACCGGTGACGACCGCGCTGGCCGCGCTGGTGCTGTTGATGGTGGCATAGCCGGTCGGGGTCTCCGCGGTGACGCCATCGCCCGCCGCGGTCAGCGTCACGTACGGCTCGTGACTGGAGAACGGGGCCTTGGTGAAGTTCTTGTCGAAGGCGCCGACGGAGATGACGCCCGGGTAGGCGGCCGGGTAGTTCACGATGCCGGTGCCCGTGCCGTCGTCTCCCGCGGGCGCGACGAGCACGACGCCCTTGCGCAGCGCGTATGCCACTGCCGACTTCTCCGCGGCGCTACTGAGCGCCAGGCCAGGCACGCCGGGGGTACCGGTTGCGCTCGCCGCGCCCGGATCCATGGGCAGGTCGATGACCGAGGCGCCGTTGTTGGCGGCGTACCTGATCCCGCCGGCGATCGAGGCCGGCAGCCCGGCGGTAATGGTCGGGTCGGTCAGCAGCGGATCGCCGCTGTCCAGCGTCACCCGGACCGAGAGGATCTTGGCGGCAGGCGCGACCCCCATGATGCCCTCGCTGCTGCCCGGGCCATGCCCGTGCCCGGCGATCAGGCTGGCTATCTCGGTGCCGTTAATGCCGAAGAACGGGCCGCCCGCGGTGCGGCCAGAGTGGCTGAAATCCGGCCCGGTGAGCACGGAGCCGGCCAGGTCGGGCGCCGCGGCGTCCACGCCGGTGTCCAGGACCGCGACGGTAACGCCTGAACCGTCGCTGATCCGCTGCGCCGTGGTGATGTGCAGCTCGGAGAGCCACCATTCTGACTGGCGTACCTGGTCGGCGAGGGCCGGGGCACTACTCAGCGCGATCCAGCCAGCAGCAAGTGCTATGGCGACCGGGGCCATCGAAGGGCGGGGGAACCTCAGTGGCACGCCTGCGATGCCTTCCGTGCGGGTACTCGCATTGTGTCATGGTAACGAGGGTTCGGCGCTGTTTGAGGTTATGTGGTGGTGCTGCGGCCCGCGTCAGGATGGCCGGGCGACGGACAGCCTGACATGGGCGCCGGGCGGCAGCCCGAGCTGCTCGGCGGCGTCGCCCGCGTTGACGGCCAGCGAGATCAGCCCGGCGCTGTCCGTGTAGGCGACGATCTCACCGGGCGCCACTGCCGCGAATGTCTCCAGGTACGGCACGGTCAGCTGCCGCCGCCCGCAGCGGACCACCACCGGCGAGCCGAACCCGATGCCCAGCCGGTCGGCATCCGAGGAGGCAATGGACAGCTGAACGTTGCCGAACCGGTCGACCGACATCACCTCGCCCTCGGCCTCGCCGTCATGCACGCGGCTGGTCGGCGCGGGCAGCGTGACCAGGTCGGCGACATCGATCTCGGTCCCTGCCTCGGCCAGGTCGCGGCCGGTGGCCAGGTGGGCGGCCACCGGGGTGAAGATGTCCCGGCCGTGGAAGGTCGGCGATACCGGGTGCAGCCACCACTCGCCGTTGGTGAGCTGGCAGGCGCGCTCCGCCCCGCCCTGGGCGGCGATAGCCCAGGACAGCAGGCCGTTGTCCGGCCCGACCAGGATTCCCCCGCCCGCCTGCACGGCGATGCCGCGGCGGGCGGTGCCGACCCCCGGGTCCACCACGGCGACATGAACCGCTGGCGGCAGGTAGGGAATTGTCTGCGCGAGCACCGCCGCGCCGCGCCGCACGTCGCCGGGCGGCACCAGGTGCGTGACGTCGATGAGGCGGATGCCCGGCGAGATCCTGACCGCGACCCCGTGGCAGGCCGCGACGAACCCGTCCTCCACGCCGTAGTCAGTCAGGAAGGTGAGGCAGTCGTAAGTGGCCACGAAGGGTGAGCGTAGTTTGCCGGAGGCGCTGCGCATAGGGGCTGCCTACGATGGAGTGCCAAAGGGAAGGGCTGGAGGCCGCATGGCTGCGCTATCTGAGCACCAGATGCGCATTCTGGCTTTCGAGCGCAGCTGGTGGCGGCAGCCCGGGGCGAAGGAGCGGGAGATTCTCGAGGTACTCGGCATGCCGGTCACCAGGTACTACCAGCTGCTGAACGAGCTGATCGACCGGCCGGAGGCGCTCGCGTTCGATCCCGCGCTGGTCATGCGGCTGCGCAGGCAGCGCGGCAGGCGGCAGCGGATCCGCTCGCCCCGCCCTGATGAGGGCAGCTGAGCGGCCGGTGAGCGCCACCGGAGGCGGCCGGCCGGTGCTGCCCATTCCGCACACCGCGGCTGGCCAGGCCGGCCTCGCAGCGATGCTGCGGGATCCCGGCCGGGCGCTGATCTCGCTGGACTTCGACGGCACCCTGTCCCCGATCGTCGCCGACCCGGCGGCCGCCCGCGCGCACCCCGGGGCGGTTGCCGCCCTGCGCAGGCTGGCGCCGCTGGCCGGCACGCTGGCGATCATCACCGGCCGCCCGGCGCCTGCCGCGGTCGAGTACGGCCGGTTTGACCTCGTCCCCGGCCTGATCGTGCTCGGCCACTACGGCCGGGAACGCTGGATCGGCGGCACCCTGACCGCGCCTGCTGCCGCGCCGGGAGTCGCGGCCGCCCGGCGGCAGCTGCCCGGGGTGCTGGCCGCGGCCGGCGCGCCGGAAGGTACCTGGGCGGAGGACAAGGGCGACGCGCTGGCGGTGCACACCCGCCGCGCCGCCCGGCCGGACGAGGCGCTGGAACTTCTCCGCGCCCCGCTGGCCAGCCTCGCCGAGCGGGCCGGCCTCGCGGTAGAACCAGGCCGCTTCGTGATCGAGCTGCGCCCGGCAGGCGCGGATAAGGGGTCAGCCCTGGAAAACCTCGCGCAGGAACGAGCCGCTGGCGCCGTTCTCTTCTGCGGGGATGACCTCGGCGATGTGCCGGCCTTCCGGGCCGTCCGCTCGCTGCGTGCCGCCGGGATACCCGGTCTCGCCGTGTGCAGCGGCTCCGCGGAGGTCACCGGGCTGGCCGAGCAGGCCGACCTGCTGGTCGACGGCCCCGGCGGCGTCGTCGCACTGCTCGACTCGCTGGCCGATGCCTTCGCCGCCCGGCTAGGGCCCGAGGGCGGCTAGCTGCTGGGCGAACCATAGCTGCGGCGGCATGGCGGCGCCGGCTTTTGCCAGGGCAGCACTACGACGGATCCGTTCGGCAGCTGTCATGGAGAGGGCTTCGTGCAGTGCCTCTGCGGTAGCCGCCACGTCATACGGGTTGACGAGCAATGCCTCGGACCCGAGCTCGTCCGCCGCGCCTGCCTCTCTGGACAGCACCAGCACGCAGCCATGATCGGACACGATCGGGATTTCCTTGGCGACCAGGTTCATCCCGTCCCTGATCGGGTTGACTACCGCGACGTCGGCGATCCGGTAGGCGGCAAGCGACCTGGCGTAGTCATCGACTACCTCGAGTATCAGCGGCTGCCAGTCCGCGGTGCCGAACTCCTCGTTAATCTCGCTGGCCAGCCGCTGCACGTGGGCGGTGTACGCGCGGTACTCCGGCAGGTCGGTCCGGGACGGGTAGGCGAACGCGACGTGCGTCACCTGCCCCCGCCACTGCGGCCGGGTGATCAGCAGCTCGCGGTAGGCAGCGAGGCCGCGGACGATGTTCTTGGAGAGCTCGGTCCGGTCGACCCGGACGATGACCCTGGTGCGCCCGGCCGTCTTGGTCAGCGCCGCGAGCCTGGCCTGCACGTCCGGTTCCGCCGCGCGGGCAATCAGCTCGTCGGCATCCACGCCGAGCGGGTGCACAGCGACGCTGGTGACGTGGCCGCGGTAGCTGACCCGCCGGGCGGCCCGGTCCACCGAGGCGCCGAGGATCCCGGCGCAGCAGTCAAGGAACGAATCGGCCCAGCGCTGGCTGAGGAAGCCGGCGTGATCTGCGCCGAGTATGCCCTCGAGCAGCTCGCGGGCCGCCTGGTCGGGGAGTATCCGGTAGTAGTCCGGCGGCGCCCACGGGGTGTGCGAGAAATGCGCGATCCTGATGTCAGGACGCAGCTCAGCGAGCATGCGCGGGACCAGCGAGAGGTGATAGTCCTGCACCACGGCCCGGGCCGGGGGCTGGCTGTCCGCGGGACCGGCATCGGCAGCTAGCGCCTCGGCGAATGCGGCGTTGTAGCTCCGGAAGGATTCCCAGTCCCGGCGGAAGTCCGTGCCGAAAGCCGGCCGGTTCGGCGTGTCGTAGAGCAGGTGGTGGATGAACCAGAGGGCGGAGTTCGCCACCGCGTTGTAAGCCGCGTCGAAGGTGGCTTCGCCGATGTCGAGGAGCCGTACCCCGGCACCGCCCGGCGTTCCGTCCAGGCCCAGCCGGCCGCCGGGGGCGTCGCGGGCAGCCGCCCGGTCAGCCTCGCTCAGCGCGGCACAGACCCACAGCACGTCCCCCTCGCCGGCCACCGTGGACAGCCCGCTGACCATGCCGCCGCCGCCCCGCCGCGCGGTCAGCTGGCCGTTGTCGCCGGCCGTAAAGGACAGCGGCCCCCGGTTCGACGCGATGAGTACTCGCCCGCCCGCTGATCGTGCGCTCATGTGATCCCAGGATATCCCGTCAGGCCGCAGGGAGCCCAGGGGATCCGGAGTCGTCTGCCGAGCAAAGTGCTGGGTGGGGCCGGCGTCGGCTAGGGCGGGTCACGGTGAGGGTTTCGCGCGGCGCCAGCGGCAGCTTGAACGGGCCAAACGCGGGGCTGGTGCGGGCCAGCGGCAGGCCCTGGAGCGGAAATGCGGGACGCCGGAGCGGGCGTGCGGGCCGAAGGTCGGGTTAGAGTTGTCCGGACAACTGCATAGCGCTCATCCAGAGGGGTGGAGGGATCGGCCCTGCGAAGCCCCGGCAACCATCACGGTGAGACATGCCCGCGCCCAGCGCAGTCGGCAGTGACCCGCAGCGGTCAGGCCGCCTGAGCACGATCTTCCGGCGAGGTCATCCCGTGACAGGTGCTAACTCCGGCCCGCGGCCACTCGGCCGCTGGGAAAGATGAGGAGAAAGGCCTCGCCCCATGAGTACGACAATGACGAAGACCCCATCCCGGTTCGGCTATGCGAGCGGACTCGCCTGCCGTGAATGCGGGCAAACCTACGACCTCGGTGCCCACTACGCCTGCTCCGGGTGTTTCGGCCCGCTGGAAGTCTGCTACGACCTGCCGCACCTCACCAGGGACATCATCGAGGCGGGCCCGCAGAGCATCTGGCGGTACGCGAGCCTGCTTCCCGTCCCGCCCGGCGTCGCGGAGACGCCGAATACGGATCCGGGCTGCACCCGCCTGGTCCGCGCAGGCAACCTCGCCCGCGTGCTCGGGATGCGGTCACTCTGGGTAAAGGACGAGCGCGGCAACCCCACGCATTCGTTCAAGGACCGCGTAGTCGCCGTCGCGCTCGCCGCGGCGACCGAGATGGGCTTCAAGGTCCTGGCCTGCCCGTCGACCGGCAACCTGGCCAATGCCGTGGCCGCCGCCGCGGCCAGGGCCGGCATCCGCTCCGTCGTGCTCGTCCCTGCCGACCTTGAGCAGCAGAAGATCCTGGGTACCGCCGTCTACGGCGGCACGCTGGTGACGGTCGACGGGACCTATGACGACGTGAACAGGCTGGCCTCCGAGCTGGCCGACTTCCACGACGACTGGGCGTTCGTGAACGTCAACGTACGGCCGTATTACGCCGAGGGGTCCAAGACAATCGGCTACGAGATCGCCGAGCAGCTGGGGTGGCGGCTGCCGTCGCAGATCGTGGTGCCTGTCGCGTCGGGAGCGCAGCTCGTCAAGATCGACAAGGCGTTCCGTGAGCTGTCCGCGCTCGGCCTGGTGGAGGACGCGGAGTGCCGGGTGTTCGGCGCGCAAGCGGCCGGCTGCGCGCCGGTGGCTGCCGCGTTCCTGGCCGGTCATGACGTGGTGCAGCCGGTCCGGCCGGCCACGATCGCCAAGTCCCTGGCGATCGGCAACCCGGCGGACGGGCCGTATGTGCTGGACGTGGTCCGCCGCACCGGGGGCGCGGTTGCCGACGTGACCGACGGCGAGATCGTGGACGCGATCAGTCTGCTCGCTAAGACCGAGGGCATCTTCGGGGAGACCGCGGCCGGCGTGACGCTCGCGGTGCTGCGCAAGCTTCTCGCGTCCGGGCAGCTGGACCCAGCCGCGGAGACCGTGATCATCAACTCGGGTGACGGCCTGAAGACCCTGGACGCGGTGGCCTCAGCCGTCCCCGCGGTCACCCCGATCCGCGCGAGCCTGGAAGCCTTCGCCGAACGTGAGTCACTCCGGTCCAGAAAGGCAGACGCGGCATGAGCGTATCCGTCCGGATCCCGACCATCCTGCGCTCGTACACCGGCGGCGCCGCTGAGGTCACCGCGGAGGCTGGCACCCTGCGCGAGGTCATCGCCGGGCTGAATGCCGCGTTTCCCGGCATCGGCGGCAGAATCCTGGACGACGCGGGGAAACTGCGCCGGTTCGTCAACGTCTACGTCGGCGACGAGGACGTGCGGCTCGCGCAGGGGCTCGACACGCCGGTGCCAGCGGGAATCCAGGTTTCGGTGATCCCGGCCGTGGCAGGCGGCTGAGCGGCCCGGCTGTCCCGCGCGCCGCTGCCCGGGCCGGGATCCCCTGGCCGGGCAGCCGGCCGGGATCTGGCCTCCCCCGCAGGGACGATTCGGGGAGTAGCCGGTCATCAGTGACGCGGTACGGAGTAAAGTCGTGTCCGGTCGCTGCCGGTACTGCGCAGGGGGCAAGCCTGGCTTGCCCAGCACGTTTGGCCTGTGTCGCGATCGACGGGCGCCGCGGTTGCAAGGGGCGGTGCCTGAAGGCCCGAGCACAGTTAGGGAGTTGAGTGATGGCTCAGGGCACTGTCAAATGGTTCAACGCGGACAAGGGCTACGGCTTCATCGCGGTCGACGGCGGTAAGGACGTCTTCGTTCACTTCTCCGCCATCCAGGCGGATGGCTACCGCAGCCTTGAAGAAGGCCAGCGGGTTGAGTTCGACATCGAGCAGGGCGATCGCGGGCCGCAGGCCACGTCGGTTCGCACTGTCTAAGCCTCTGACGAAGTTATCCACTGAGAACAGGCCGGATGGCCCACTGCCCCGACGAGGGCACGGCTGCCCGGCCTGTTGAGTTCCAGGCGGCACCGGTCGGCGTGCCCCCGGTTCCGGCCGGTGGCTGGTGCGGCCAGGCCCGCGTTGCGGTGCGGCAAGGCNNGGCCGGCGTCGCCATGCAGCCTGGCCTGCGTCGCCGTGCCGCTGGCCCGCCATCGCCCGGGCTGCCGGGAGCTGCGTTCAGTTGTGCCCCGGCGGGCTGCCGTATGCCCCTCGCCAGTTTGCACTCTCACCCCGAGAGTGCTAAACAGGGCGTTGGCACTCTCGGGGTGAGAGTGACAACGCAGTGGCGTGATTTCGGGACGATGAGGCTGATCTGGCGGCGGGAAGGGACTGTCCGCCGGTGATGCCGTCCGTCGCGGGCGTCGGCCCGATGTGCACGCATGGCACAAAGTTCCGGAGGACTGGAGCCTATGGCAGCGAAGATGATCGCGTACAACGAGGAAGCCAGGCGCGGCCTCGAGCGCGGCATGAACCAGCTTGCCGACGTCGTGAAGGTAACCCTCGGCCCGAAGGGCCGGAACGTGGTGCTCGAGAAGAAGTGGGGAGCCCCCACGATCACCAACGATGGCGTGTCCATCGCGAAGGAGATCGAGCTCGAGGACCCGTGGGAGAAAATCGGCGCGGAGCTGGTTAAGGAAGTAGCAAAGAAGACAGACGACGTCGCAGGCGACGGCACCACGACGGCGACAGTACTCGCCCAGGCGCTGGTCCGTGAGGGCCTGCGTAACGTGGCCGCAGGCGCTAACCCGATGTCCCTGAAGCGGGGCATCGAGGCGGCCGTCGAGCGGGTGAGCGAGGAACTCTCCAAGCTCGCCAAGGACGTGGAGACCAAGGAGCAGATCGCTTCGACCGCCTCCATTTCGGCCGGGGACAGCTCCATCGGCGAGATGATCGCCGAGGCGATGGACAAGGTCGGCAAGGAAGGCGTCATCACCGTCGAGGAGAGCAACACCTTCGGCCTCGAGCTTGAGCTCACCGAGGGCATGCGCTTCGACAAGGGTTACATCTCGCACTACTTCGCCACTGACCCAGAGCGGATGGAGGCCGTCCTCGACGATCCCTACATCCTCATCGTCAACTCCAAGGTGTCGGCGAACAAGGACCTGCTCCCTCTCCTGGACAAGGTGGTGCAGTCGGGCAAGCCGCTCGTCATCATCGCCGAGGACGTCGAGGGCGAGGCGCTGGCGACCCTGGTCGTCAACAAGATCCGCGGGCTCTTCAAGTCAGTCGCGGTGAAGGCGCCCGGTTTCGGTGACCGTCGCAAGGCCATGCTCGGTGACATCGCCATCCTCACTGGCGGGCAGGTCATCAGCGAGGAAGTCGGCCTGAAGCTGGAGAGTTCCGATGTCGACCTGCTGGGCAAGGCCCGCAAGGTCGTCGTCACCAAGGACGAGACGACGATCGTGGACGGCGCGGGCGACGCCGAGCAGATCTCTGGCCGGGTCAACCAGATCCGTGCCGAGATCGAGAACACCGATTCGGACTACGACAAGGAGAAGCTCCAGGAGCGTCTCGCCAAGCTGGCTGGCGGCGTCGCCGTCATCAAGGCAGGCGCGGCGACCGAAGTGGAGCTGAAGGAGCGCAAGCACCGCATCGAGGACGCGGTGCGTAACGCCAAGGCCGCGGTCGAGGAGGGCATCGTCGCCGGAGGCGGCGTGGCTCTGATCCAGGCGGGCGCCAATGCGTTCAAGAAGCTCGACCTCTCGGGCGACGAGGCAACCGGTGCGACCATCGTGCGCCGGGCGCTAGAGGAGCCGCTCAAGCAGATCGCGATCAACGCCGGCCTTGAGGGCGGCGTGGTGACCGAGAAGGTGCGGTCGCTCACTCCTGGTCACGGCCTCAACGCCGCGACCGGCGAGTACGTCGACATGTTCAAGGCTGGCATTATCGACCCGGCGAAGGTGACTCGTTCCGCTCTGCAGAACGCTGCCTCCATCGCAGGGCTTTTCCTCACCACCGAGGCAGTGATCGTGGAGAAGCCGGAGAAGAACCCGGCTCCTGCGGCGCCAGGCGGCGGCGGTGACATGGACTTCTAGCCAGCGATGCTTCACCCGGCATTCCCGGGGAGCGAGCGCAGTTAGACCGAGTCCTTCCTGATCAGGCGGTTCATAGCGATCCGCAGGGCCAGGGCCAGGGGGCGGTCCCGGTACAACCGGGACCGCCCCCTGGCGTTCTTGCCCAGTCGGCCGAGGGGTATTTTCTCGTGCATGCCGCCTCCACAAGATGCCCAATAAGAGGGATTATCGGCGCATGGACCCCTCAACCGAACAGCTCATCCGCGATTACCTCAACCGACTGGCGGTTGCGGCGCGGAGCAGCATGGGCACGGATGAGCTGAGGGCCTTTCTCGCGCGGATACACGATTTGATAAGGCGGCAGTGTGAAGCCCGCGGCGCGGTGAGCCCGGCCGACGTCGGTGCCGCGCTCGCCGCTCTGGGGATGCCGCAGGCGGTGGTCGACCGAGAGCGAGCCCGGCTGGCAGCGGCGCGGCCTGACGCGGGTACAGCCAGGAGTCCGTACCCAGCGGACCCGGCGGCCACGGACCCGTCCTTCGCGATCCCCTCGCTTGTGACAACGCACATGCCGGCCGTGGTTCCGGGCCGCCCGGCGGTGGTCCCCAGCCGCCCGGCGGTGGTTCCGAGCCGCCCGGCCGTGGTTCCGAGCCGCCCGGCCGTGGTCCCCAGCCGCCCGGCCGTGGTTCCGGGCCGCCCGGCTGCGCCCGCCCGCCCCCGCGCGGCCGCCCAGCCGCCCGCCAGGCCGCCCGCGGAGACGGGCAGCCTGCCCGTGGCCCCGGGAACTGATGGCCTGGCTGCCGGGAACTCCGGCGGACGGCTAGTGCGGTTCCCCGGTAAGCCCCGGCGCAATGCCGGGCAGCGCGGGGGTAGCCAGGGCGCCGATGCAGGGCCGGGCCCGGGCAAAGATGCAGAGCCGGGCACGGATGAAGGCGCGGGCTCCGCGCTCACCGGCGGCCAGCAGGCGGTCCAGCGCCGGCCGCTCACGGCCCGCCGGAAGCCAGCGGAAATCCTGACCGACAAGCCCGCAGACAAGGTCGTCGTGCGTCCGCGCGGGCCGCAGGGCAGGGATAGCCCGGTCCTGCGGCCCCTGACGCGGAACACCGCCAGCCGGCAAGCTTCAGCAGCCGGCCATGGATCGCAGCGCGCTGCCCAGCCCGACGCGGCCGAGCATCCGGCCTCGCCGCTGGCATTTGTGGTGGAACCGCCGCCTGGCTCGCAGCGTAAGGCCATGGCCGTGCCGAAGTTCCACCCGGTACCCGAGCCCGCCGCCTGGCCGACGTCCTCCCGTGAAGGCAGGCGCGGTCCTGAGCCGGGCACTGACCATGGTCCACGGCCAGGCCCTGACCGTCGTCCTGCGGGTTCTGACCGCGGTCCTGAGCAGGGCTCTGACCGCGGTCCTGAGCAGTGCCCTGACCGTCGTCCTGAGCTGGGCACTGACCGTGGCGCTGAGGGCGCCCCCGAGCGGTCGCCGGCCGACCAGCCCGGCGATCCCGCACCGCTCCCGGCAGTTATTGGCTGGGCATCCCGCCAGGTCGAGTGGGTTGCATCGGGCCTCGGGCTGCTCCTCATGCGGGCCGCAGCGCTCGCACGCCGGCACCCGCTGGAGGCCGCCGCTGTGATCGTGCTGGGCCTTGGCGGCCTGATCTACCCGCCGGTGTGGCTGGCAGGCGCGGTACTCGCGCTCCCGTCCCGGCTGTGGGACATCAAGGACAAGCTGGTAGGGCTCGCGGCACCGGCCGTGCTGGCGATCGTCGGAGGCGCAGGCCTCGCGACGGGCAGTAGCCCGAAATCGGGCGCGGCTTACCTGCACGAGGCGCTAGTAATCGGCGGATACCTGATCAGGGCCGGGTCCGTGCTCGTTGCCGCATATCTGGCGTGGCGCGTTCATCGCGGCCAGCGCCAGCCGCCCCCGCCGTCCTGGCACCCTCCGTACCAGTGAGGTGTCGGATGTGAGGCTGCCACGTCCCGCCCGGTCTGCTGCCGGACCGGATAGCCTGAGGCCGACACCCTCAATCACGTAACTAAGTCCCTCCTCGCGTAAGGTCTCTCGTGCCCAGTGGCAAGGTCAAGTGGTATGACGCCGACAAAGGTTTCGGCTTTCTCTCCCGTGATGACGGGGGTGAGGTTTTTGTGCACTCGTCTGCGCTGGAGGGAAGCGGCACCGTGCTCCGGGCCGGGCAGCGGGTCGAGTTCGGCGTCGCCGAGGGCCGTCGTGGCACCCAGGCGCTGCAGGTGCGGACCCTCGATCCGCCGCCGACTGTGGCCAAGGCCAGCCAGAAGGACCCGGACGAGATGGTCGTGCTCGTCGAGGACCTGATCAAGCTGCTCGACGGGGTGTCGAATACCTACCGGCGCGGTAAGCACCCAGACAGCCGGGATGGGAAGAAGATCGCGGCGGTGCTGCGGGCCGTTGCGGCTGACGTCGAGGCCTGATCCTCGGGCGCGCGGGGAATGCCGGCCTGGGATCAGGACATCTGCGGCTGAGCCACGCGCCGTCGGCCGTCCAGGATCCGGCGCCGTCTGCGGAGCATGAGCACTGTCAGGGCCAGCGCCACGCCGCTCGCGGCGACGATCAGCCCGGCCACGCCGCTGTTGGTGAGCGACATCAGCACTCCGGCCAGGGCGCCTGCCACCCAGGACAGCTGATGCAGTGTCTCTGACGCCGCGAACGTGGAAGAACGGACTTCCTCACCGATCTCCCGCTGCACGATCGAATCGAGGGCGAGTTTCACCAGGGCCTGCCCGATCCCGGCCATCAGCGCTACCACGAGTACGGCCCAGAGCCCGAAGAACACCGCGCTGACAGCAGTGACAACCGTGATCAGTCCGAGCATGCCGAAGACGATGACCTGCGGCGCACGCGACTTGAGGCCAGCGCCGATCGCCGTGCCGAGGAATCCGCCGAGCGTGGCCGCGCCGACCATCTCAGCCAGCGCAAGCTTGTCCGGCACCTTGCCGAAATGCACGGTCCGGAGCAGGAAAATGAGAAAGAAGATCATGAAACCGGAGAACGCGCGCTGCGCGGCGTTGGCGCCCATCGCCTCGCCGACGACCGGGCCCAGGCGCGGGAACCTCCACCGCCGCCGTGCGGGCCGTTGCAGCGGCATCGTGCCCTGCGGGCCCCGGGCGCCGGGTGGCTCTGGCGCATGCCTGCGCGGGCCGGTAGCGAGCCCGTCCTGGCCGGTAGCGAGCCCGTCCCGGCTCGTAGCAAACCGGTCCTGGCCGGTAGCGAGTCCGTCCGGGCCGGCAGCGAGCCCGTCCTGAACGGCCTGCGGAGAGTCGACTCCGTCAGGCAGCCGCAGGCAGAGGCCCATCGCGGCCAGATATACCACGGTGCCGATACGTAGCACCCAGGCGCCGCCGCCCTGGCCGCCGCCCGCGACGAGATCGATGCCTGCTGCCGCGCTGGCGCCGAGGGTGCTGGCGATGAGCGAGCCCAGCGCGGACCGTGCGTTAGCTGTGACCAGCGTGATCTCGGCGGGAAGCAGCCGGGGCGCGATCGCGCTGCGGGTGACGCCGAACGCCTTCTGCAGGACCAGGATCCCGAAGGCCGCCGGCAGCAGGTCGGCCGGATCGTTGTGCTGGACGGCCACGGCCATGCTCCAGCAGAGCAGCCCGCGGGCGAGCAGGGTGCCTGCCAGGATGTACCGGCGGCCCTGCTGCACCTTGTCCAGCATCGGCCCGATGAACGGGGCAAGCACCGCGAACGGCGCTATGGTGACGAGCAGCGCGAGCGCGACCTTGGTGCGGGCCTGATCAATCGAGACGCTGAAGAACAAGGTGCCAGCCAGCGCCACGGTGACGAACGCATCGCCGAGGCTGCTCGCTGCCGTCAGCTCGATGAGGTTCTGCAGTCCGGTACGCGCGGCTCCGGACGCCCCGGTGAGCCGGTGCACCACGCGGGTCGCGCCGCCCGCGACAAAGGCGCCCGCGCGAGCGGCGGACTGCGAGGCGGAAACCACCGACCGCGTGGCCCGCCGGGCTCGCGTGGTCGTGCCGGACTCTCGCATAGCTCAAGTATTCTGCCTAGCGAGGGCTGCGACGACCCTGCCGGGCAGGCTGGTGCAGGGCAGTCCGGGGTTATGGATGCATGCATGCCACCTGATAAGGAACAATCACTGAACGTGAGCCCTACACGCACCCGTACCAGAGAGCCAGACGAGGCATGCGCCCAGGCTGTTGAGCTGGCCCGCGCCGCTGCGCAGGACCTGGCAGGGGCCGGCCAGGTCGGACCGCATCGTGGCATCGAGGTTGACGGCGATCGCGTTGTCACGCATTTGTTTGATTGCCAGGATCCCGCCTACGCGGGGTGGCGCTGGGCAATCACCGTCGCCCGGGCATCTCGCGCAAAGCTGGTCACGGTGAGTGAGGGCGTGCTATTGCCCGGCCCGGGCTCGCTCCTCGCGCCGGACTGGGTTCCATGGCGTGACCGGGTCCGGCCGGGCGACGTAGGAGTCGGTGACCTGCTGCCCGTCGGCCAGGACGACGAGCGGCTGGTGCCAGCCGCCGTGCTCGAAGGCGACGACGGGGTCCTGGACTGGGACGACAGTGCGGACTGGCAAGGCGGACAGGATCTGCTGGCCGCCATGAACCTGGCGGATACCGCCGACGAGGCGGCACCTGCCGTGGATGCCGGCCCCGGTCCGGTCCGCGCGCGCGTGCTGTCGGCGATCGGGCGGGACGGGACGGCCGTGCGGTGGTACGCGAGCGAGCATGGGCCAAGGACTCCGCTCGCACATGCGGCGCCGGCGCCGTGCGCGACGTGCGGGTTCCTCGTCCGCCTCGGCAGTCCGCTCGGCCGGGTGTTCGGCGTCTGCGCGAACGAGTACGCGCCCGACGACGGGAAGGTCGTGTCCCTGGACCACGGATGCGGCGCGCACTCGGAAGCGATTACCCCCGCGGGCACGTCCAGCGCCATCACGCCGGTCGTCGACGAACTGGGCTATGACCTCGTTGACGCGCCAGGCGTCTCCATGGCCGAGACGGTCTTCGAGTCGCTGGATCACGGCTAGCCGCGCAGGTCAGCCGGCCAGGCTCAGATCGGCTGGTCCTGATCGGCGGTCTGGCTAGTTAGCCTGGCCGCTGGCCTGGCCGTGACCGGTCTGCCGCGAGGCACGTCGCTGCGCGGCACGCGCACGCGACCGCTTGAGCACGGGCACGTAGCAGAGCCCGAAGACCCCGACGCCGAGCCCGGTCGCGCACGTCCAGATCCACCAGCGATCAGCGGCGGGGATGCTCCCTCGCGCGATGAGCAGGGTGACCAGGGCGACCGCCCAGCCTGCGGCGATGACTCCCGTCACCAGCTGGTCGTTGGCCTCAAGCGGCGGCGGCGCTGGCCGGTTCGGGCGGGTCACGAATTCCAGGCTAGTCCAGGGTCAGCGAACGCCCGCAAAGGCGCCTTCCGTGCTGTACTTAGAGCCCTCCGGTTCGGCATCGGCCCGGCGCCCCTTGTTCCCCCAGCTGGCTGTTTGACGGAATGCAGGACAGCCGTCTATGGTTAGCAAGAGTAATGACTCAGGCTAAAGAAAATGACGATTTCAGCGCAGAGCAGGTCGGACGCCGGCCTAGCCACGGCACTACGGATCTCGGTGAGCAGGCTGGCCCGCCGGCTGCGCGTCGAACGGATAGCGCAGGGGTCGATCGCGCAAGAGCTGTCCGACACCCAGCTGGCCGCGCTCGCGGCGCTGGAGCGGCACGCGACGATGAGCCCGGGCGAGCTGGCGGAGCACGAAAAGGTACAGCCGCCCTCCATGACCAGGGTTATCGCCGCGCTCGAGGAGCGCAGGCTCGTAACGCGAATGGCGCATCCCACGGACAGGCGCCAGGTCGTGCTGACGGTGACCGCCGAGGGCAGGGACCTGGTGCACCAGACGCGGCGCCTCAGGGAAGCCTGGCTGGCCAGGCGGTTGCAGGAACTGAGCCCGCAGGAGCGGGCCACGCTCCGGGCGGCGGCCCCGATTCTGGAGAAGCTCAGCCAGTCCTGAGCGTCCGGGCTGGACAGGCCGCCTCGGTCACAGCAGCCACGGCCGAAACTGCGACCACAGCGGGCACGACAGCAGCCGCGCTCACTCCGGCCGCCCCGGTGTCTGCCAGCACCGCTGATGGTGCAGGCCCCGACCCGCAGGCATCCGGCCACCGGATGTTCAAGTCACTCCGTACACGTAACTACCGGCTGTTCGCGACCGGGCAGGTCGTCTCCAACACCGGCAGCTGGATGCAGCGCGTCGCGCAGGACTGGCTTGTGCTGGAGCTCACTCACAACAGCGGCACGGCGCTCGGCATTACCACCGGCCTGCAGTTCCTCCCGATGCTCTTCAGCATGTATGGCGGGATGGTCGCCGACAGGTATCCCAAGCGCCGCATCCTGATCGCGACCCAGGCGGCGATGGGCGGCCTGGCCCTGATCCTGGGCGTGCTGGCGATCACCGGTGCGGTGCGGATCTGGCAGGTTTACGCCCTGGCGTTCGCGCTCGGCCTGGTCACCGTCGTGGACAATCCGACCCGGCAGAGTTTCGCCGTCGAGATGGTCGGGCGGGCCGGGATGCCGAACGCGATCGCGCTCAACAGTGCCGTGTTCAACCTCGCCAGGATCGTCGGGCCCGCCATCGCCGGCCTCGTGATCAGTGCCGTCGGGACGCCCGTTGCCTTCCTGGTCAACGCCGCGTCATTCGGCGCGGTGCTGATCAGCCTGAAGCTGATGCGGCCGTCAGAGCTGCACCCGGTAGTGCCGTTGCCGAGGGCCAAGGGCCAGCTTCGCGAGGCGATGACGTACGTCAGAGCACGCCCCAATCTGTGGCTGTCCATGGTGCTGATCTTCTTCGTGGCCACGTTCGGGATGAATTTCCAGGTGACCAATGCGCTGATGTCCCGCCAGGTGTTCCACACCGGCGCGGGGGCGTTCGGCCTCGCCTCAGCCGTGTTCGCGGTCGGGGCGCTGGGCGGCGCGCTGCTCGCCGCCCGCCGCGGCCAGCCGACCATGCGGCTGCTGCTGATCATGTCGTTCGCGTTCAGCCTGTCCGAGGTGCTCGGCGGGATGATGCCGGACTTCTGGTTGTTCCTCCTCCTGCTGGTGCCGACCGGCCTGACGCTGCTCAGCTTCACCACTGCGGCGAACTCCGCGACGCAGCTCGGCACCACGGCTGCCATGCGAGGCCGCGTGATGGGGCTGTACATGCTCGTCTTCCTCGGTGGCGCGCCGCTCGGGGCACCGCTGGCCGGCTGGGTCGCTGAGCTGTACGGACCAAGGACTTCCATGATCGCGGGAGGCATGATCTCGGCGGTGGCCACGGTCATCATCGCGGCCGTGTTCATCCGGCTCCGCGGGATACGCGCGCGGTCCTACCTTCGGCCCGCCCAGCTTGCCCGGATGATCGCCTGACCCGTCCGCCGGGCACATCGCTGGCGTGCGAGGCGACGGCGTGCGAGACACTTGAGGCGTGACGACTAAGCGCAACGAGCCACCGCTTGAGGCACCCGAGAGGGAGATGCTGACAGCCTGGCTGGACTATCACAGGGAAACGCTGGCCTGGAAGTGCGAAGGGCTGACGGATGACCAGCTCAGGGAGCGCGCCGTCGCGCCGTCCAGCATGTCGTTGCTCGGCCTGGTCCGGCATATGGCCGAGGTGGAGCGGAACTGGTTCCTGCGCGTCCTGGGTGGCGAGGACGCGCCGTACCGGTATTGGACCGACGCAAATCCCGACGGGGAGTTCGATGACGTGGAGACGGCCGATGTGGCCGGGGCATTCGCTAGCTGGCGTGACGACTGCGAGCGGGCAAGCGAGCTGGTCGCCGCCGCCCCCTCCCTGGATGTCACCGGCCAGCGGCGCGGCGAGCGATTCTCGTTGCGCTGGATCCTGGTGCACATGATCGAGGAGTACGCCAGGCACAACGGGCATGCAGACCTGCTGCGGGAGCGGATTGACGGCTCTGTCGGGGAATGACCGTGCGGCGCCTTCCCGGTCCTCCGCCGTAGGCGGGCGGCGGAAGGCGCGGCCTGCTACCAATGGCCTCATGAGGTTATTCGTGGCCATCGCGCCCCCCGCGGCGGCGCTGGACGAGATTGAGGCTGCGACAGTGCCGCTGCGAACTGACTGGCCGCAGCTGCGCTGGACGCATCGCAGCGCGTGGCACGTCACGCTCGCGTTCCTCGGCCAGGTAGATGAGCAGGTGGCCGCACGGCTTTCGTCACAGCTTGAGGGCGCCGCGCACTGCAGCCACGCCCTCGCCTTGTCCGTGACCGGAGCAGGTGCCTTCCCGGACCCGGCCAGGGCGCACGTACTCTGGACCGGGCTCGGCGGCGACCTGCCTGGCCTGAGGGCCCTGGCCGCCTCGGTGGCGGCCGGCTCGCGCCGGGCCGGAGCGCCGCCGCCGGACGAGCGCAGAGGCTTCACGGCGCACCTGACGCTCGCGCGCTGCCGGGCGCCCGCCGACGTGCGCTCCCTGGTTGACGCGCTGGCGGGATACTCGGGCACACCGTGGACAGCCACGGAGATCCACCTGATCCGCAGCCTTCTGGGCACCCGGCCGAGGTATGAGGTCATGGGCACCTGGCCACTTCGCGGCTTGNNCCTGAGTCGGCCGGCCGTGAGCCGGCTGGCAGGCAGTTCGCTTGCGGCGCTCGCTCTAGAGGCGCTCGATGACGTAGTCGATGCATGCGGTCAGGGCCTGCACATCGGCCGGGTCCACAGCGGGGAACATGCCGATCCGCAGCTGGTTGCGGCCGAGCTTGCGGTACGGCTCGGTGTCGACGATCCCGTTGGCCCGCAATACCGACGCGAGCGCGGCCGCATCGACCTCCTCGGCGAAATCGATGGTGCCGACCACCTGGGAGCGCTGCTCCGGGCTGGCCACGAACGGCGTCGCGTAGGGCGCCTTCTCGGCCCACTCGTACAGCCGGGTCGAGGAGTCCGCGGTCCGCGCGATGGCCCAGTCAAGCCCGCCCTGGCCCAGCATCCAGTACACCTGGTCGGCCAGCATGACCAGAGTGGCGAGTGACGGCGTGTTGTAGGTCTGCTGCAAGCGGGAGTTGCTGATCGCGACAGGCAGCGAGAAGAACTCCGGTATGTACCTGCCGCCGGACGCGAGGTGCTCGGCCCGGGTTAGCGCGGCGGGCGACATCAGCGCGATCCACAGGCCGCCGTCAGAGCCGAAGCACTTCTGCGGCCCGAAGTAGTACACGTCGAACTCGCTCGGCTGGACCGGCAGCCCGCCCGCGCCGCTGGTCGCGTCCACGAGCAGCAGCGCGCCGGGATCCCCGCCGGCCACCCGGCGGACCGGCATGGCCACGCCGGTGGACGTCTCGTTGTGGGTAAGCGCATAGGCATCCACGCCTGCCTCGGCGCGGGCATGCGGATGCGCGCCCGGTGCGGACTCGATCACCACCGGTGAATCCAGCCACGGCGCGGCGGCAGTCGCCTTGGCGAATTTCGAGGAGAACTCGCCGAACGACAGGTGCAGCGACCGGCGATCGACCAGGCCGAACGCCGCGATTTCCCAGAAGGCGGTCGTGCCGCCGTTGCCGAGTACGACCTCGTAGCCGTCCGGAAGGGAGAACAGGCTGGCGAGGCCCTCCCGGATCCGCTGCACCAGCGAGCGGACCGGTGCCTGGCGATGCGACGTGCCCAGCAGCGCCGCGCCGGGCCCGGCCAGCGCGGTCAGCTGCTCGGGCCGGATCTTGGACGGGCCGCAGCCGAACCTGCCGTCGGCGGGCCGCAGGCTGGCGGGGATGGTGATGCCAGCACCGGCCGGCCCCCGGCTGGCGGTGGCGGCAGCGCCCGTCCGCTGGTCAGACATTTCTGTCCAGCACCTCGGCGGCGCCAGGCACGTCCCGGACCGGGCGGGCGCTCGGGCCGACATAGCGCGCGCTCGGCCTGACTAGCCGCCCGGTGCGCTTCTGCTCCAGGATGTGCGCTGCCCAGCCGGCGGTGCGCGCGCAGGCGAACATGGAGGTGAACATGTGCGAGGGCACCTCGGCGAAGTCCAGCATGATCGCAGCCCAGAACTCCACGTTGGTGGCAAGCACCCGGTCCGGCCTGCGGGCATGCAGCTCGGCCAGCGCCGCCGTCTCCAGCGCCGCGGCTACCTCGTACCTGGGCGCGCCGAGCTCCTTGGCCGTCCTGCGCAGCACCCGCGCGCGCGGGTCCTCCGCCCGGTACACCCGGTGGCCGAAGCCCATCAGCCGCTCGCCGCTGTCCAGCGCCCGCTTGACATAGGCCGCAGCGTCGCCGGTCTTCTCGACTTCCTCGATCATGTGCAGCACCCGCGCCGGGGCGCCGCCGTGCAGCGGGCCGGACATCGCGCCGACCGCGCCGGACAGCGCCGCGGCCACGTCGGCGCCGGTGGAGGCGATCACCCGGGCGGTGAAGGTGGACGCGTTCATGCCGTGCTCGGCCGCCGACGACCAGTACGCGTCGATGGCCTTCACGTGCCGCGGGTCGGGCTCGTCGCGCCAGCGGATCATGAACCGCTCGGTGATCGTGCTGGCCGCGTCCACCTGCCGTTGCGGCACCATCGGCAGCCCCGGCCCGCGGGCGGACTGCGCGACGAAGGACAGTGCCATCACCGAGGCGCGCGCCAGGTCCTCGCGGGCCTGCTCGTCACTGATGTCCAGCAGCTGGTGCATCCCCCAGGCCGGCGCCAGCATCGCCAGCGCGCTTTGCACGTCCACCCGGATGTCGCCGGAGTGCACCGGGATGGGGTACGGCTCGGCCGGCGGGAGGCCCGGCGCGAAGGCGTTGTCCACCAGCAGCCCCCACACATGCCCGTAGGACACGTGCCCGACAAGTTCCTCGATGTCGACCCCGCGGTAGCGGAGCGAGCCGCCCTCCTTGTCGGGTTCGGCGATTTCCGTCTCGAACGCGACGACTCCTTCAAGTCCGGGCGTGAAATCGGACATCAGCCGTACCTCCATCTCCTCATGTCAGCGGCTGGACAGGGCTCGGCCTGCCGCCAGGTCGCCGGTCGGGACTGGCGGCCGGGACGGCCATGACATGCCAGCCGACCCATTCAACCGCGCGCGGGGACAATAGGCTAACTGCGCCGTGCACAGTCCGGCCGCGGCCCTGCTGACCAGTGCGGACGCGCGGGCTGCAGCAGAACCCGGCAGGTAAGGATCATTACCCTTGAATGCCATCCGGCAGGACGATGACCCGGCCGGCCAGGCGCCCGGCCACCAGGAAGCTGCCCTGGAAGAGGCCACGCTGGCCGGTCACCCGGTCACCCAGTTCGCCCGCTGGCTGGCCGATGCGGCGGCCGCGGGCCTGCCGGAGCCGACCGCCATGGTGCTGGCAACGGTCTCCGGCGATGGCTGCCCGCGGGCCAGGACGGTGCTGCTGAAGAGCTACGACGCCGGCGGCTTCACCTTTTACACCAACCGCACCTCCAGGAAGGCCACGGACCTGGCCGCCGTCCCCCGGGCCTGCCTGCTGTTCCCCTGGCACGCGATGCAACGGCAGGTGATCATCGAGGGGACGGTCACCGCGCTTTCCACCGGGCAGAGCGAGCCCTACTTCCGCACCCGCCCGCGAGGATCCCAGCTCGGCGCCTGGACCAGCAGGCAGTCGTCGGTGATTGCCTCCCGGGATGAGCTCGATGAGCGTTACGCGAGACTGGAACGCCGGTGGCCGGACGGGGTGCCGGTGCCCATGCCGGAATTCTGGGGCGGGTACCGGGTTGTACCCGTTACCTGTGAGTTCTGGCAGGGCAGGCAGAACCGGCTCCACGACAGATTCCGCTACCGGCGCGCCGGTGATGAGTGGGTAATCGAGCGGCAGGCTCCCTGAGGATTGCGCCCGAAGGCCCGTTCCTGCGGCTGGACGGCTGCTTTCCCGGCGGTGCGAAATCCGCGGCGGGCCCGCCGCTTTTGGCCGGATTCTTCCTGGCCCGCGGCCGGGGCGCGCAGGCATAGCATCGGTGGGGAGGGGAGGATCATTGACAGCGCACGGGCTCATCGACACGACGGAGATGTACCTTCGGACAATTTTCGAGCTTGAAGAGGAAGGCATCGTCCCGTTGCGCGCGCGCATTGCCGAGCGGCTGTCGCAGAGCGGCCCGACGGTTAGCCAGACGGTCGCGCGGATGGAGCGTGACGGGCTGGTCCGGGTCGAAGGGGACCGGCAGCTGGCGCTCACCGGCACCGGCCGCGCGCTGGCGGTCCGCGTCATGCGCAAGCACCGGCTGGCTGAGTGCCTGCTGGTCGGGGTCATCGGGCTGCCCTGGGAAGAGGTTCACATCGAGGCATGCCGGTGGGAGCACGTGATTTCCGACCACGTGGAACGGCGGCTGGCCGAGCTGCTGGAGTACCCTGTCCGCTGCCCGCACGGAAATGCCATTCCCGGGCTGGACGAGCTCGGGGTACCGCCCGATGCCACCAAACGGGCAATAGCGGCCGGCCTTGAGGATGCCGTGGCCATGACCAAGATCGCATCTGCAGGTGCCCAGCCAGTGGTGATTCGCCGGATAAGCGAGCAAGTCCAGAGTGATCAGGATTTGATGCTTAGACTAAAGAGCATCGGGATACAACCGGGGCGCGAGGTAATGCTCTCGGCCAGTGATGATGGTGTGCGGGTGACAAGTGAGGACAGGGCTGGTGGTGCCAACGCGGAATTGCCCCGCCATGTTGCCGTGCACGTCTTCGTTACGAGGTCTTAACCGTTGCGACGGCAAGCACGACAGCTGTGGCGCCCGTGGTATGGCGGCAGCCAGGTGAGGCGGCCGGGTGATCCCGCGGTTGCCAGTGTCGCCCCGCGCCTGGAACCCGCCGATGTCCTCGACCAGGCGGAGGCCAGCGTTGTCGTCACTGACCTGCTGGGCAATCTGCAGTACGCGAATTCCTTCGCGGTAACGCTGTTCGGTTTTCCCGATGATGCCGGGCACCTCGTCGGCCGCTCGCTTCTCTCCCTCGGATTCGAGGAAGGTGATCTGCGAAAGGCCAACGAGCTGGCGGGCCAGGTGCTGCGCGGCCGGGCGTGGGAGGGCACCTTCGCGATCCTGCGGTCCGACGGCTCGCGCGTGTTCGTGCGAGCGCAGGCGGTACCGCTGCGTCCCAGGGGCGGCGAAGTCACCGGCATAGTGATCGTGGCCCGCGAGGCGACCAGGCGCGGCAGCCTGCGTGAGCGGGAGCAGATCGGGCTGCTGGAGCAGATCGGCGAACGGCTGGCCGGGTCGCTGGAGTTCGGCATCACCTTGCGGCACGTCGCGGAGACGCTGGTGCCCCAGTTCGCCGATCACTGCCTGATCGACCTGCTCCAGGGCGACAAGCTGGTACGGCGCGCACAGCACCATGCCAAGGGATGGATGCCGGAGCCGGGAACCTGGGCCATGGTGGGTGAGCAGATCACCTACCCCGAGGGTCATTTCTGCCAGCAGGCGATGGCGAGCATGGACACGGTGGTCGTGGCGGACCTGGCGACCGAGCAGTTTCCCGCGCCAAGGCCGGAAAGCCTGCATTTGTGCGACGACATCGGCCTCAGGTCGGTCATCGCAGCGCCGCTGATCGCCCGCGGCGAGCTGCTCGGCGTGATGAGCCTCGCCCTGTCCAGGCTGACGGAGCGGGAAGAGTCGCATTACGGGGCCGACGACCGCGACTTCCTCAGCGCGATCGCCAGCAGGACCGCGATCGCCATCGACAACGCCATGCTGTTCGAGGAGGAGCGGCGCACCGCGCTGGCGTTCCAGACCAGCCTGCTGCCGCGAAACCCGCCCGTCGTGGACGGCCTGGAGGTCGCGTACAAGTACGTGCCGGCGAAGCCGCTGGAGACCCACGGCCAGGGCATCCAGACCCAGGTAGGCGGTGACTGGTACGACATCATTCCGCTGTCGGCCGGGCGGGTGGGAATCGTCATCGGCGACGTGGAGGGACGGGGCGCCCGCGCCGCGGCGATCATGGGCCAGCTGCGGGCGGCACTGCGCGCATTCGCCCAGGACGACAAGCCGCCGGCCGAGATACTCCGCAGGCTGGATGACTGGTGCCGGACCCTGGGCCCGTCACAAGCCGAGGAGCATGGCTTCGCGGCCACCGATTCGCCCACCGTCAGCTGCACCTACCTCGTGTACGACGCGTGGTCGCGCAGCCTGTCGTTCGCCAACGCCGGCCATGACGAGCCGCTGCTTGTCACCGGCACCGATGTCGGCCAGATGGAGATTGAGCACAAGGGCGTCCTGCTCGGCGTGCGCGGGCAGGGCATCGCCGGTGTCCCGTACCGGGAGGAAACCCGGCAGCTGGCGCCTGGCTCGACTCTCGTCTTCTACACCGACGGCCTGACCGACCGCCGTCAGCGTGCCGACGGGGCCGGGCATTACACCGAGGCGGAGTCGCTGCAGATGCTGCGCGATGCCGTCGGCCTGGTGGCGAAGGACAGCGTCGAGGACATCGCGCAGGCGGCTGAGCAGGCCGTTCCCGGGGATATCGACGACGACATGGCGATCGTCGTGGTCCGCACTTCTGCTGCGGATCTCGCCTCCTGGGAAGGCAGCTTCCCGGCCGAGCCGATCCGGGTCTCGCAGGCGCGGCGGCTGGCGCATGACACGTTCACCGACTGGGGCATGGAACGCGATCAGGTCGACCTGGCCTGCCTGCTCGTATCCGAGGTGGTCACGAACGTGGTCCTGCACGCCGCGATCTCGCCAAGCCCGAGTAACGAGTTCGCGCTGGAGGCTGATGCCGCCCCCGAAGCTGATAGCGCCCCCGGGGCTGATAGCGCCCCCTGGGGTTCGCCCGCGGCCGGGCCGGCCGGTGCGCCCAGCCCGCTCGACGATTGGCCCGAGCTGCCGCTCAGCGCTGGTGGCCCTGGTCCTGGTCCTGGCTTTGGCGGCAAGGAGTTCACGCTCCGGCTCCGGCGAGGGATGGCCTCGATCTGGGTCGAGGTCTTCGATGCCGACCTGCGGCTGCCGCGGATCCGCAGCGCACTGGAGACGGACGAGGGCGGACGCGGGCTTTACCTGGTGGACCAGCTTGCGACCCGGTGGGGTTCACGGCCAACCAATGACGGCAAGGCGGTTTGGTTCGAGATCCCGATAACTGGTTCGAGATCCCGATAATTCGAGTCCCGGTGAGAAACGGCGCGGCCGGGCATGACGGCGTCTGCGGGGCATGACGGGCCGTTGCGCTGTTCAGTGTTGCGAGGAGGCCCACAAGCCGAGCACGACGATCGCGAACACCGCGATGATGACGGCCCATGTCCCGCCCGTGACCCCGAGCCCGAGGCGGCGGCGCATCCGGGTCAGGAAGACCGCGGCAAGGACGGCCAGGAACGCCAGCAGGATCAGTCCTGTCGTCATCGAAGCCTCCCGGAAGGTTGCTCCCTTCGAGCATAAAGCCGGATGAGGCGATATGCGGCCGCCGGCCAGCCCTGGCGGCCGGGTACCGCGGGCATCGGGGCGGCCGGGCACCGCGGGCATCGGCGGTCGGCTGGCCGTGCTCCGCGATCACGTCTTGGGGCATGGGGGGTTATCAGGCACTATCTTGGCGGTCGGCCACCGAGGTAACCTCAAAAGCGACGGGCTATACCCGCGGGCCGGAGGCCTGGGGCAAGGCCCGACCAGCGGCCGATGGAGGGCATAGTGGCGGAGGCATTTATCGTCGGGGCGGTGCGCACCCCCGTCGGCAGGCGGAACGGCGGTCTGGCGGCCGTGCACCCCGTCGACTTGGCGGCGCACGTGCTGACTGAGCTTGTCGCGCGGACCGGCGCGGATCCGGCCGCCGTCGATGACGTCATCATGGGCTGCGTTTCCCAGCTGGGCCCGCAGTCGCTCGACATCGCGCGCAATGCATGGCTGTCGGCTGGCCTGCCGGAGAACGTGCCCGGCGTGACCATCGACCGGCAGTGCGGTTCATCCCAGCAGGCAATCCACTTCGCCGCGCAGGGCGTCCTGTCCGGCACGCAGGATCTCGTGGTCGCCGCCGGCGTGGAGAGCATGAGCATGGTGCCGATGGGCTCGACGGTCACGCTGCCGCTGGCCAACGGCATGGCGCCGCCGTTCGGGAATGGCTGGAAGGACCGGTACGGCGATCAGGAGATCTCCCAGTTCCGTGGCGCCCAGCTGATCTGCGAGAAGTGGGGGATCAAGCGGCTGGCGCTGGAGGAGTTCGCACTGGAGAGCCACCAGCGGGCGATCCGCGCGATCGACGAGGGCAGATTCGCCCGGGAGATCACTCCGGTCGGCGGCGTGACTACCGACGAGGGGCCGCGCCGGGACACGTCGCTGGAGAAGATGGCCGGCCTGGCGCCCCTGCGCGAGGGCTGGGAACTCACCGCGGCGACGGCCTCCCAGATCTCGGACGGAGCAGCCGCGCTGATGATCGCCTCGCAGGACGCGGTCAGCCGCTACGGGCTGACGCCTCGAGCGCGCATCCACACGCTGACCGTGACCGGGTCCGACCCGGTGTTCATGCTGACCGGGCCGATCCCGGCGACCGAGCAGGCGCTTGCCAGGGGCGGCCTGGACATCGGCGATATCGACGTGTTCGAGGTCAACGAGGCGTTCGCGCCCGTGCTCATCGCCTGGGCGGAAGACACCCGCGCGTCGCTGGAGAAGACCAACCCGAATGGCGGCGCGATCGCGCTCGGCCACCCGCTCGGCGCAACCGGCGCGATCCTGATGACCAAGCTGCTGCACGAGCTTGAGCGCACCGGCGGCAGGTACGGCCTGCAGACCATGTGCGANNGGCGGCGGCCAGGCCAACGCCACCATCATCGAGCGCCTCTAACCAGCAACCCGGGGCGGCTGCCCGGAAACCCGGGGCCGGCGGCTGCCCGGCAACGCGGTTGGCTGCCCGGCGACCCAGCTGGCTGGTAGCTCAGCCGGCTCCTCCCGCCAGGTGGCACCCCTGCTCGTGGCTGTCGCGCCTGAGGCTGCACCATGCGTTGCTTCAGCCCCATCAGTACCAAGATCACATCAGCGGTTACGATCTGTCCGGCAAAAACCGGCTGAATCGTAACCGCTCATGAGTTCGAGGGGCGCGGG
>PMSW01000151.1:36807-40745 GCA_003168215.1 Actinomycetota bacterium
CACACGGAGGTGAACTGCAGTGCTGCTGACATCATTTGATCCTTTTGCTGAGTTCGACCGGCGCGCCCAGCGGGCGCTCGGCGCGACCGGCTCTGGCCGCCCGCATGCGGCCATCCGGATGGACGCCATCCGCCGGGCAGATGACGTCGAACTCCGCTTCGACCTGCCGGGCATTGACCCCGCCACCATCGAGGTCACCGTCGACCGCGGCGTGCTGAGCGTCAGCGCGAAGCGGTCCGAGGAGTACGCCGAGGGTGAGAAGCCGTTCATCCGCGAGCGGGTGATGGGCTCGTTCGCCCGCCGGGTGCGCCTGTCCGACACCGTCGACGCCGACAACATCGAGGCCGGCTTCGACGCGGGCGTGCTGACCGTACGCATCCCCGTCCAGGAGCAGGCCAAGGCCCGCAAGGTCGAGGTCCGCACCGACGCCAAGGCGGAAATCGCCGCCTGACGCAGCGGTACGCTATCCGGGCCCGGCGGCCGCATGTCGAGCCGTCCGGGCCCGGAGCCATTTCATGGGGTGAGCCGTGCCGTCCTTGCCGCTCGATGACGAGAACCTGCCGCTGTTCACCGTCGGCCAGGTTTCCGAGATGCTGGAGATCCAGCAGGCGTTCCTCCGGCGCCTTGACGAGTTCCGGGTGGTGCGGCCGTCCCGGTCGGCGGGCGGCCAGCGCCGCTACACGCGCAATGAGATCACGATCGTGCAGTACGTCGTGGAACTGGCCGGCGAGGGCCTGACGCTGGCTGCTATCCGCCGGGTGCTCGAACTCGAGGCACGCGTCAAAGACCTGGAAGATGAACGGGCCCAGCTCCGTGCTGCCCTGGCCGAGCGTGATCAGCAGCTCGGGCTGCGGCGCAGCCGCTGGTGACCGGCACCGGGCGAGACCAGCGCGTGCGGAGTACGGTCAGCGGCCAGGGCTGCGTAATATCCCGTCGTTGATGTCTGTCCGGCCGCCGGCCGCCGGTCACCCGATGTGCCGGTGCACGTTGTCGTGCTTCGACGGCCCGGGCTCTGCCGCCGCGACCCACGCGCCCGGCGTGGACGGATCGATGATGCCATTCTCCAGCCAGGTGTAGCGCCCGGCCAGGACCCGCCGCGACAGCGTGGCGTCGGCGGCGTCGGTATTGGACCAGAGCTGGCTGAAGAGCTCGTCGCAGCGCAGCCGGGCCTGCGTGCAGTACGTGCCGGCCAGTTCGAAGCCGGTGCTGCCGCGCTCGGTGCCGACGGTGTCGGTCGCGTCCAGCTGGGCGCGGGTGCAGGCGGCGCTCATCGCGTACAGCTCGGCCCCGATGTCGACGATCCGGCCGAGGAATCCCTGCTTGCGCTCCAGCTTGCCCTGCCAGCGCGCCATGCCGTAAAACGTGGCGCGGGCCAGCTTCCTGCTCGCCCGCTCCACATATCGCAGGTGCCCCGCCAGCGGCCCGAACTCGTTGTACGCCCCGGGCTGCTGCCCCTTGCCGGTGACCAGGGTGGGCAGCCATTTCGCGTAGAAGCCGCCGGCCTTGGCCGCCGCGCGGGCCTTGCGGGCGGCCGGCACCCCGGGCTCGATCAGCTCCCCGGCAGCGGCGAGGTGCGCGTCGACGGCCTCGCGGGCAATGAACAGCCGCATGATCTCCGAGGAGCCCTCGAAGATCCGGTTGATCCGCATGTCCCGCAGCAACTGCTCGGCCGGGACGCCCCGCTCGCCGCGGGCCGCCATGGATGCCGCTGTCTCGTAGCCGCGCCCGCCGCGGATCTGGACCAGCTCGTCGGCCATTTTCCAGCCCATCTCGGAGCAGTACAGCTTGGCGAGCGCCGCCTCGATCCGGATGTCCTGCCGCTTGCCGTCGGCCAGCTGGCTGGATAGCTCGACGACCGCCTCGACCGCGTAGGAAGTCGCGGCGATGAACGAGATCTTCTTGGCCACCGCCTCGTGCTCGCCGACCGGCCGGCCCCACTGCACGCGCTCGCGCGACCATTCCCTCGCGATCTTGAGAGCCAGCTTGCCGGTCGCCGCACAGCTGGCTGGCAGGGAGAGCCGGCCCGTGTTCAGGGTGGTGAGGGCGATTTTCAGGCCCTTGCCCTCGTCCCCGATCCGGCAGTCGGCGGGTACCCGGACCTGGTAGAACCTGGTGACCCCGTTCTCCAGGCCGCGCAGGCCCATGAACGAGTTGCGCTGCTCGACGGTGACTCCGTCGGCGTTTCCCTCGACCACGAACGCGGTGATGCCGCCGCGGTGACCCTCGCTCTTCGGCACCCGTGCCATCACCACCAGCAGGTCAGCGACGACTCCGTTAGTGGTCCACAGCTTGACGCCGTTCAGCAGGTACTCGGATCCGTCTTCGGACGGCTCGGCCGTGGTGGCGAGGCGGGCCGGATCGGAGCCGACATCGGGCTCGGTGAGCAGGAACGCGCTGATCTCGCCGCGGGCGCACCTGGGCAGGTAGCGCTGCTTCTGCTCGTCCGTGCCGAACTGGGCCAGCGGCTGCGGCACGCCGATCGACTGGTGCGCCGACAGCAGCGCGCCGATCGCGGCGGATGCCGACCCGGCGATCATCAGCGCCCGGTTGTAGTACAGGTAGCTCAGGCCGAGCCCGCCGTACTCGGGGGAGATCTTGATGCCGAACGCGCCGAGGCCGGCCAGGCCCTTGATCACCTCGTCCGGGATCTTCGCGTCCCGCTCGATGACCGCGCCGCTGACGGAGGTCTCGCAGAATTCGCGCAGCCTCGCGCAGAACTCCTCGCCGCGGCGGGCCATGTCCTTGTCCGGGGGCGGCTGCGGGTGGATCAGGCCGAGCTGGAAGTCGCCAAGGAACAGCTGCTTGCCGAAGCTCGGCTGCAGCCAGGCTGATTCCCTGGCCGCTTCGGCCACCTGCCGTGCCTGCCGCTCGTCAACGTGATGCTCGGTGCGCTCGCTCATGCCGCCGTCCTCGTCCTGGGCTGTTCAAGGAACTAGTGCCCACTCATACTCACCGGTAACGCAGCAGGCCGTGGCGCATCAATTCGCGCAGTTCAGGCGCCTGTCCGGGAGAGGTGTCAGACGTCCGTCCGGTAGAAGTTCAGGTACGACCTCGACGGGGTGGGCCCGCGCTGATCCTGGTATCGCGAGCCGTAGACCGCCGAGCCGTACGGGTGCTCGGCGGGCGAGCTGGTCCGGAAGAGACAGAGCTGGCCGATCTTCATCCCGGGCCACAGCTTGATCGGCAGCGTGGCGACGTTGGAGAGCTCAAGTGTCACGTGCCCGGAGAACCCTGGGTCGATCCACCCGGCTGTCGAGTGCGTCAGCAGGCCCAGCCTGCCGAGACTCGACTTGCCTTCCAGGCGCCCGGCGATGTCGTCAGGCAGCGTCACCACCTCGTAGGTGGAGGCAAGCGCGAACTCGCCCGGGTGCAGCACGAAGGGCTCGTCACCCGGGGTCTCGACCAGCCTGGTCAGGTCAGGCTGCTCCACCGCCGGGTCGATATGCGGGTAGCGGTGGTTCTCGAAAACCCGGAAGAAGCGGTCCAGGCGCACGTCGATACTCGACGGCTGGATCAGCTCGGGCGCATACGGGTCGATCTTGACCCGGCCCGACTCGACCTGGGCCCTGATGTCGCGGTCGGAGAGCAGCACGCTGGCAACCTACCGGTTCCGGTAACATGTCGTGTCGGACCAAGGCTGACACGCGGCTCGGGCGGTAGGACGGGATGCGGCCGGCTAACCCGCGGGTGTAGTTCAATGGTAGAACGTCAGCTTCCCAAGCTGATAGTGCGAGTTCGATTCTCGTCACCCGCTCCACCACATACACCCAGCTCACGCGCCTGACCGTCGGCGGCTGTCCCCCGGACCGCGAGCCCGTCGGACCAGTGGCTTGCAATGTCTCAATGGGTCATCATTGCAAACCGGATTGTTCACACGGGCGGAAACGGTCAGCCAGTTGGCCGATGGGCTTGGCGCACGCCCGGCTCAGCCGCGGTCG
>PMSW01000067.1 GCA_003168215.1 Actinomycetota bacterium
GACTTGAACCCCCATGCCCTTTTGGGGCACTAGCACCTCAAGCTAGCGCGTCTGCCTATTCCGCCACCCGGACGTCGCCAGCCGCGGCGGAACCGCTGAAAGCTGGCTGGCCGCATCACGATAGCAAATCTGGCCGGGCCGGGCGAAGGCGAACATGTGTCCGGCGTCCGGCGTCCGGCCAACCAGCGGCCGGCCGGCCGGGCGGGAGGCCTCCCGGGCGCGGGTGGCCGGCACCGGATGCGACGATGGCCGGGTGACCCAGATTCCGGCCTCCGGCGAGGCGACAGCGCAGGACGAGGTCGCGGCTCTTTGCAGCGACCTGATCAGGATCGACACGACAAACCCCGGCGACCATTCCGGACCGGGCGAGCGCGTGGCGGCGGAACGCGTCGCCGCCCTGCTCGCCGAGGCCGGCCTTGAGCCCGCGGTGCTGGAATCCCGCCCCGGCCGTTCCAGCGTCGTGGCCAGGATCAGCGGCACGGACCCGGGCAGGGCCGCCCTGCTCATCCACGGTCACCTCGACGTGGTGCCGGCGGAGGCGGCCGACTGGCAGGTGCACCCGTTCTCCGGCGAGCTCTCCGGCGGCTGCATCTGGGGCCGCGGCGCCGTGGACATGAAGGACATGGACGCCATGATCCTGGCGGTGGTCCGGCAGCGGCTGCGGGAGGGCCGCCGCCCGCAGCGCGACGTGGTGCTCGCGTTTGTCGCCGACGAGGAGGCGGGCGGGACATACGGCGCGCGCTGGCTGGTAGACAACCACCCGGACCTCTTCGACGGCGTCACTGAGGCCATCGGCGAGGTCGGCGGCTTCAGCGCCACCATCGGCGGGCGCCGCATCTACCCGATCCAGACCGCGGAGAAGGGCATGGCCTGGATGCGGCTCACCGCGCGCGGCGCTGCGGGGCACGGGTCGATGCTGCAGCCCGACAACGCGGTGACCGAGCTTGCCGAGACCGTCGCCAGGATCGGCCGGCATGAATGGCCGGTCCGGCTAACCCCTTCCGTCACGGCGTTCCTGGCCGAAGCCGCCGCGGCGCTCGGCATCGATTTCACCCCGGACGCGGCCGATGAGGTACTCGCCAAGCTAGGCCCGATCACCCGGATGGTGGGCGCGACCCTGACCAACACCGTCAACCCGACGGTCCTGAACGCGGGCTACAAGGTCAATGTCGTCCCGCAGACCGCTTCCGCCGATCTGGACGGGCGGTTCCTGCCCGGCCACGAGGAGGAGTTCTTCGCCGAGGTGGACGAGCTGCTCGGCACAGCCGTCCGGCGCGAGTTCATCCATCATGACGTCGCGCTGGAGACGACATTCGACGGCGGCCTCTGCGCGGCCATGACCGCGGCCCTGCTGGCCGAGGACGCCGCCGCCAGGATCGTGCCGTACTGCCTCTCCGGCGGCACCGACGCGAAATCCTTCAGCCGTCTCGGCATCAGGTGCTTCGGCTTCACCCCGCTCCGCCTTCCCGCTGACCTGGACTTTTCCGGCATGTTCCACGGCGTCGATGAGCGGGTCCCGGTCGAGGCGCTGCGCTTCGGCGTCCGTGTCCTGGACAGGTTCCTCGATCACTGCTAGCGCTCCGCCCGGGTGAGATCACTGGCGGTGCGCGCAGCGCCGGACGTGCCGAGCCTGGACAGGTTCGGCATAATGCCCCTTGCGCATACAATGGGTAGTGATATAGTAACGCATTGTGTTAGGCCTGATCCGTCACACCCGGCCCGTCTCTGGCGGCGCTGGCCCCCCGAATCCGTATAGCTGACTTAACCCTCCCCGCATGTGGTTCTGAGCGACGCCGTCCTGCACGGCGCCGCGCGGGCCACGACGTGCATGCACGAGTGCGCAGAGCACTGACGGCGTAACTATCCGTTAAAAAAGCAAGGCATCACGGTAGCGACGAGGAGTAACCATGAACATCCTGGCCAGCTGGGCAGCGAGCAAGGCCGTGCTGACCCCCGGCCTCGCCATCAGCATCTCCTCCGCCGTCAGGGCCGACTCGCTGGACAGCTTCGCCATCTGGGCGCTGCTGTCCGCGGCGTGCTTCCTCGTGATCACCAGCTCGCGCGGGCCGTGGCGGTCCCTGTCCATCCGGCGGGAACGCGCCGCCGTCGCCGGCACGCACCGGAGCCCGTCCCGCTGGGCGCGGGCCTGCCCGCCGCGGGCGGGGGCAGGCAGGGCGGCACCGCGGCACGCCGCGACCGGCGGCGGTGCCGCGCTGGGTCACCTGAGCGTCCGCACGGGCCGGATGATCTGGCGCCGCAGGGTAGCCTTCCTGCTGCCGTCGGCATTCAGCCGCAGCCGGGCAAGCTCCCAGTCGCCGTACTCGGCGTGATCCGTGAGGATTCGCCGCGCGGCTTCCCTCGGCGTTCCGCGCGGCAGGTAGAGGACAAGGTAGGAGTACTCCGACATCAGTCTCATTGTGCGCGGCCAGCGCGCAGTTCAATCGGCGTTGTAAAAAAAGGGCAGTTTCCCCCAAGGGAACACACGCGGCGTCGCGGCGGGTTGAAGCTACGGGAGCAGGGAGCGAACGGCGGCCATCCGGCCGCGGTCAGTCCCGGCCGAAGTGCCGCGGTGACGTTGCCGCGGCCGCAGAGTGGCCAGTCCGCGGGCCGTCTGCTGATTGCCTGCGGTAGCCTCCAGGGCGTCCGCGGGATGTGAGGGTGAAGAGCGTGGCAGCAAGAACTGGATCGGCCGCCAAAGGCGCCAAGGCTGGCGGTTCCGCCGCCGACGGCGTGCGGCGGCTCGTCATCGTCGAGTCGCCGACGAAGGCGCGCACCATCGCCGGATACCTCGGCAAGGGCTACGTGGTCGAGTCCAGCATCGGGCACATCCGCGATATGCCGGACAAGGCGGCCGAGATACCCGCCAAGTACCGCGGCGAGCCGTGGGCCCGGCTTGGCGTCAACGTGGATGCCGACTTCGAGCCGCTGTACGTGGTCAACGCCGACAAGCGGCAGCAGGTCGCGAAGCTGAAGTCGCTGCTGAAGGATGCCGACGAACTGCTGCTGGCCACTGATGAGGACCGCGAGGGCGAGGCCATCGCCTGGCACCTGCTGGAGGAGCTGAAGCCCAAGGTCCCGGCCAGGCGGATGGTCTTCCACGAGATCACCCCGGAGGCCATCGCCCAGGCCGTCGCGAACCCGCGGGAGATGGACCTCGGCCTGGTCGACGCCTACCAGACCCGGCGGGTGCTTGACCGGCTGTACGGGTACGAGGTGTCACCCGTGCTGTGGAAGAAGGTCATGCCCCGGCTGTCCGCCGGGCGGGTGCAGTCGGTGGCCGTCCGGCTCGTGGTGGACAGGGAGCGCGAGCGGATCGCGTTCCGCGGTTCCCGGTACTGGGACCTGGAGGCCGAGTTCGCCCCGGCCCGGGGCGACGACATGTCCCCGTTCGCTGCCTCGCTCGTCGCCGTCGACGGCAAGCGGGTGGCGCAGGGCCGGGACTTCGGGTCCACCGGGCAGCTGAAGTCCGCCGACATCCTGCACCTGGACGGGGAGCAGGCGGCGGCCCTGGCCGGCCGGCTGGGCGATACCGACTTCACTGTCGGCTCGGTCGAGCGCAAGCCTTACCGCAGGTCGCCGTACGCGCCGTTCCGCACCACCACGCTGCAGCAGGAGGCCTCCCGCAAGCTGGGCTTCTCCGCCAAGTACGCGATGCAGATCGCGCAGCGGCTGTACGAGAACGGCCACATTACCTATATGCGGACCGACTCGATCATCTTGTCGAAGACCGCCATCACTGCCGCCAGGGCGCAGGCTCGCGAGCTGTACGGAGCCGAGTACGTCCCGGATGCCCCGCGCGTCTACACCAGCAAGGTGAAGAGCGCGCAGGAGGCGCACGAGGCGATCCGGCCATCCGGCGACAGCTTCCGCACGCCGGCCAGGACCGGCCTGGCCGGCGACGAGCTCCGGCTGTACGAGCTGGTCTGGAAGCGCACCGTCGCCTCGCAGATGAAGGACGCCACCGGCGAGTCGGTGTCGGTCCGCGTGACCGGCCGCTCCAGCGCGGGCGAGCAGGCCGACTTCGGCGCGTCCGGCAAGGTGATCGGCTTCTACGGCTTCCTGAAGGCGTACGTCGAGGGCTCCGACGACCCGGACGCCGAGCTGGACGACAACCAGCGCCGGCTGCCGCCGCTGGCCGAGGCCGACCCGCTGACCGCGGTCAGCCTGGCACCGGCCGAGCACGCGACCCGCGCGCCGGCCCGCTACACCGAGGCATCCCTGATCAAGGAGCTCGAGGACAGGGAAATCGGCAGGCCGTCGACCTACGCGTCGATCATCGGCACCATCCTGGACCGGGGCTATGTCTTCAAGAAGGGCACCGCGCTCGTCCCCTCGTTCATCGCCTTCGCGGTCGTGACGCTGCTCGAACGGCACTTCGCCCACCTGGTCGACTATGACTTCACGGCGCGGATGGAGGGGGCGCTCGACGAGATCGCCAGGGGCGAGGCGGCAAGGGTGCCCTGGCTGCACCGGTTCTATTTCGGCACCGACGGCACCGACGGCACGGATGGCACCGTTGCAGGCGGACGGGAGGAGGGCCTCAAGGAGCTGGTCAGCGACCTGGGCGACATCGATGCCCGCGACGTCAGCTCGTTCCCGCTGGCCGGCACCGACATCGTCATCCGGGTCGGCCGGTACGGTCCCTACCTGGAGCGGGATGGCCAGCGGGTCAACATCCCGGAGGGGACCGCGCCGGACGAGCTGACCGCGGAGCGGGCTGGCGAGCTGCTGTCGCAGCCGAGCGGGGACGTCGTGCTCGGCACCGACCCGGCGACCGGCCGGAGCATCGTGGCCAAGGCGGGCAGGTACGGCCCGTACGTCACCGAGGTGCTGGCCGAGGAAGCGCCCGCGCCGGCCTCCGCCAACGGGGGGTCCGCCAAGCCGGCCACAGCTAAGCCGTCCGCGAAGGCGGCATCAGCCAAGCCCCGGTCGGCCTCCCTGCTCAAATCCATGGACCTTCAGACCGTGACGCTGGATGACGCGCTGCGGCTGCTGACCCTGCCCCGCACTCTCGGTGAACTCGACGGCGAGCCAGTGACGGCGCAGAACGGGCGTTACGGGCCATATGTCAAGAAAGGCACGGACAGCCGCT
>PMSW01000066.1:0-6730 GCA_003168215.1 Actinomycetota bacterium
GAATCAGGCTGGCATGAATCAGCAGAGGGGATGGACCGATGGCTGACGATCCCCAACGAGCTCATGTCCGCTGAGGTATGACATGACCGCAGAAGCGGGGCCCGGCGAGACGTCCGGCGAGCCGCGCGCCGACAGCAAGGAGTCATCTCGCGTCGGCTTCGTGGTGATGCGGGTTCCTCTCCTGGCTGTTGACACGCTAGCCAGCTGGGCGGACGGTGTCCGTGCCGGTACCGCGATGAACGGCTCGGATGCCGAGCTCACCGAGGCACTGGCCGCGGATCGCGCCTTGCTTCGGGCGCGCCTCTCAGCACTGCTCGATGACAACCAGATCTCCGGGTCGCTGGCGGTGGCGTCTCCCGATCTCGCCTGGGGCATCCGCCGGTGGCGAGCGGACCCCGGCGCGCGCAGGGCGGAATCTGCGGAGAGGTCACTCGTCCGCTACCTGACCCGCATGGCATCCCGATCCTCCCCGTTCGGCCTGGCGAGCAGTTACCTCGTTGGTGATGTCGCGGGCGAGCCCGCGCTGGCGGTGGAAAGCCGCGGCAGGGTCCGGGTCGTGGCCCGGATCGATGTGGGGCTGCTGCAGAAGATCGTGCGCGACACGATCTCGAAAGCACTAGACAGCGAGGAACTCCTCCTGCGACGGAATCCCGGCGTTTACCGCGCCGCGGGCCGGCTCCGGGTAGCCGCGCTGACGAAGGGAGCGAACAAGCACCGGCTCGTGGCGATGCGCTCGACCCCCGCCATCGAGGCGGTGCTGGAGGCGGCGCATCCGCAGGCCCGGGCGGATGAGCTGAGCGCGGTCATCCAGGCAAGCGGGGCCTCGCCCGGCGCCGCTCGCGCCCTGCTGGCGAGGCTCCTGGGCAGCGAGCTGCTGATCCCGGTCGCGCAGGTCACCGTCACCGGGGAGGAGCCCACCGCGCAGGCGATCGCGGCGCTGCGCTCAGTCCCAGGCGGCGAGCATGCAGCCGAGATCCTCGGCCGCGCGGCGCATGCGCTGGAGGCTACCGGCGGCGACGCCCGCCGGATGGCCGACGCCGTGGCGGAACATGTCAAGAGCCTGGGGATCGAGGTCAGCCGTCGGCGGTGCGTACAGGTCGATTCCATCCGGACCGGGCGGCTCGTGCTGCCGCGGGCAGTTCTGGAGGAGGCGCGCCGGGCTGCCGATCTCCTCGCCCGGATCGCCCCGAAGTCACCCGATCCGCCCCTGCGGTCTTTCTGCGAGCGCTTTCAGCAACGTTTCGGCACGCGCTCGGTGCCGTTGCTGGAGGCGCTTGACCCCGATAGCGGCCTGGTACTCGAAGATCCGGTCGAGCACCACCACGAGCATGCCGGAGACGGGACCCGGCGGGCGACGCTCCTGGGCCTGATCGAGCGCGGCCTGCGTTCACCGCAACGCGACGTCGAGCTCACCACCGGAGAGCTGGCCGCCCTCTCGGGGGCATCGCCTGCCCCGCTGCCCGCAGCTTTCGCGTGCGTGTTCAAGCTGATCGGGCGGAACGCGGAATCGGTAGCGGCGGGTGAGTTCGGGCTGGTCGAACCCCAGGTCGTCGGGCCGTCGGGGGCACGGCTGCTGGGCCGCATGTGCCACGGTGATGAGGAACTCGAACGCAGAGTCCGCACGCACCTTGGACGTGAAGCTGCGCTCAATCCCGATGCCGTGATGGCGGAGATCTGCACGGCGCCCAACACCGACTGGGGGCTCAACGTCACCCATCGTCCCGTCCTGCGGGACTGGGAAATCGAGTGCGGGGGGTACTCGGGCGCTCCGCCCGCTCAGCGGCTAGAACCGGCGGATCTGCTCGTCACGGTGGCCGGAGGCGAGGTCGTGCTGGCTTCGGCGACGCTAGGCCGTCGGGTCCTGGTCCGCTCCACGACCGCCCTGAACCACGGCATGGTGAGTCTCCCCGCTGCCCGGTTCCTGGCGCTGCTTGCCAGTCAGGGATTCTCAGCGGGGCTGGAATGGGACTGGGGGGACCTGGCCGATATCCCCATGCTCCCGCGGCTGCGGCACGGACGTGCAGTGCTTGCCCTCCGGCGCTGGAGCATGAGCGCGTCGGAACTGCACGAGCTGGATGCCGGAACGGACGCGACCGGCTTTCGCCGACTCGCAGCATGGCGCTGTGCGCACGAGCTTCCCAGGTTCGTGCACGTCACGCACGGCAAGAATCCGCTGCTGATCGACTTCGACAACGTGCTCAGCGTTGACGCGTTTGTCGCCGCTGCCCGGGGAGCCGACCGGATCCGGTTCGTGGAGGCCCCGGAGGTTGACTCGAGCCCGGTGATAGGTCCCGACGGCCGGTACGCGCATGAGTTCGTTCTCCCCTGTACACGGGTCAGCCCGGCTGCCCCGGCGATTTCCGCGCCGCGCTCGAGGGCTGCGCCCGTGCCCGAGCGCTCTCGCCGCTTCGAGCCTGGGTCCGAGTGGCTGTACGCGAACCTGTACGGCCCGAAGTCGACCGCCGACGGCCTGTTGACCGGGGCGATCGCTCCGCTGCGGGATCGCTTGCGCCGGGCGGATTTGATCGACCGCTGGTTCTTCATCCGCTACGCGAACCCGGACCGCCACCTCCGCGTCCGGTTCCACGGGCGCCCAGACGACCTGTTGCGCGAGGTGCTCCCGGCGCTGCACGAGGCGATCGCGCCGGCGCTCGACCGGGGCGTCATCTACCGAATCTCGCTCGACACCTACGAGCGGGAGGTGGAGCGGTATGGCGGCCTCGAGGGCGTCGAGCTCATGGAAGCAGCTGCCGAGGCCGACTCGGATGCGGTGATCGAGATACTCGGCCACGCCATGACCCCGTCCGAGCGCCGCTGGCTGACCGTGGCGAGCCTCGCTGCCCTGTATTCGGACAGCGGCCTCGACCTGGAGGTCCGCCGGCAGTGCTGTGCAAGCTTGCGCCAGGCCCGGAGCCAGGGCCGCGAGGGCTCGCACGAAGCACTGCTCAGCGGGGATGCGCGACGGGAACGCTCCTACGTGGAGACGGCGGTGGCGTCGCTGGACACGGCCGGCCCACCGCCCCCCGCACAGGCTCTGCGCGCCCGTTCCCGCAAGCTCCAGAGCGTGCTCAGGCAATTGAGCGCACTCCAGGAAGCCGGCTGCTTGCAGCGGCCGCTGCCCGACGTGGTCTGCTCCCTGGCACACATGTTCGCCAACCGGCTGCTGCGCGAGGGCGGGGGCCGCGACGAGCTTCGTGTCCACGATGCGCTCGGCCGGCTGTATGCCAGTCAGCTCGCACGTGCTCGCTCAGGCGCCCAAGGCCAAGCGGCAAAGCAGCCGGCGTCGTAGCGCCCGCGAGCGAGCGGTCCGCTCCGATCCCGCGCCGCTGGTGATCGACTAAGCCGCTGGTGATCGGTTAACCGGTGTAGTCGGTCATTTCGCCGCACGGTTCATAACAACCGCATTGCGGTCGCATGCCGCCCACCACTTCCTCCTGCGACTCAGCTGGGGCCTCGAGATCCTCTACGGTCTCGTCCTCAGGCGGAAGCTGATCCGCTGCGTTCGGCTCGACCATCGCGTCCTCCTCGTCTGCGCGTTCAGTGAATGTGGCTTTCCCTGCCGCCTCTACGAGAGTCGCAGGGTCTTCAGGGAGCCCGATGTGACCGTATGCGCGCGCCGGGATAAATGCACCGGGTAACCCCCACCCAAACTTTGCGTCCGGGCGATCAGGAAGCTGCCGGAACGAGCCACCTCTAGCGGGACGCCCGCCCAGTCCCCGAAGCTGATCGCCTTGCCGATGCTGCGCCGGGCAAGGGAGGTACGCAGCTCGTCGGCCTGGACCGACTTGAACAGGCCGGCCGCCCGGCCGGACGCCTGCGAACCCGCCGCGTGGCGCTCGACGACCACGACGGACCGGCCGTCCAGCGCAGTGCAGCGCCACCGACAGGCCGAGCGAAGTTTCCGTGGAGCTGGCGAGCCCCGGTGTTACGCTAATCGCGGGAGAAAGAATGTCTTGGGGGTATCGCCATGTGTGATGACCATTCTGCAAGCAAGCTGGCGTTACCGGGCCTGACCCGGCGGGGGTTCTTATACGGAGCAGTCGGCTTGGCCGGCGTGGCCGCCGCCGATGCCCTGCTAAGCCAGTTCCCGCAGCGGCTGGCCCTGGCATCGCCGATGCGGGCGGCGGGCGCGGACGGTGCGTCGGCGTACTCCATGGCCATGCATATTCACTCGTCGTTCAGCGAGCAGAGCGGCTCGATGGACGGCCAGATGTACCAAGCGGCCACGAACGCGGTGGACGTGCTGTGGTGGACCGATCATGACCACCGAATGGACGGGCTCAACTATCGCGACGTGACGCACTTCACTAGTTTCTCGGAGAAGGGCGCAAGCGGGCAGGGCGGCGCCTGGACGTGGACGGTCGCCGAGAGCGGCCCCAACAGCAGCGCCTCGACCGGCGGGATCGTTCAGACGCCGTGCTCGCCGAACGACCCGGTCTCCGGCGGGGCGTTGCAACTCATCGCCCAGAGCGCGACCACAACACTGGCGAAGTACGGCTACTACGCTAATTGCGACCCGGCCGGCTGGAACTATCGGGACAACCTCACCGGGCAGTCCCTGCTCATCGACGTTCTGCTCAACAGCGGGTGGTCAAATGGCTACCTCGAATTGCTGATCAACACCTCCTACCACGAGGCGGCCGGAGCCGCCCCGGCCGGCGAATACACGTTGTCCTACCAGTTCGTGCCGGGCGGCCAGGCGATCAGCGTCGCAAACGGGGTCAACGGAGTGGTCACGGTCCCGGTGACGCCCGGCTCGTGGCAGACGGTCACGCTCACCCCGTCCAACGACATCGCCAACCTGTGGCCCGATGTCGACTACCGGGACTTCGCGCTCTGGGAGTTGACGCTCAGCGCGGCGAGCACCGGAGACCTGGCCGAGGGGTACTTCGACTACTTAAGGTTCGACCGGACGATCAGCGGCCAGGCCTTCTTCGAACAGCAGGCGGCCATGGAGGCGGTGCTCGCCTCGAAGTACCCGTCGGTGGCACAGCAGCAAGGGCTGGAAGTGTCGCTGTACCTGCCGCACATGAACTGGTTCGGCCCCAACGTCGCGCTGCCCAGCTACGGCAATACGACGTCGGGGACATACAGCGCATTTCTCCAGAACACGGTGGTGCCGGCGATCCACACGTCCGGCGGGCTGGCCAGCTACAACCATCCGTACGGCTACGGCGACCCGGCGGAGCTTTCCCAGTCCGCGCAGAACACCCTGCTCGCCCAGGTCGCCGGGAAGCTGCTGCCAAGCGGCGGCAAACCGGCCGCGCTCGGTGCGGACCTGCTGGAGGTGGGCTACAAGCTGCGCCAGGGCGTCGATCTCAATCACCACCTCGCGCTGTGGGACGTGATGTCGCGCAACGCCGTTTTCCTGACCGGCAACGGTGTCAGCGACGACCACGTCGGCACGAACTGGTACGGGATTAACAACAATTGGGTCACCTGGGCGTGGGCCAAGAGCACCGGGCTTTCGGACCTGCTCACCGCACTGGCCGCCGGCCGCTCCTGGTGCGGCTCGCTGTCAAAGTTCACCGGCGCCCTCGACATGCTTGTCGACGGGTCTGTCCCGATGGGCGCTGTCAGCGTCTCCAGCGCCACCTCCCGACAGCTCGTCGCCACCGCGACCGGCATGCCGCAAGGCAGCACGCTCCAGGTGCTCCAGGGCGACGTGGACTACGCGGGGCAATCCGGTCTCGCGGCCAACACCGCGGTCATCGGGTCCTATCCCGCGAGCCAGATCAGCGGCGGGACGGTCACCCAGACGATCGACACCGCCAATAGCAGCTTCCTGCGCACGCAGGTGGTCACCTCGTCCGGGGTGATCCTCGCCACGGCCAACCCGGTCTGGCTCCTCCAAAATGCCCCGCCGAATGGCATCCCCGCACCCCGCCAGACCTGATCCAAGTCCGCCACGCGCTAGACCGAAGTGGCGGAGCGCGGGCCGCGACACGACTTGACCTTTGATGGGCTCCTTTCTGACCGCGTACGCGAGGCCGGACAGCAGGGGAATGACAAACGGCAAGAGGCCGGTAGGCGTCGTTGGTATTGACGGGCCTCGAGCCCCCGCTCCCCGTCAGGTGATGGCTGTGGCGGTCCACCCCGGTTTGCTGCGGGGAGGACCGCCACGGTCACTGGCCAGGAAGGCCTCAGGTGCGCCGACAACCGCCCGGGACCTGGCCGGCAGGCCCGTTAGGCGCCGAGCAGATCAGTAGCCATAGCCTCCGCCGCCGGACGAGCTGCTCGTCTTGGGCTTGGGCGCGGCCGCGAGCTTCGCCCCGGATGGGGTGACTGCCCACCACAGGTCGGCCGATGCCCCGCCGGACGTGGTGACGCCGTTGCCCTTGATCTGGCCGGGCGCGGTGTCCTCCACGAAGGTGTACAGCGGATGGCCGTCATAGGTCAGCTGCATCGAGCCGTCGGACCGCTTTATCGAGCCGAACTTCTCTGGCAGCGTCACGCCGGAGGCGACCTTGGTGCCTGCGGACACGGGCAGCCAGAACGTGGCGCACTTGCCGTTGCAGTTCGACTTGGTCGCGGTGTCAATGGCGTACCAGTAGAGCGTCAGCCCCTTCGAGTTCGTCAGCACCGTGCCGTGGCTGGTGCTCACGGTCTTGATCCCGGTACCGGAAGCAACGACGGCCTTGGCCGTCGAGCTGCTGCCGGCACTAGGGCTGCTCGCGGCCGTGCTCCCGCAGGCGGCAAGCGCGACCGTAGCGGCAGCAAGGCCGGCTGC
>PMSW01000066.1:6741-16103 GCA_003168215.1 Actinomycetota bacterium
CTCGCCGGCTATCAGGCGATGCGCTGGCAGAGCCAGGCAAGCGAAAGCGGATACCGGTAGTCGATCCCGGCATGCGTGGCATCGAACAGCTCAAAGCTGATGACGTCGCCGGCGACCCCGGCCTCGTGCAGCGCCGCCCGGAACGCCTCCGCGCCAAGGTCGAGGAAGTAGTCGTCCCTGGTACCCGCGTCGATCCAGATCGCGCGCAGCGACCGGAGCGCGGCCGCGTACTTGGGTGCCATTCGTACCGGATCCCAGTCCAGCCATTGCTGCCAGACGTCGGGCCGCAGCATCCCGGTACGGGGGTCGAACGGCAGCTCGACCGTACCGTCCTCGCGGGCGGAGAAGCAGGCCGACACTCCGAGCAGCATGAGCAGGTGCTGATCGGCCTCCTTGGTGAACGAGGGCCTGGACCGGAAATCGTCCCACCACTGCCAGATGTCGCTGTCGTAATCACGAAGCTGCCGCACCGCGGTGCCGAACCCCGGGATGTAGCAGTTCTCGTACAGCGCGTCGCCCGCGTGCGTCGCGAGCGCGCCGAACAGATCCGGCCTGAGCATCGGAGTGATCATCGCGCCGAACCCGCCGCTGGACTTCCCCATGATCGCCCGGTGCCCGGCGGCGGCCATCGTCCGGTAGCGCTCGTCCACCCACGGCACTACCTCGTCACACAGGTAGGAGTGGTACCTGCCGGTACCGCGGGAATCCACGAACTGGCTGCCGCCGTAGGCGGTCCACGCATCCACGTACACCACGATCGACGGCGGCGCCTCGCCGTTCGCGAACACCGCGTCGGCCGTCTCGGGAAACGGCTGCCGGTAGGGACCGCGGTTACGCCACATGGCGAGATGGCCGGTGTATCCCTGGATCACGTAGACAGCCGGATAGCGGCGGTCAGGCTCGTCGTCGTAGCCGGGCGGCACATACACCCACAGCGGGCGATCGTTCGGGTCGCCGAGCGGATTGTCCCGTAGCAGCTCGCTGGTGATCACGTGCTCGTCGATCCGTCCGGCTAGCTTGGCCGACCAGGGCAGCATGAAACCTCCAGGGAGAAACGTGCACCGGCTGCCAGTCTGTCAAACCATGCTCAACGGGGCTCCCGTGGCTGGTCCCGCCTGCCAGGGCCGCCCCGGCCGGGCACGGTGGCCGCTGATCGTCGCGCTGTTACCGGATGGCTACCAACGGGTACTGCCCGTTCGGAATTTTGCCACTTCATGGGGAATTCTTGGTATTATTATGCCTATGGAGACCCCTCACGGCGAGATTCCTGAGCGGTTCGTTAAGGACATGCGGCCTCAGGAGATGCATGACTTCCTGGCGCAACGGTACGGGCGCCGGAGCGTGCTCAAGGGTGCGGCGATCTTGGGGGTCGCCGCGGTCGCCAGCCCGGTACTCTGGCGCCAGTCAGCGGCCCTGGCCGCGACCATGCCGATCGGGCCGCGGTGGATCTCCTTCGGGGCCGACCCAGCGGCCCAGATGTACCTCTCATGGTCAGCGGGTACCGCGACGGGCAAGAGCACGGCTCCGCCCAGGCCGCAGGTCCGCCTTGGCCTTGACGCGACGTACGGCAGCGTCCAGGGCGCGAGTGCCGCGCAGGTACCGGTCCCGGCCACGGTGAGCGGCGAGCCCGCGGAGAACACCTTTTACAACAACGTCTTGCTGAGCGGCCTGGCGCCGGGAACGACCTACCACTACGGGGTGTCCAACGACGGTGTCACCTGGAGCGCCGATGCCGCCTTCACCACGGCCGCGGCCGGTTTGTCGAACTTCCGTTTCACCGCATTCGGGGACGAGGCCGCGAGCGCAACCAGCGCGGCGCCGATGGTGAAGCTCGTGACCTCGCTCAGCCCTGCGTTCCATCTCATCGCCGGCGACCTGGCTTACGCCACGACCGTGGGAGTGAAGATCCCCGACGTCACCGGCTTCCATCCCGCTCAGTGGGACAATTACCTGGGCGTCATCGGCCCGAACGGCGCCCAGTCGATCCCCTGGCAAGCGTCGGCCGGCGCCCACGAGGTCGAGCCCTTGACCGATGACGGCTACGCCGGCTTCATCACCCGGTTCCCCCAGCCCTACGACCTCACCTCCGGATCCCCCGTTGTGCACGCCTTCACCTACGGCAACGTGGCGTTCATCCATCTCGACGGCAATGACTTGTCCGCGCAGGAAACTATCAACACCGGCTATACCGGCGGGGCACAGACCGCCTGGCTGGGCAATGCGCTGGCCAGCTACCGCTCGCCCGGCTCGGGCATCGATTTCATCGTCGTGGTCTGCAACTGCTGCTGTTACTCCTCGAACACCAACCACGGCTCCGACGGCGGGCTCCGTGACGCGTGGGGGCCGCTGTTTGATGAATACCAAGTCGATCTGGTGATCAGCGGTCACGTGCATGCCTACGAGCGCACGAACCCGATGCGCGGGGGCCAGCCAACCCGGCAGGCGGCCACGGGCGGCACAGTGAATCCTGCTACGGACGGGACCACCTACATCTGCGCCGGGGGCGGCGGCAACGACCTCTACCGGACCTGGTACGGCACCACCGGTGGCGGCGATGCTGGCAGCTCTACCGCGCCGAAGGTATGGCGGTGGAGCGGCGGTGACACCCCCGAGGGGGGCAGCGGGAAACCTGTAGATTACACCGACACAGCGGAAGGCTACTCCGCATTCCGGCACGCCGTCTTCAGCTGCCTGGCCGTCGACGTCTCAGCTCCCAGCGCCCCCGGCGGCCAGACCAGCATGCTCGTCCGGGCCATGATGCCGTCCCAGACGTCAAGTGCGGTCACGAGCATCGCCAGCCCCGCCACGATGGACAGCGTGACACTGGTCAGGGCCTCGCAGGCACTGACAGCCGCGGGCCCGCGTGTCCTGAGTTCGTGACCCAGCTTGCGTCTCATCCGTTGCGGCTAACCGCCCCCGCTGCGATGGGATGCGGGTGTCTGGAACGTCGGCCAGGCCGTCACTCCCTTGGCGGCGCCAAGCCGTGCGAGGATGTGAACCCGTGGCGCCCGATCAGGTCGAGAAGCACTTCACCGCGGCTGTCCGCGGCCTGGTCCCCCGCGGGTCACGCCAGCCGTCCGGCATGGTCAGGGACAACTCCTCCCTCAGCGCTGCCCGCTGTCTTGAGCTGTTCGACGCGCAGCTGGCCAGCCGCCACCTCGACCTGGCGGCCCGCTTGCTGCAGGCCGAGGGCGCCGGCTTTTACACCATCGGGTCGTCAGGTCACGAGGGCAACGCCGGCCTGGCCGCCGCGCTCCGGCTCACCGATCCTGCCTTGCTGCATTACCGGTCAGGCGCGTTCTACCTGGTCCGGGCCGGCCAGGCGAGCCCGCCGCGGGATGGCGTCAACGATGTGCTGCTCGGACTCGTGGCCGCCGCAGCGGAGCCCATCTCCGGCGGACGGCACAAAGTCTTCGGCCACCCCCAGCTGAACGTGATCCCGCAGACCTCGACTATCGCCTCGCACCTGCCGCGCGCTGTCGGCGTGGCCTTCGCGCTGGCGCGGGCGGCCAAGCTGGGGATGACCACGCGATGGCCTGACGACGCCATTGTCGTGTGCAGCTTCGGCGACGCATCGGCCAATCACTGCACCGCCACTGGCGCGGTCAACACCGCCGCCTACTGCAGCTATCAGGGCCTGCCCCTGCCGTTGCTGCTGGTCTGCGAGGACAACGGGCTCGGGATCAGCGTCCGGACGCCGCCAGGCTGGATCGAGGCCACGCAGTCGGGCCGGCCTTGCGTCAAGTACTTCCACGCGGACGGAGCCGATCTCGCCGCGGTGTACGACACGGCGGTGAGAGCCGCCGCCTGGGTCCGAGAACGAAGGGAACCTGCGTTCCTGCACCTGCAGATGGTGCGGTTCGGCGGGCATGCGGGCTCTGACGTCGAGTCCAGCTACCGGGTGGCCAGCGAGATCGCCGCCGACCTGGGCCGTGACCCGCTGCTCGGCACGGCCCAGCTGCTGGTCGGCGGCGGCGTGCTGGCCCCGGCCGAGATCCTGGCGAGATACGAGGCGGCGCGAGAGCGGGTGCTCGCGCTGGCCGCCGATGTGGCCGGGGCACCGCGGCTGGACTCGGCCGCTCAGGTCATGGCCCCGCTGGCGCCGCGGCGGCCTGACGCGGTGGCCGCGGATGCCGTCCGCGCCGCGACGCCCTCGGTCCGCGGCCGCGCGTTCGAGCGGCGGCGGCCCGAGGACGAGGGGCCGCTCACCCTGGCCCAGGCGATCAACAGGTCGCTGGCTGACGCCCTCGCCATCCGGCCGGAGGTGCTGGTATTCGGGGAGGACGTGGCCCGCAAGGGCGGCATCTACGGGGTAACCAGAGGGCTGCTCGGGCAGTTCGGCGCGGGACGGGTGTTCGACACCGTGCTGGACGAGCAGTCCATCCTGGGTCTCGCGCTCGGCGCCGGGCTGGCCGGCCTGCTGCCCGTGCCGGAGATCCAGTATCTTGCCTACCTGCACAACGCCGGCGACCAGATCCGCGGCGAGGCCGCCACGCTGTCCTTCTTCTCGCGCGGGCAGTACCGGAACCCCATGGTCGTGCGCATCGCCGGGCTCGCCTACCAGCGGGGGTTCGGCGGCCATTTTCACAACGACAACGCGGTCGCCGCGCTGCGCGATATCCCCGGCCTGATCATCGCCGTGCCGGCCAGGCCGGATGACGCCGCCGCGATGCTGCGCAGCTGCCTGGCCTCTGCCCAGGCCGACGGCAGCGTCTGCGTCTTCATCGAGCCGATCGCCCTCTACCACGAGCGGGACCTTTACCAGCCCGGCGACGACGGCTGGCTGGCCCCGTACGATCCGCCGTGGCGGTGGGCCGGCACGCACGTCCCGCCGGGCCGGGCCAGGATCTACGGGACCGGCGACGACCTGACGATCGTGACCTTCGGCAATGGCCTGCGGATGAGCCTGCGCGCGGCCGCCCGGCTCGGCAGCGAGGGCATCTCCTGCCGGGTGGTCGACCTGCGCTGGCTCGCGCCGCTCCCGGTGCAGGACGTGCTGCGGGAGGCGTCAGTGACGAACCGGGTCCTCATCGCCGATGAGACCCGGCGCACCGGCGGGGTGTCGGAGGGCGTCATCACCGCGCTGACCGACGCCGGCTATGCCGGCCAGCTGGCCCGGGTGACCAGCGAGGACAGCTTCATCCCCCTCGGCGACGCCGCGGCCACCGTGCTGCTCTCCGAGCAGTCCATCGAGGCCGCCGCCCGCGCCCTGTTGCGCTGAGCCCCGGCCCGGCCCCGGCTGATTTCGCTTCAGCAGTCCGCGGCGGCATGGTGCTATGGATCGCGGTGTGATGGATCGGTGCCGTTGCCGAGGACCTGGCGCACGCGGGTGAGCATGGTGAGCTCGGAGAACGGCTTCTCCAGGAGGTCGACGTGCGGGTCGAGAGCCCCCTGGCTGTCGAGGATCGGCTGGGCGTAACCGGACATGTAAAGGACCGGCAGGCCCGGACGGGCTGCCCGCACCCGCGCGGCGACCTCATTGCCCAGCATGTCTGGCATGACCAGGTCGGTCAGCAGAAGATCGATGGAGTGCGTCAGGTCACTGGCATGGCGCACGGCGTCAGCGGCGGTGGCGGCAGGACAGACATGATATCCGTTGCGGACTAGGATCCGGCGTGACAGCTCCCACAGGCTCTCCTCGTCTTCGACAAGCAGGATCATCTCGCCCCGGCCGGGGGCAGGCGCGACAGCCCGGGACCTGGCCGCTGGAGGTGCCTCATCGGTCGGTGGCAGCAGCACGCTGACGCTGGTGCCATGCCCGGGCTCTGAGTAGATCTGGACGTAGCCGCCTGCCTGGGTGACGATGCCGTAGACCGTCGCGAGCCCGAGCCCGGTCCCCCGGCCCTTGGGCTTGGTGCTGTAGAACGGCTCGAACACCCGGGCGAGCACCTTACTGTCCATGCCTGCGCCCGTATCCGAGACGCGCAGCCGGGCGTACCGGCCGGGCCTCAGCTCCGACCGGCTTGCCGCGTAGGCCTCATCCGCGTCAACGTTGCCGGTGTCGATCGTGAGCTTCCCGCCCCCTGGCATGGCGTCACGAGCGTTGACCGCGAGGTTGACAAGAACCTGCTCCAGCTGACCGGGGTCTGCCTTGACCAGCCATACGCCAGCCTCGGGGCTGACGATCAGCTCGATGTGCTCGCCGAGGGTCCGGCGCAGCAGTTCCTCCAGGCCGCTGACGACGCCGTTGATGTCGAGTACCTCCGGGTGGACAACGTCGCTGCGGGCGAAGATCAGCAACTGGCGAGTGAGGCTGATCGCGCGCTGCGCCGCATCACTCACCTGTTCGATGTCCGCTAGCACGGCAGCCATGCGCTTGTCCTGGCCCGCCAGGCTTGTCACCTCCTCCGCGACGAAGCCGACATAGCCGGTGATGACGCTGAGCAGGTTGTTGAAATCGTGCGCGACCCCGCCGACCAGCTGACCCAGGCTGTCCAGCCGCTCGGACTGCTGCAGCCGCTGGTCCACCCGCTCCCGCTCGGCCTGTACGGCAAGCCGCTCGGAGATGTCGCGGACGGTTGCGAGCGCCGCCGTGCCCGACTCGCCGGGGAGGGAATTAAGCCTGATCTCGACCGGGAACTCCTGGCCGTCCTTACGCACAGCATGCAACTCCAGGCCGCCGCCCATCATTCGCGCCCTCGGATTGGCGAAATAGCCGGCGCGTTCGTGCGGGTGGGTGCCGCGGGCGGCGGCCGGTACCAGCATCTCGACCGGCTGGCCGACCAGTTCGTCGGGGCTGTATCCGAACATGTCCTCGGCCTGCACGTTCACCATGAGGATGGACCCGTCCGCGGCCACGCTCAGCGTGGCGTCGGGCGATGACTCAAATAGCCCGCGGAACCTCCGCTCCGCCTGGCCTGCATCGGCCAGGGCGGTCACCAGCCGGGTCCGCATCCGCTCAGTGCTGCGGCCGAGGTCAGCGAGCTCGGACGGCCCGATCGTCGGCACGCGGGTGTCGTAGCTACCCGCCGCAACGGCCTCGGCCGCTCCGCGCAGGGCCATCAGCGGCGCCAGCAGCAAGCGGCGCACCGCCAGCACGCCGCCGACCGCGATCATGGCCACCACGGCGCAGACGGCCAGCAGGGCAGCCAGCAAGCGGCCCTGTGCGCCGACCAGGCGAGCGGTAACCTTCGCCTGCGTGCTCGTGATTTCCGCCTCCAGCGTCGTCATCGGAAAGCGCACGGCGAACACATACGGTCGCGCAAAGGGAATATTGGCCTGCAGCGCACGCGCGCGGGCAAAGTCGCCGCGCGCCGCCGCCTCGAGCTGCGGCAAGGCGACCGCCGTACGCCATCTCAGGCGCGCCGCCGAGGCGAGGGTGAGCCGGCCTTCCAAGCGCGGGTAGTCGCGCAGCAGTGCGGCCAGCGCGGCCTGCTGCTCAGGGACCTGGGTGGCAGCCGCTATGAATGGCAGCAACTGCGCCGACTGCCCGCTTGTCACGTAGTTCCGCAGCGACGTCTGCGCCTGCATGTACGTATTAAGCAGCGTGCCAGTCGCCGCGGCAGCAGGCACCAGCCGCTGCGACAGTTGCTGGCTGGAGGCACGGGCACCGGCCTCGGCGGTCAGCGCGACGATCAGGGCGGAAGCCGTCACGATCAGCGCCACGGCCGCAACGACGCTTACCCATCGCCACAAGCCGGAGACCCACGCCACGCTCACGCCCCCATCACGGATACGACCTGATCTCATCCTTGAGCACTGAGCGTAGTTGTATGGCCACTCTATGTGCAAACTTTCAGATTGGGCCGGGTTCTGAGTTTTCGCCTGCTCAGCATCACCTTGCGTCCTCCGGACCCGTTACCGCCTGATGAGCGCTGAGCAGGCGACAACTCCCGGATAGCTGACCAGGTCAGCTGTGACATGGCTGTGACACTCGGCGTCGTCGTCCTGCGCGGGGCGCCGGCGTCCTCGGCTGGCGTGCGGGACTTGACGTCCTCGGCAGGCAGTGTCCGCCTGCGCGAACTCAGCGGTCCGCCGTGGCCTGGCGCTCAGGTAGACCGCCGTTAACTGCACCGCCGTTAACGATGGCCTGGCGTACGCGGGTGAGCAGGGTTGCCGCGGAGAATGGCTTCTCCAGAAGGTCAACGTGCGGATCGAGGGCGCCCTGGGTGTCCAGCACCTGCTGGGCGTATCCGGACATGAAGAGTACCGGCAGGCTCGGGCGGAGGATCCGCACCCGTGCCGCGACCTCGTTGCCCATCATCTCAGGCATTACCACATCGGTGAGCAGGAGGTCGATGTGCTGCTGCAGGTCGCCGGCCTGGCGGACGGCGTCGGCCGGGGTAACGGCAGAGCAGACCTGGTATCCGTTGCGGGTCAGGATCCGGTCAGCCATCTCCCGCAGGCTCTCTTCGTCTTCGACGAGGAGGATCGTCTGGCCGCCGCCGGAGACAGGCGCCACAGTCACCTGCCCGGCCGCGGCGGCTGTCCGCTCGGCCGCGACGGCCAGCGCCCCGACCGCGGGCAGCAACGCGCTCACGGTGGTACCGAGCCCGGGCTCGGAGTAGATCTGGGCGTATCCGCCCGCCTGGGTGACGATGCCGTAGACCGTCGCGAGCCCCAGCCCGGTGCCCTCGCCCTTGGGCTTAGTGCTGTAGAACGGCTCGAACACCCTGGCCAGCACCGCGCTGTCCATGCCCGTGCCCGTGTCCGATACACGCAGCCGGACGTAGCGGCCAGGGACCATTCCAGGCCGGCTGGCCGCGTATTCCTCATCCGCGTCCACATTGCCAGTCTCAATCATAAGATTTCCGCCGCCGGGCATGGCGTCACGAGAATTGACCGCGAGGTTCACCAGGACCTGCTCAAGCTGGCCGGCATCGGCCTTAACCTGCCACAGGCCGCGGGCCGGATTGATGATCAGGGCGACCTGCTCGCCGAGGGTGCGGCGGAGCAGCTGCTCGACGCCACGGATGACCTTGTTGACGTCGAGTACATCCAGGTGCACAACGTCGCGGCGGGCGAAGATCAGCAACTGGCGAGTTAGCTGTGCGGCCCGGTCCGCCGCGCCGCGCACTTGCTCGACGTCGGCAAGCACGCCATCCAGCCGCTTGTCCTCGGCAGCCAGGCCTGTGACCTCCTCCACGATGAAGTCGGCATAGCCACCGATCACGTTCATCATGTTGTTGAAGTCGTGCGCGACCCCGCCGACCAGCTGACCGAGGCTCTCCAGCCGCTGGGACTGTTGCAACCGCCGTTCGTGGCGCTCCCGCTCGGCTTCCGCCCGCAGCCGGTCCCGCTCGGCCTGCTCCGCCAGCCGGCCGGTGATATCGAGAATGGCCGCTGACACCACAGCCCCATGTTCGGTCTGGAGCGAGCCCAGGCTGATCTCGACGGGGAACTCGTGCCCGTCCTTGCGCGCC
>PMSW01000128.1 GCA_003168215.1 Actinomycetota bacterium
GCGGCCCGGTGATCAGCGGCCCAAAGGAGAAATGATATGCAGCGCCCAGGCATATCTTCGATGGCAGTAAGGGCGGCGATCCTTGCGACCGCGCTGGCGACTGCCTCGTGCGGCGCTGGCAGCACGGCAGCAGGCTCAGCTCCGTCAAGTCAGCGATCGTCGCCCACGTCGCCCTCGTTGCCGTCTGCGCCCGTGCCGGCGAAGTCACCGGGCGCGCCCGCATCGCCGGGCACGCCCGCGTCATCAGCCACGGCCACTTCACCAGCCGCGTCTGCTTCACCGGGCATCACCGTTCCCCCGGCCGCGAAATCCTCGCCGGGCCCGTCGCTCTCGCTCCCGCCAGATCCTCCGGCCGGCTGCGACGACCAGCCGTGGCGGACCACGCCGGTCTACCGCAGCCGTCATTTCGCCGTACCGCCGGTGCCTGTCATCACGGCGATCAGGACCGGGACCCATCCCGGCTGCGGCTACGACCGCATCGTGTTCAACATCCGCGGGCCGGTGCCGGGTTATGACATCAGGTACGTCTCGAAAGCGGCCGCAGGCGCGGCAGGCACCGGCAGCGCGGTTCCGGGGAGGTGGTATCTGCTGATCACGATTCACCCCGCGCAGGGCCACTCCGGTTCCGGCGCGAGCACGATCGCGCGGCTGGCGGCGGCCACCGGCTATCCGATGCTCAGGGGCTACGCGGTCACCGGCGACTTCGACGGCGTCATCAGCGTCGCGGTCGGCCTGGCGAAGGCCACGGCCTTCCGGGTCGGGCAGCTGCCCGATCGCCTGTACGTGGACGTGGCGGGCTGACGGCCTGGTCAGGTCTGCAGGGGCATCAGCTCGCGGGCGACGTCGTCGGCGAAGCTGCCTGCGGGCAGGGCTGCTGCGCCCGGCATTCCCCGGGATGATGCGTCCGGCATGGCCCGGGTTGCCGCGGCCGGGCGGATGACGAATTTGCTGATCCCCGCGGCGATGTACTCCTCGACCATGCGGCGGGCATCCGGCCAGCTCACCGCGACCAGGCTGGCCGGGTCGGTATCCGGCCTCCGCTGCCGGATGGCCGCGGCAAGCCCGGCCGGGATCCCGTCGGTCGCCACTGGCAGGCTGATGCCGAAATGCTCCGGGTCGACCTCACGGCCGGCCGCCGCCGCCGCTGCCTGGATGGCCCGCCGTCCCGTGCGGGCCTCGGCGGGCGTGACGAGGCTGGCCAGCCACCCGTCGCCGAGCCGGCCGACCCGCCGCAGCCCGCCGGGAGCGCTGCCGCCCAGCCAGATGTCGAGCGGCTTGCGGGGCAGCGGGCCGATGCTCGCCGCGTCGACGGTGAAGAACCTGCCGTCGAACGACACCGTCTCCTGCCGCAGCATCATCCTGAGCAGCTCAAGGGACTCGTCGAACACCGCGCCGCGCTGCCCCGGCGGGACAGGAAACAGCGCCCGCTCGTCCCTGCGCGCGGGCTGCAGGCCGAAAACCGGCAGTGCCCGTCCCGGCGCCAGCGCGGCGAGCGACGCGAGCTGCTTGGCGACCAGCACAGGATGGCGTCCTGGCAGCACCGCCACTCCGGTGCCGACCTTCAGCCTGGCTGTCCTGGCGAGGGCATACGTCATGCCGGTGAACGGCTCCACCAGCGGCCCGTACACCATCTCCGAGAGCCACAGCGAGTCGATGCCGAGTTCCTCCAGGTGACTGACCTCGGCAGCGAAACTGTCCGGGCTGGCGGCCGCGCCCAGTCCTATCCCGATCCGGATCTTCATCCCTCTATCCGACCATGGCGCGGATGCTGAGGAAAGCGCTGGGCGCAGGCGAGCACGCCGCTGCTACGCAAGTCCCTCGTCAGAGCCGAGCGCGAGCAAGCCATCGCGAACGCGCCGCAGCAGTTCCGGATCAGTCATAATCTCTAATGGCCGCACTTGACGGCTGCCACGGCTGCGCTGCGGCAGCGAACTGAGCATAACCTTCACGTCGTTGGCAGATACCTTGCGTGCAATGTCTAATTCGCACCACACGACTTTGTCGCCGCTGCTGAGGCGGAAGTAATCCCAGCGCGCACTCATTGATGCTACGAGGAACAAGCCGCGGCCCTCTTCGGAATCAGGGCTCTGCTCCCGGAGTACCGGCGGATCTTCCGAGCAATCCCGTACTTCGATAGCCACGCTGCGCGGAACCAGGCGTAATCGCAGGATAATAGATCTTCTATGATCGTGGACTTCGCTGCAGGACGAACGCAGCTTCATGACGCTGGTCGTCTTGATTGCATTCGTCACCAGCTCAGACACCAGGAGTTCGGCCGCTGCGATCCGATCGGGAGCGATCTGCCGTTCTTGGAGCACGCGGCGGGCGAACCGCCGTGCCCGGCCCACTTCGGTGAACGAAGGGACAAGCCCCAGCTCATGTTCGCACGCAGGACGGTGGACATCGTTCATGGCAAGCCGGGCCGCCCCTTCCAGTGCATCATCAAGCCGGTCCGCCGGGGACCCGGGCATATGGTCCGCACGCCGGTCTTGCGGGCCAGAGTGCTATTCCATTGCCAGCCGGGAGGCCAAGTCAAGAGGTACGCGCTGCCGGCCGCCCGTCTCGGGCTGTCATCTGCGCAGGCGCCCCCGGCCGGCCGGAACCATTGCGGAATTAATACATTACTGGTGCATTTATGACGTATTGGGTTGGACGGCCCGCACAGGCACTTCTGTGCCCGGAGTCAGCGAGAGTGGCAGAAGATGAGCGTGGCAGTCCCTCTGGATGCCCGTCAGCCCTGCCAGGCGGCGCGGCGCCCGCCGCGTTCCCCGGGGGATATTCTGCTGGTCCGTCCAGAGGGGGCTGTCGATGAATGCCCAGGCTGACCTGCCCGAGCCGCAACTCCGTGCGCCCCGGCCCTGGCGCGGGCGGCGTACCGTCTGGCGGTTCATGGCGTCCGCCGTGACCGGCGCGACCACCGCGGCGCTGATGACCGTGCTCGGCAACTGGCGCTACGCGCCAGCGGCCGGCTGGGACGCCACGGCGATTGTCTTCTGCGGCTCGGTCTGGCTGGCCGTCTGGCCCATGTCCGACGGGGCAACGGCGGAGCGGGCAACCGAGGAAGATCCCAGCCGCGCGATGACCGACATCATCACGCTGGCCGCTAGCATCGCCAGTCTCGCGGCCGTCGGTATCGTCCTGGTCCGTGCCCATGCGGTACATGGCACTGCTCAGGGACTGCTGGCCGGCTTCGGGCTGCTCAGCGTCGCCGCTTCGTGGGCGACCGTGCATACGGTCTTCATGCTGCGCTACGCGCTGCTGTACTACGCCTATCCCGAGGGCGGCATCGACTTCAACCAGCAGGAGCGGCCAAGCTATCGTGACTTCGCCTATCTCGCGCTGACGGTCGGCATGACGTTCCAGGTCTCTGACACCGACCTGCAGACGTCGCAGATACGCGCCACGACTCTGCGGCATGCGCTGCTGTCCTTCCTGTTCGGCGCCGTCATCCTGGCGTCCGCCATCAACCTCATCGCCGGCCTGGGCAGTGGCGGCTGACCGCTGCACGGCCGGCCTTCCCCGCCTTGACACGTGGCGGGCGCCACGTAACCGTGGTGGCACCTGGCCGTGGTGAGCCACGGGAACCAGCGGGAGGAAGTGAGCAATGAAGTTTAAATTAGGGCATTATCTGGCTCTCCTGCCCAAACGCCCCGGATATCTCTTCGGCATGGGTGTCGTCTTGCTGGTGGCCGTGACCGGCGAGGTGCTGGCGCACACCACGTGGGCCTGGGGTTCGCCAGCCGCGACCGGGCGCCAGCTCGCGGGAGGCTTCGGGGATGCTTTCGTCATCGCCTTCGTCGTTGCGCTTCTCGTCGATCCGGCGGCACAGCACGAGTTCGCGACGAAGTGGGGCCGGGATATTTTCTGGGCGATATTCAGCCCGGACTCACCTGCGCCATTCCGGGATACGCTGCTGAAACTGGCCGAGCCGCCGGGCTACGTTATGCAATGTATTTACGAGCTAGAATTCAGCCAGCCAGATCCGGCTAGTGAGTTCGTGCAAATTGAGTGGCACATATCGCTTTCTGGCGTTTCGCTTGAGCAGCAAGGATTCCGCCCCACCGAACCGGTCTTTGTCGTTTGCGGCCATGACGGGGAGCCATCGAATTACATTTACTGGAGTTTCAAAGGCGCGAACACCGAGCGCGCACGCTATAACGAGAAGGAAATGAACGCGATGGGCGCGCTCTCGGTGGACAAGAGCGGCCGCACGGTACTGGACCAGTCGAAGCTCCGATTCGACAAGACCCGCGTTCCCTTCAGGGGCTCGTACGAGGCCGAGCGGCGCCTCACCACCACGCGGTGGAGGTCGGACTTCCTGCCCCTCTTCCAGCCTCAGCTTGTCCTGGAGCACTCTGTCATCATCAGGGGACCGGCCATCGCCGACCTGGAATTCTCCGCCGTACAGCTCGGCCGCGGGCCACTGGATGCCCAGCGCGAGAAGCGGCCCGGCGATGATGTGGAATTTCACTATAAGTCCAGTCACGTCGCCTTTCCGGGCCAAGCCACCTTGCTATCCTGGCGTCGCAAGAAGGCCATCGAGGCCGATGACTGACTGGCGCCATAATCGCCGTATAGCGGAAATGAGGTCCACCAGCCTGCCCGCAGCGATGAGCCGTCGATGAGGAACGACGAGCCGTCGACGAGTGAGCGCGGCGGGCATCTCCGCCTGGTCACTGTCGCGGCAATTACCGGGCAGCTGATGGTGATGCTTGACATTGCCGTCGTGAACGTAGCGGTCCCCACGATCCGCCTGAACCTCGGCTTTTCTGCTCCCGGTGTGCAGTGGGTCGCCAGCGTCTACACGATTGCCTTCGCAGGTTTCCTGATCGTCGGGGGGCGAGCCGCTGACCTGCTCGGCCGGCGGCGGGTCTTCACGCTCGGGCTGGTGATCTTCACGGCCTCGAGCCTGGCGGCCGGCCTGTCCATCGCTCCCGCGATGCTCATCGCGTCGCGGGCGGTGCAAGGCATCGGCGCGGCCCTGCTGTCCCCGGCGACGCTGACTATCCTGCTCACCGATCTGCAGGGCAGGCGGCAGAGCAGGGCGGTTGGCGCCTGGGCGTCCATGAGCGGCGTCGGCGGCGGCCTCGGCGTACTGCTCGGCGGGTTGCTGACGCAGGAGCTGTCCTGGCGCTGGATCTTCTTCATCAATGTGCCGGTGGGGGCAATCACTGGCGTTCTTGCCTGGGTGGTACTCGGCAGCGACGCCGCCGCCGCGTCACGGCGAGATCTCGATCTGCCAGGGGCTGTATCGCTCACCGCGGGAATGCTTGCCCTCGTGTTCGCGCTCATTCACGCCAGCACCTCGTCGTGGATCTCACCAGTCACGGTCGCGACGATCGGCCTCACGGCGGCGCTGTTCGCTGCTTTCTGGCTGATCGAATCACGGTTTGCCGGCCAGCCGCTGGTGCCGCTGCGGCAACTGCGGGGATCAGCCTCGATCTGGGCGAACCTGGTCGTCCTGCTGCTGTACTGCGTGGTGATCTCGCCGTGGTTCCTGTTCTCGTATTACATGCAGACGGTGCTGGGCTTCGGGCCGCTGCGGACCGGGCTCGCCTTCCTGCCGCAGGCGGTGGTGATCGCGGCTGCGTCCAACGCCTGCTCGCGGCTGGCGAGCCGCCGCGGCCCGCGGGAACTCCTGGTAATCGGCCCGCTGCTGGCCGTCGCCGGCCTGCTGCTGATGTGGTGGGAGGCCGTCAGCACCGCGCACGCGGGATATCTGCCGGCGATCCTCGGCCCCCTGATATTGCTGGGCCTCGCGCTCGGGTGCACCCTTCCGTCAGCGACCCTGGTGGCAACGTCCGGTGTGGCGCCCGGCGAGTCAGGGCTCGCGTCGGGACTGCTGAACTCAAGCCGGCAGTTCGGCGGCGCGCTCGGCCTGGCCATCCTCTTCACGATCGGCACGCGGCGAGGCGGCGGCTTCCACGTCCTCCCGCCTGGTTACCCGACGGCGGCCCTGGTCGGGGTCGGCATCGCGGTCCTGGCCGCTCTCGTCGCCGTACGCGCCGTGCGGCACCCGGTTACCGGCTGCGGAGGAACCGGGTGATCGCCGCCTCGAGCGCGCCGGCTATCCGCCGCTGGAAGCGGTCAGCGGTCAGCAGCCGGGCGTCGGCGGAGTTGCGCATGTTGCCGCACTCGATCAGCACCTCGGGAACGCGGGTGAGGTTGAGCCCGGCGAGGTTGTCGCGGTGCTTGATTCCGTGCACGCCGTCATAGGTACTCTCCGGCATCGACGTCCCGGCCAGGAGCGCGCGCCGCACGTCGCGGCCGAAGCGCTCAGATGACCTGATCACCTTGTCGTTCGGGCCGTCGCTGACGGGCTCGAGGACCGCGAACCCGCGGCCCGACGCAGGGCCGCCATCCGCGTGAATGTCGATCGCCACGTCCGGGTGCGCCCGGTTGATGATCGCGGCGCGCCGGTTCACGCACGGCCCGACGCCGTGATTGTTCTTCCGCGTCATGACCACCCGCGCGCCGTCCCGGCGAAGATCGGCACGCAGGAACAGCGCGACCCGGAAGTTGAACCTGGCCTCGGTGTAGCCGCTGTCCGTCTCCGTGCCGGTCGTATTGCAGGTCTCCCACTCCCGGCCGTTCCAGATCAGGTGATCGATGTAGGCCGGGTCGGTGTAGTTAAGCCCGTTGTGCCCGGGATCGATGCCGATGATCTTCCCGGCGAGCGGCTTGGCAACCGCGCCGGGGGTGCTGCCGGCGGGTCCTTTCGAGGGGGCAGCCCGCGGCTGCCGCGTGCTCGCCGAAGGGCTCGCCCCGACGGACGCCGGATGCGGCCCGGCGGTGCCGGCCGGCCCCGCGCCGGCCCCGCAGGCCGACGTCACCAGGCCAGCGGCGATCCCGGCAACTGCCAGGGCTGTCCGGGCATGAGGGATTTTCAAGAACCGACGATGATCGGTCACGAGTAGCTCCTCTGTCGCTCCGCGGCACTAGCTCCTCTGTCGCTCCGCGGCACTGGGGCTTCGCCGGCCAGCGAGGATGCCCGTGCCACCCAGCTGAAGTCCAACGTTAGCCGGACCAGCTCCGCTCAGCGGAGCGAGAGGGCGGCGAGGGCGGCGTTGACGATGGACCCGGCGTCGAGGTCGTGCGCGCGGTACAGGTCGCTGATCGCGCCGGACTGGCCGAACGCGTCGACGCCGAGGCTGACGGCGGGCACGCCGAGAGCCGATCCGAGCCAGCTCAGCGTGTGCGAGGCCGCGTCGTGCACCGTCACGATCGGCGCCCGGTCGGGGAACACCGTGCGCAGAGGTCCCGGGATTGACGGCGCCGTGGCGCTGCGTACCGCATGCCGCAGGGTCCGCTGCCAGGCACGGTAAAGCCGGTCGGCGGACGTGATGTCGACGACGTGCGCGGCGATGCCCTCGTCGCCGAGCTCGGCGGCCGCGGCGAGCACCTCGGGCAGCACCGCGCCGCAGCCGGCCAGGTAGACCAGGGGCGCCCCGCCGGCGGCGGCCTCGGACGCGTCAGCCAGCCGGTAGGCGCCGGCCAGCACCTGGCGGCGCAAGATGGCGTCGCCGAGCCGGTCCCGCGCTTCGCCGAACGGCTGCTGGTCGATGCTGCGGGTGGTGAGCCGGAAGTAGTAGGAGCCGTCCTCCGCGACGGCGGTCCCCGGCACCGAGGCGTTCGCCGCCGCGACCGACTGCAGCGCCCCACACAGCAGCCAGTCAAGGGCCGCGGCGTACGCGGGCTCGATGAACGTCACGTTCGGCAGTTCCAGGCCGACCGACGCGGTGATGGTCGACTGGTGCGCGCCGCCTTCCGGCGCCAGCGAGACCCCCGACGGCGTGCCGGCCACCACGAACCGCGCGCCGGAGTAGACCGAGTAGATGAAAGCGTCGAGCCCGCGCAGCACGAACGGGTCGTACACGGTACCGACGGGCAGCAGCGGCTGGCCGGACAAATCCCACGCCAACCCGAGCTGCCCGAGCAGCAGGAACAGGTTCATCTCGCTGATGCCCAGCTCGATGTGCTGCCCGTCCGGGCCCTCGGACCATTTCAGTACGGCGTCCTCGCTCCACGAGCGCCGCGCCGCCGGGCTGAACACGCCCTTCCGGTTGATGAACCCGGCCAGGTTGGTGGAGGTGGCGACATCCGGCGCGGTGGTCACCAGGTACGGCGCCACGGCGTCGTCACGGGACAGCCCGACCAGGATCCGGCCGAACGCCTCCTGGGTGGAGACCGGCCTGCCCGCGCGCAGGCCGGTGGAGTCGGGCACGGCGACCGCGGGCTGGCCAGGCCGCGGCGCGCGGGCCAGCTGCTCGCGCCGGGCCGCCACCCACTGCCCCGTCCTGGTCATCGGGTCGAGCCGGTCCCATTCGGTGGCCGCGGTCAGGCCCAGCCGCTCGCGCATCTGGTCGATCTGCGTAGTGGTCAGCAGCGCGGAGTGGTTACGCGGGTTGCCGGCCATCGGCAGTCCCCAGCCCTTGACGGTGTACGCGAACACCACGCTCGGCCGGGCGGACTCGGCGTCGCACGCGCCGAACGCGTCGAGCAGCGCGCCGATGTCGTGCCCGGCAAGATCGGTGACCAGGCCGGCCAGCTCGCCGGCACCGGCGAGACTGGCGCAGAACTGCCGGACATCAGCGGGCGCACCGTCAAGAAACCGGGCTTGAACGGAGTCATCGGGCAACCCGAACAGCGACTGGTAATGCTCGTTGGGCATCTCGTCGATCCATCCGCGCAGTGCCTCCCCGCCCGGACGCGCGAAGGCAGCCTGCAGCCGGTGCCCGTACTTCGCCTCGACCACATGCCAGCCCGCGGCGCGGAACTGCTGCTCCCACTGGGCGATCCGGATCCCCGGGATGACCCGGTCCAGCGACTGGCGGTTCACGTCCACGATCCACATCACGTTGCCCAGGCCGTCGGTTGCCGGGTCGGCGACGGCCTCCCAGATGTTGCCCTCGTCCAGCTCGGCGTCGCCGATCAGCGCGATGAACCTGCTGCGCGGCCGGGCGCCGAAGTGGGCGTCGACGTACCGGCGGGCCGCCGCGGCGAACAGCGGCGCCGCGGCGCCGAGCCCTACCGACCCGGTGGAGAAATCGACGATGTCGGGGTCCTTGGTGCGGCTGGGATAGGACTGCAGGCCGCCGAACGCGCGCAGCATCGGCAGGTAGCCGCGGTCCAGGTTGCCGAGCAGGTACTGGATGGCGTGGAAGACCGGGGAGGCGTGCGGCTTCACGCTGACCTTGTCCTGGGCATCGAGATGCGCGAAGTACAGGGCGGTCATGGCGGTGACCAGGCTGGCACTGGATGCCTGGTGGCCGCCGACCTTGACCCCGTCGCCGGTGTCGCGGTCGTGGTTGGCGGCGTCCACGATGCGGGTCGCCAGCCACAGCACGCGCTGCTGGATCTCCTCGAGCACGGCCAGGTCGGTTCCGGCGCTGCTGCGCCCGGCCTCGGTGACTGTCATCCAGCGCTCCTTGCGTGGGGTGCTGAAATGACGTTACCCAGCTACGGTGCGCTCAGGCTCGCGGCGCGATACCGGCGAGGTTCTTGCGGACCGCCGGGACGACCTGCTCGGCGAAGAGGCGGGACTGCCGCTCGCGGTCGCCGGAGGGCCAGAACACGAAGGCGTTCATCCGGGACTGCGTGACCGCGGTGGTGAGAGTCTCGGCCCAGCGTTCGACGGGTCCGTGGAAGGCATCGCGGTCCTCGGGCGTGATCAGGCCCATGACGTTGTACAGGCGGGTGATCGCGCCGGGGTCGCGGCCGGCTTCGCGGGCGGCATCGGTGATGATCTCGTTGAGTTCCGGCAGCCTGGCCGGCGGCACGTAGGGCGCGGACACCGACCAGCCGTCCGCCTTGGCGCCGACGAGCCGGGCCGCCCTGGGGCCGATGACGCCGAGCCACAGCCCGATGTCGTGGGCGGGACGGGGACCCGGCCGGACGTCAGGGGCCTGGTAATACTCGCCCCGGTAGCCGTAGGGCTCACCGGCCCAGCTGGCCCGGATGATGTCGATGGCCTCGCTGAGCGCGCCGCGCGCCTGCCCGGCGCCGCGGCGCGGGCCGCCCATTCCGGCGATCCCGTCAGCGAAGGCCCCGGCGCCGAGGCCGAGTTCCAGCCGGCCGCCGCTGAGCACGTCGATCGTGGCGGCCTGCTTGGCGAGCATGGCCGGGGGACGCAGCGGCAGGTTGGCCACATTGGGGAAGAAGTGCACGTTCCTGGTCCTGGCCGCCAGCCAGGCGATGATGGTGAAGGTGTCGGCGAAGTCGGCGTTGTAGGGATGGTCCTGGATGCCGACGAGTTCCAGGCCGCTGTCGTCAGCGATCGCGGCGATCCGCTCGGCGATGGGCAGGCCGCCGGTGTTGGGATCGACGTTGAGCCCGAATTTCACTGGCTGTGGCATGGCGTTGCTCCTGTTCGCGTTGCTCCTGTTCGCCGGGCTCCTGGCCGCCGGTTTCGCATCCGGGTCAGTTCCCGGCGATGCGGGTAAGCGCGCGGGCCAGCAGGTCCTGCTCGTCTTCGGTGAGCGGGTCAAGCAGGGACTGGCGGATTATCTGCGCGTGGATTGGCGCGGCCGCGTGGAGCACGTCCTTTCCGGCCGGGGTGGTGGCGACGACCACGCCGCGCCGGTCATCGGTGGTGCCGGCGCGCCGCAGCCAGCCGCGGCGCTCAAGCCGGGCGACGGCGCGGCTGAGGGACGGCTGGGTCAGCCGCACCGCCTGGCTCAGCCCGCCGAGGCGCAGGCCAGGCGGCGGCACCTGATCTACCCGGAGCAGGATTTCGAAGTCGTTGATGCTCAGGCCGCAGGCCTCGCCCAGGGCAGCGCTCAGCTGCTCGGTGATCCGGGCGTGCACCGCGGTCAGCGCCGCCCAGGCGCGCGCGCAGGAGTATTCGCCACCGTGTCCGCTCGCGGCGGAAACGGCCTGCTCAGGGCGCGCCGCGGCCACCTCCGTTACCAGCCCGGCCAGCCATGGAGGGTCCGGAGCGTGCCGGCGATGTTCTCCTCCTCGTACTGCAGGTGCGCGAGCAGGTCCACGCTCAGTTTCCGCAGTGCCCCGGTGAGCCGCTCCCGCACGCCGGGATCCTCCCCGCTGCTGAGCTCCCGCGCCGCCGCTCCGACCTCATCGAGGAGGCCCGAGACGCTGAGGTGGTCGGCCTCCAGCTTGTCGACCACGGGGTTCAGTGCGGGGTTAGCCCGCCGCAGCCCCGGAAACAGCATGATCGACTCGGCGTTGTGATGAGAGTGCACGAAGCGGCAGTACTGCAGGCAGTTGATCTTCAGCTGCCAGAGCGGCCCGCCCGCGGCCAGCGAGGAGATCCGGGCCTGGATCTCCGCGGCCGGAAGGCCGGCGGTCACGTCCGCTGCCATCTGCCGGACCGTTCGCAGGTCCCGCCGGATCATGTCGTGCACCCACTTCAGCTCCGCCACCATTGCCTCGCCCCGCGGATTCCCCGGTCTCGGCAGCCCGGTCTCAGCGACTGCCATGGGCGGATTCCGGTTCGTCAGGCAGGACATCTAGATGCATGTGCATGTATATAAGCTACGCGAGAAGCATGCCCGCGGCAAACCGGCTGCGCACGGCTCGGGACCGGTGGCTCCGGGACACCAGGAGCGTGACGTCCGGAGTGGTGGTCGGCGCGGCGCCAGGTTACCGGGCTTGCGCGTCAGCGCGGCGCTGCCATCCAGGTGATGACGATGGTGTAGGACGTGGATTTATCGCTCCACGTTGTCGGGCCGGTGAGCTCGATGCCTTCTGTCCGGGTCTGCATTCTTGCCGCTGAGCAGCCACTGCTCGCGTCGAAGGTGACGTCGCATACGAGATTTGTCGTCAGCCAGGTGGGGCTTACCTCCCCCGGTGAGTCAGTCCTCGCCTCGTACTGGTTGGCCCCCGGCTCCTGGTTCGGCCCACGACAGGTGACGTCACCGTTGGCCGCGCAGAGCTGCAATTGCTGGCCGTTGTCAGCAGGCACCGCGTTCGATGCGCTGACCTCGATTTTTGAGGAGATACCGGTGTTCTCGACCGTCACGGGAAATGTGCCCTTGGTGCCAAGAGTTCCGATCGAGCATTTGGCGTTCGGGTAGCCGAGCTGGGTCGGCGTGGAACGGTTGGGGGGACTCCCTCCGTGGCAGTCACTGAACGTCGTCGTGCCTGGTGACACGGTGACCGAGAGCGTGGTGGGAAGGACGTTCAGGGTTGCGCTTGTGCTTGCCGTCGTGCCTGAGTGCGGGCCTGCGATCGCAGCTAGCGAATGTATCCTGAATCCTGCGATCCCGATGAGTGCGAGGATAGCGAGTATTCCCACCAGGAAAACGTGCCACAGGTCACGTATCAAAATAGCCTCCTCGACCGTCAATGACGCTGCCGCTGACGGGCTTCCGGACGACCCTGACCTGGAGGCCGGACCCGCGGAACGCGAAGGCGGCCGCGGCCACCAGGAACAGCCCGCCTAGGGTCCACGGCGCCCATGGCGGAAAGGCCAGCCCCTGTCCTGATGCCCGGCCGACGGTGAATTCGAGCTTGGTCGCCGCCGCGACGGCAAGGTTGGCCTTGCCGACCACTATCCCCGCGGAGCCGGCCACCACGACGTCACTCAGGTACTTGCCTGGCCTGGCGCCGGCCGGCACGACGAGCTGGAGCGGGATCCGGGCCGACCTGCGGGCAGCCAGGCGCATGCCGCTGCCGGTGAAATGGATCCACGATGGCGGGACGGCCCGGCCCGGCCCATGGGAGAGCCGCTCGACGCGCATGCTGATCGACTCGTCCTGAGTCCCGGTATTGACGACGTACACCGGCGCGAGCGAGTAACTATCGCCCTGCTGAGCAACGCTGCCAAGGCGTACCGGAGTGCTCTGCACGCCCACCCCGATGCTCGCCTGCGAAATTCCGGGCAACGCGACGAGCAGCGCTAGCCCTGCGGGTGCCGCCAGTAGCGCTGTCAGCAGCCGCCATGCGCCGCGGTGCCGGGTTCCCGCCATGCGCTGGCCGCCGGTGGCGGATAAGGCCGGAGCCACGGCAAGTCCGCTCGCGTCGTCACCGCTGCAGAACATGTCAGGTGTTCCTTCGCGCCTCGGATAGTTCCGCCCGGCGTGGGCGTAACTGCCACTGGCTATCACGATAGATCAACATCCCGGTGACAGCTACCGGTGCAGAACCAGCATGACTACGCCGCCAGCTCCGCGCGGCCGGCCGGAACACCGGCCGGCCTGCCGGGGGCGTCTGTCAGCGGACGCGCCAGGACATCCCTGGATCCGCGGTGCTGCAGCTGATGGCTTCCAGCCGGGTGCCATTCGCGGTGGCGTCACCGGGGTCGGCCAGGCATAGCCCGGACGCCCGGTTCAGCAGGCTGACGCCGGCCCGGTCGGCGATGATGTGCCACTGCTGCGCTCGTGCGCCACTGCACGTGCGCAGGTCGACCCGGGTGCCGCTGCCGCCGCCCGAGCGGGACAGGGCGAGGCATTTGCGGTGGATCCGCAGCGTGCCGCCGGGTCGCGCCCGCCAGGTCTGAGCTGCGCCGCCGTTGCATGCCGACAGTTCGACCGGGGTGCCGCTGGTCCGCCCGTTCTTGCTGTCATCAAGGCATTTGCCCGGTAGCTGCGACTCCACCGGCCCGGCCGGCAGCGCCCACTTCTGGTTCGCCTTCCCGGTGCACGACCTGATCTGCACCTGCTTTCCGTTCCTTGTGCTGCCCGCAGGATCGGCCAGGCATTTGCCCGACGCCGGATTGACCAGCCGGTCGCCGGTGCCCACCCGCCATTGCTGCGCTCCGCTGCCATCGCAGGAATGCAGGACGACCGGCGTGCCGCCGGCCGTGCCCGAGTGATCGACGGCCATGCACATGCGGTGGATCCGCACCGTGTCGTCTCTGGCCACCGTCCACCGCTGCGCGGCCCTGCCCTTGCATTTCCAGATGTTCACCGCGGTGCCGCCCGCCGCCGCGTTGCCCGCGTCGTGCAGGCACCTGCCGCCCTTGCGCAGGTGCACGAGCCCGGTCGGGCCGGTGTCCGGGGCCGGCCGCACCGCCCAGGTGAACGATAGTGACCCGGAGGCACCCTGGCTGTCCGTCGCGGTCACGCGCACCGGGTACGTTCCCGGACTATCAGGCCAGCCGGTGACAAGCCCGCTGGCGCTGACCGAGATCCCGGCAGGCAGGCCCCGCGCCGCGAATGACGGCGCCTGGCCCTGCACCGGGGCGGCCTGCTTGAGCCGCCAGTCGACCGGGTGGCCGGCGAAGTCCTTCTGCTTGCCGGGGTCCAGCAGGCCGATCACGCCAGGGTTGAGCTGATCGAGGTCGGTGTGCCCGGCGTCGTGGATCCCCTGCACGGTGCCGACGCTGGTGTACTGCCAGATGAACCAGTCGGCCCACCCGGCGGGCATTCCCGGGCTGGGGGCAGTCGTGTAGTCGGGCACCCACAGCGGGAGCTGGCTGAACCCGGTGCTGCCGCCGGTGCAGGAACTCCACCACGACGGAGGGGTGTAGATGATCGGAAGCTGGCCGGTCTTGCGGTGGATCACCGCGTCGAACGCGGAAATCCAGGACACCATGGCTGCCGGGCGGAGCCCGTAGCACTCGTTGGTGCCGTCGGTATTGACGTAAGGGTCGTACTCGATGTCCAGCATGATCGGCACGGTGCTGCTGTCGGCTCCCAGGTAACTTAAGAGGTAGTCCGCCTGAGCGACGGGACTGCTGCGGCCGCCGTTGCCATTCGGGATCGCGAAGGCGTACGCGCCCACCGCCAGCCCGGCGGCCTTCGCCTCCGCCAGGTCGGTGAGCGCATACGGGTTCTTGTAGTAGGTGCCCTCAGTGACCTTGACCGCGGCGAACCGGATCCCGGCCGCGGCGGCATCCGCCCAGTTAATCGCTGCCCCGCCTGGATGCTGGTAGGACGCGACGTCCACGCCCTGCGCCGCGCCGGCCAGAGCCCCGGTCACGGCGTGCCCGCCGCGGCCAGCCGGACCGGCAAGCTGGCGCAGCAACTGGGGCGAGTGCGTCGCCCCGACGTTGGCGCGGTCCGCCCGCCGCGGCTGCCCCGCCGCCGTGACGACGGGCGCCTTGGCGACGACGGGCGCCTTGCCGGAGTCCGCGGTGGCCGGCAACGCGGTCAGCCCTAGCACGGCCAGGCTCGCAACCGCGGCCAGCCCTCCCGTCCGCCACAGCGGCGCAGCTGCGCGCATCGGTACTCCTCAGTCCCCGGCCCGGCTCCCCCTGGCGATGGCAGAGGGCAAGCCATGCATAAGGGGAAGCAGTACATAAGGCGGGCATGATTCGCGCTCCGCCATGGCCGAGAGCGTATCGGCGCACATGCTGCTACCGGGTGATCTCAGTTACATTTCACCGCTAGCGCGCCGATCCGGGCAGGAACTGGCTTGGGTCAGCCGGGACGCCAGCCAGCCAGATATCCGGCCGGCCAGTGTCGTGAGTTCTCCCGGGGGCCACCAGCAGACTGCGGCTAATCCGCAGGCCAGAAAGCTTGATACGCATGCCAGGCGCCCGGTGGACTAGCATGCACGAAGTCTCCCGCCGGTGTAGCTCAGCAGGCAGAGCAGCCGTCTTGTAAACGGCAGGTCAGCGGTTCGACTCCGCTCACCGGCTCGACACCTCCCAGGTGCCCGGATGCCCTCTCACCTGCGCAGATGCGCAAGCGAGAGGGCTCGGGCATGTCAGTAGCAGAGCGTCCGGATGCCTGCCTGCGGCCACCCTCACGGGGCCGGGGCCGACTGCCTCAGGTCGTCGAGGCGACTGAGGGCGCATTCAAGCGCGTCGGTGAGCCGCTTGCGGTGACCGGTGGCCAGCAGGTCAAGCACCAGGCCGGTGAACGTCGCCTTTACCAGCGACGCCTCGCGTTCGGCGTCCTCGGGCTTGATGCCGTCAGCGATCAGGCCGTCGGCGATGTCCTCGCGCCAAAACGAGATCTGCTCCGCACGCACATCACCGGGCAGGCCGCTGACCGTGGCGTCCAGCGTGGCGGCTTCGAGACCCAGTCGCACCAGCGCCAAGTGCTCCGGGTTGCGGTTGATCCACCGCCACCAGCGCCGCAGCAGCTCCGCCGTGGAGAGGTGAGGCACCTGCCGCCGCCACCGCCCTTCGACTCCTCGCTGAATCTCAGCGGCCCGCCGCAATGCGGCGACCACCAGTTCGTCCTTGCTGCCGAAGTGATGCACCAGCGCGTTGACCGACACACCCAGTGCGCGGGCAACTGGCCGCAGTGACACTCCGGCGACGCCGTGCCGGCCGAGATAGCCGACCACCTCGTCCAGCAGCTCGGCCCGTCGTTCGAGGTCAGGATGGCGTCCCATCAGACGCGCATGCGATGGCCCGCCGGGTCGAGCACCGGTTCGGGTAGCAATCTCGCCGGACGACGCTGGCCGATGATCTCCACCTCGAACATCGCGCCGGGCACCGCGAGCTCGCTCGGCACGTAGCCGAATGCTAGAGAGCGGCGGCTGTAATGCGCATACGCGCCGGACGTCACCCAGCCCACCACTGCCCCGCCGTGCCAGATCGGCTCGTCGCCGACGACATCGGCTGGTTCCGCCGGATCGGGGGCAATGTCGAAGTAGCCGAGCGTTCGAGCCGGGCCGCGCGCCAGCTCTGCCTCCACCGCAGCGCGGCCGATGAAGTCATGATCGAGCTTGAGCGATCGGTGCATTCGCGCCTCCACCGGCGTGTAGACCGGACGGTACTCGCGCGCCCACGTACCGAACATCTTCTCCATGCGCAGCGACATCAACGCCCGGAACCCGAACAGGCCGATGCCGTATGGCTTCCCAGCCTGCCACAGCAGATCGAACAGTGCTCGCTGGTACTCCGGTGCGACCCAGATCTCGTAGCCAAGATCCCCGGTGTAGGTCATCCGGCCGACGTAGGCGGGGATCATCCCCACGTCGATCCGGCGGAACGTCATGAACGGGTAATTCTCGGTGGCCAGAGAAGCGTCGGTGACCGATTGCAGCACGTCGCGGGCGCCCGGACCGGCCAGCGAGAGGCCCACCAGGGACAAGCCCAGCACGTCGAACCGCACACCATCAGCGAGATGGCCAAAGAACCAGCGCGAGTGATGCGCTTCGGCGACGTGCGAGCCGAACAGGAAAAAATCGTCTGTACCGACCCGCGCCACGGAAAACTCCCCGACGATGTGACCGTTGGGAGCCAGCGCGGCAGTGAGGTTGATCCGGCCGGGTCGCGGCAGCCGGTTGGTGAGCAGCCGCTGCAGCCAGCCGGCGCTGCCGGCGCCGGTCACGCGGTACTTGGCGAAGTTGGAGCACTCGGTGAGCCCGACGCGTTCGCGCACCATGGTGCATTCTTCAGCGACGGCCCGGTAGGCGTTGGAGCGGCGGAACGTCACGTCCTCGCGCGGCTCCTCCCCGGGCTGCTGGAACCACAGGGGATGCTCGAGCCCGAAGCTCGCGCCCCATACCGCGTTGTGGGCGGTGAGCCGGTCATAGATCGGCGTGGTATGCAGCTCCCGGCCGGCCGGGAGTTCCTCGTTGGGGAAGGTGATACGGAACCGGCGGCTGTAGCTCTCCCGCACCTTGGCATTGGTGTAGGCGAGGCTCGCCCAGTTGCCGAAGCGGGCCACGTCCATCGCCCAGATGTCTTCACCCGGATCGCCGTCGACCATCCAGCGCGCGAGGGTGAGGCCGACACCGCCGCCCTGCGACAGCCCGGCCATCACCGCGCAGGCCACCCAGCAGTTGCGCACGCCGGGCACCGGGCCGACCAGGGGATTGCCGTCCGGCGCGAAGGTGAACGGCCCATTGATCACCTTCTTGATCCCCACGTCAGCCAGCGCCGGATAGTGCTTGAACGCGATCTCCAGCGACGGGGCGAGCCGGTCGAGATCGGGGGCCAGCAGCTGCTGGTCGAAGGTCCACGGCGTCTCGCGGGGCGACCAGGGCACACACGCTTGCTCGTACGTGCCGAGCAGCATCCCGCCGCCCTCCTGGCGGATGTAGAGCTCGCCGTCGAAGTCCAGGCCCATCGGCAGCTCGTTTCCGGTGGCCGCGTTGTACTCGGCCACCTCAGCCATGTCTTGGGTGATCANNGCTCCATCGCGAGCACGGGCAGCTCCAGGCCGATCATCCGGCCCACCTCACGTGCCCACAGCCCGCCGGCGTTGACGATGTGCTCGGCATGGATCTCGCCGGAGTCGGTGATGACGTCCCACGTGCCGTCGGGGCGCTGACGCAGGTCGCTCACCCAGGTGTGCTGGCAGATCTCGGCGCCGGCCTGCCGCGCGCAGCCGGCATAGGCCAGGGTGACCCCGGTCGGGTCGACGTGACCCTCGGCCCGGTCGAAGAGCGCACCGATGAAGTACTGCTCCTCCAGAAGCGGGAACATCCGCTTTGCCTCGGCCGCCGAGATGATCTCCATATCCATGCCGAGGTAGCGGCCGCGGGCCTGGGCCATCCGCAGCCAGTCCATCCGCTCCCGGTCGCCGGCCAGCATGAGTCCGCCAGGCATGTGGATGGAGCAGTTCTGGCCGGAGCGCTGCTCGATCTCGCGATATAGCCCGATGGTGTACTGCTGCAGCTTCGCGATATTAGGGTCACCGTTGAGCGTGTGCATGCCGCCCGCAGCGTGCCAGGTCGAGCCGGCGGTGAGTTCCTTGCGCTCGACGAGCACGACATCCGTCCAGCCCAGCTCGGTGAGGTGGTACAGGACCGAGGCGCCAACCACACCACCGCCGATGACGACCACGTGCGCGGAAGATTTCATCGGGGCATCCCTGCGTCTAAATTTTCCCGGTACAGTCGTTCCGACTATAGGACCCTGGAGGTGTCGTGCATGGGTAAGCTCCTCGATCGGCTCGCGGCCGGACCGGTGATCTGCGCCGAGGGGTATTTGTTCGAGTTCGAGCGCCGCGGCTACCTGCAGGCCGGGGCGTACGTACCAGAGGTGGTGCTCGAGGAGCCCGATATGGTAGCCGGACTGCACCGAGAATACGTGCATGCCGGATCTGACGTGGTTGAGGCATTCACCTACTACGCCCACCGCGAGAAGCTGGCGGTGATCGGCCGCGAGGGCGACCTCGAGCCGCTGAACCGGCAGGCGCTGCGTATCGCCAAGGAGGTCGGCGCCGAGCACGACTCCCTGGTGGCCGGCAATATCTGCAACACCAACGTCTACGACCCGGACGATCCCACGACGCATGAGGCCGTCCGCGACATGTTCGCCGAGCAGGTCGCGTGGGCCGCCGAGGCTGGCGTCGACTTCGTGATCGCCGAGACCATCGACTATCCCGGCGAGGCATTGCTTGCCCTGGAAGCAATCAAGGCGCACGACCTCGATGCGGTAGTCACACTCACTATTCATCGCCAGCCCATCGTCCGCGGGGGCGTCCCGATCGGCGAGGCATGCCGTCGCCTGCAAGACGCCGGGGCCGATGTGGTCGGGCTGAACTGCATCCGCGGGCCCGCCACCATGCTGCCGCTACTCGGTGAAATCCGCGCCGCGTGCGACGGCTACATCGCCGCCTTGCCGGTGCCGTACCGCACGACAGAAGCCGAGCCAACGTTCCAATCGCTCACCGAAGATTGCGATCTGATCCCGGATGGGCGGCCATTCCCGACCGCGCTAGACCCGTTTCTAGCCAACCGCTACGAGATGGGCGCGTTCACTACGGCGGCGGCTGCGCTCGGAGTCAACTACTTCGGCATCTGTTGCGGCTGCGCACCCCACCACGTCCGCGCGATGGCCGAGGCACTAGGCCGCACGCCGCCGGCGAGCCGGTTCAGCGCGGATATGAGTCGGCACGCCTACTACGGCACCAGCGAACGGATCAGCCGGCATTACCAGGAGTTCGCCAAAGAGCTCTAGCTAGGAACCCGGCGAACAACGCGACGCTCCGATTTTCAGCGGCCTCTCCGGGGCGCCCCGCGGAGTCGCCGACCGCGACCAGCCGGAGCATCCGGGTTTTGATCAGTAGCCGACGCTAGGCAGCGTGCTCCCCGTCAGACGCCACGCGCTGCAGGTTGCGCAGCTCGTCGGCCGAGTAGTGGCAGCGCCAGAAATGCCCTGGTTCGACCCCCTTGAAATCGGGCTCCTCATTCTTGCAGATGCCGCCGATGTAGCGCGGGCAGCGGGTATGGAACACGCAGCCGGACGGCGGGTTGGCATGACTCGGTATCTCGCCCGTGAGCCGGATGCGCGGGCGCTCCTCGCCAGCCGCGCGAGGCAGCGACGACAACAGCGCCTCGGTATAGGGACGCTCGCGTTCCTCAGGGCGCGGGGGAGCGGGAGCCGGCGCACGCCTAGCCAAGGACGCTTTCAGATGCAATCCTGAGGATTCTTTCGGATATATCACGGGGAGGCACAGTATGAGGGGATTCCGAACGCTCCTTGCCGGGGGCTCAGCCGTACTGCTGAGCGCCGGGCTCGCACTCGGGGGCACCGCAGCAGCAACCGCAGGCACGCACCACCAGAGCGCCGCGCCGGCGCCGCCGACGGGGTTCACCATCGTCCCCGGCCAGCGGGCCGGGGGCAGCGGCCTGACCCAGGTCAAGTACACCAACTGGAGCGGGTACGCCGACGCCGGGTCGGCCGAGAAGTACTCCAAGGTCAGCAGTTCCTGGACCCAGCCCAAGATCACCTGCAACCCGTCCATCAGCGGCTACCAGTGGGCGGTGTTCTGGGTGGGCATCGACGGCTTCTCCAACGGCACTGTCGAGCAGGACGGCTCGGAGGCGTACTGCATCGGCGGCAAGGGTCCCTACTACGGCACCTGGTGGGAGCACTACCCGGTCAACGACATCCAGACTGTGGGCACCTCGGTGAAGGCCGGCGACAAGATCACCGCGTCGGTGGTCCGCTCCGGCACCAAGTACACCGTCAAGATCACCGATGCCACCACCCCGGCCAACAGCTTCACGCGCAGCTTCACCTGCTCGGCGACCGCTTGCGCGGACACCAGCGCGGAGTGGATCGCCGAGTCACCCGGCGGCGACGACACCGCCAGCGGCCTGTACCCGCTGGCCCAGTTCGCGCCGTGGACCAATAGCAATTCGGCCGTGGCGAACCCGTCCAAGTCGGGCACCATCAAGACCTTCCCCGACGACGAGATCACCATGGTCAGCGCCAGCGACGGCACCACGGTCAAGGCCAAGCCCGGCGCGCTCAACTCCTCCGGCACCACCTTCGGCGTGACGTGGGAGAGCGCCGGCCCGTAACCCGGAAACATGAGGTAACCCAGACGGTCAACGGGACAGCAACAACCCGCGTCTATATCAGGGCAGGCTGGCACGGGTGGCCCGGCAAGCCTGGCGCCGGCGGCAACTTAACCCCCTGCCGCCGGCGCCCTTCCCTGCGTCTTGCGATGATCACGGCCGGACCTCCCTCCGCCGGGCTTGCGTGATCGATGACGGGCAGATAAGACAGCATCAGGGCTCCCGGAACGGTTGTGGATGCAGCACCCAAGCCGGCTGGCTACGGGGCGGGGGCAGGAGCAGCGGACAGTTCCGCGATGGTGTGCCGGGCCCACTGGAGGCTGGCGCGGTGGACTGCCAGCCCGTGGTCGAGGGCAAGGCGCGGGTGGCGGTCGCTGAGATCGGCGGCCGCTGCGTAGTGCTCCAGCGCGGCGGTGAACGCCGCGAGCGCGTCGGTGAGGTGCTGCAGGAACCTGAGCACCTCGTCCCGCGGGAGCAGGTGCTCCATCATCACGAAGCGCATCAGGTGCAGGCCGAGGTCCCGCGAGACCGTGGCCGGGTCTACCAGGGCGCGCAGCCAGCTCTCGTTGGCCGCCCGGCCGGTCTGGGTGGGCTCATACACCCGGCGGTGCCGGGCTGACTGGCCGGCCTGGCCCGATGCAGCCTGCGCCCGGACCAGGCCTTTTTGCTCCAGGCGGCGCAATGCCGGGTACAGCGCACCGGAGCTGGGCTGGTAGATGCCCATCGGCGTGACAGCGAAGATCCGCTTCAGGTCATAGCCAGACGACGGCGCCATGCAGATCATGCCGAGCAGGATGTGCTCGAACGAGGTGAGTTGCCGTCCGGTCATGACACGCAATCTACCTTGCCGCATAGGGCGAAACGACCTATGCTCCTGGGAAGAGAGTCAGCAGCAGGCGGGCCGGGCCAGCTGGCCGGGAGCAGGAACGCAGGCCATGGGCAGGCGAGGGCAGGCGGCCCTCGCGACCTCACGAAAGGCCCGTTTCGTGGTGAACACCAGCCGTGATGCCCGGCGGACGGCCGGGCATACCCCGGCGAAGGACGGCCGGGTCCGCTCGATCGCGATGATCGTGATCGTCTATGTGGCCGCCCCGGTCGCGGTCTACAGCCTGCTGCGCTCGGCCGGGATGACGGTACTGACGGCGCTGCTGCTGAGCGGGGTGCTCCCTGCTCTGGGCGTGACCATCAGCGCCATCCGCAACCGCCGGCTCGACGCGATCGGTGCCCTGGTCCTGGCCGGAATCGCCGTGGGCGCGGTCAGCCACAGCACCAGGCTGCTGCTGGTCCAGGGGTCGGTCACCACGGCCGTCTTTGGCGTGGCGTGCCTGGGCTCACTGCGGGCACGGCGCCCGCTGATGTTCAGCTTGGCCCTGGAGTTCACCGGCCCCGGCACCGCAAAAGGCCGTGAGATGACCAGGCTCTGGCAATACGACGGCTACCGGCGTGTCTTCCGGACCATCACCGCCGTGTGGGGCGCGGCCTTCCTCCTCGAAGCCGCCCTACGGGTCGTCATCGTCTACAACATCTCGACCGGGATGGCCCTGGCCAGCTCCGCGGTCACGCCGTTCCTCTGGGTGGCCATCCTGTCGGCATGGACGGTCACCTACGGTGCGCACCACAAGAAGAAAGGCGAGCGCCTCACCGCCACCAGCGAGGTACCGGGACCAAGCCTCACCCATCCTCTTTCCCCCAGCACCACCAAGGCGACCGACCACGCATGATCCGGAAAATGCACGGAACGATCTCGGCTGCGAAAGCCGTCCACCGCTACGAGCCTGGGTGCCCGGTCAGGAACGATTCGACGAGGGAAGCGAACCGCGTTCCTTCCTGGAACAAGAACCCGTGCCCGGCATCGGGGTAGAGGACCAGCCTTGCCCCGGGGATGAGGCGGGCAAGGGCGTGGTCATTGGCGACCGGGTCGAGCTGGTCGGCGGTGCCGTCGGCGATAAGGGTGGGCACCGAGATCCTGGCGATCTTGCGTCCTGCTGCGTCGGTGCCGTCCCACCAATCGGTTACGGCGCCCGCCTGAGCCGTTTTCGTGGCGGCCGACGGCGCCGGGGCGGCTGGGTATTCCGAGATCGCTGCCGTGAACGCGTCGTAGGCGTTGACCTGATTAGCAGGAAAAAGGCTGCCTGCCCGGATCGCCGCCTGCGAGGGCACGACCGCGCCGGTCCCGGGGAACGTCGCGCACAGCACCAGGCGGCGCACCTGGGCAGGGTGCAGTACCGCCAGGGCCTGGGCGATCATGCCGCCCATCGACCAGCCAAGTACGTCCGGCCTGCCGAGGCCGAGGGTGTCAATGAGCGCACTGGTCTGGTCGGCCATGGCGTCGATGGTGAGCGTCGCGGTCAGTTCCCCGGGCAGCGGCTGCGTACGGCCAACTCCGGAGTTGTCGAACATCACCACCCGGTTGTGCAGGGCGAGGGCGTGCACCAGCCGCGGATCCCAGACCTCCATGGTCCCGGCGTAGCCCATGATCAAGACCAGCGGGGGGCCGCTCCCAACGACCCGGTACCCGATGGCGCCGAGCCTGGTGTGAGCGTTTCGCACTGGCGCCGACACGACTGAGGCCGTTCCCGGCGCCCTCCCCGGTGCGGAGCCGCACGCGCTCAGCGCGAAGGACGCCAACACCGCGACCAGGCCTAAGGCGATTCCTCGCCGCAACGCCCGCCAGCCCCCGGCAGCCCGCATCCGCGCAGTCACGTTCGTGGCGGTGCGGCCAGATATCGCGTCGGCGACCATGGCCGCTGAGCTAGAGATCTCATGTGGCTCATCTCCTGCCTCGCCGGAAACCGGACTGAGCGTGGCATTCAACATCGTCCGGGGCACCGCTTCAAGCAGCCTGCCCTCCCGGGCAGTCGGCCACACGTGTGCCGGCCGCCGGCGCTCGGCCAGCCCGTGCAGGCTCCCGCGCGGCCATGGGGTATATTCTAAACTCTGAGTCTATAAATTAGGGGAAGTGCTGGTGACCGCGACACCGACGGCCCGGCTGCCGCGTGGCAGCCGGGGCCACGGCCCGGCCAGCTCAGGCCGGCAGGCCGGACTGCATGCCGTGATCCTCGCCATGGCCATCGCCTGCGGGCTGACCGCCGCCAACCTCTATTACTCGCAGCCGCTGCTGGCGCTGATCGCCAGAACCTTCGGCGTCAGCCAGGGCGCGGCGGCGATCGTGGTGACGGCCACGCAGCTGGGCTACGCGGCAGGCCTGGCGTTCGTGGTGCCGCTGGGCGATGTGCTGGAGAACCGGAAGCTCGCCTGCCGGACGCTGCTGGTCACCGCGGTCGCGCTGGCCGTGGCTGCCTTCTCGCCGGACTTCACGCTGTTCCTGGTGATGTCGGTGTGCATCGGGGTGACATCTGTCGTCGTGCAGGTCCTGGTGCCGTTCGCTGCCGATCTCGCGCCAGCCGCCCAGCGCGGCAAGTATGTCGGGCGGGTCATGAGCGGCCTGCTGCTCGGCATTCTGCTGGCCCGCTCCGTGTCCAGCGTGACGGCAGCCGCCTGGGGCTGGCGCAGCATCTACGTCATCTCCGCCGTGGCGATGCTGGCGCTCTCGCTCGTTCTGCGGCGGGTTCTCCCTGAGCACAGGCCTGCAACGGCCGTCCGGTACGGCAAACTGCTCCGTTCGGCTCTCCATCTCGTCCGGGAGGAGCCGGTGCTGCGTCGCCGGGCCGCCTCTCAGGCGCTCATGTTCGGCGCGTTCAGCTGCTTCTGGACGTCCATCGCCTACGAGCTGGTCGACGCGCACCACCTGTCGCAGCTGCAGATCGCGGTGTTTGCCCTCGTCGGCGCGGCAGGCGCGGCAGCGGCGCTGGCCGCGGGGGTGCTCGGGGACCGCGGGCATGGCCGGCTGGGCCGTGGCGTGTCCATCGCCGCGGGGCTGGCCGCGATGGTGCTGGCCTGGGCTGGATCCGCCAGCGTCATCCTGCTGGCCTGCGCCGCCGTGCNNGCCCGCGCCCGCCTCAACACCGTCTACATGACCTCCGCGTTCATCGGCGGTTCGATCGCGTCCGGGGTGTCAGGATGGCTGCACGATGAGTACGGCTGGACCGGCGTAACCGTCTTCGGTGCCATCCTGCCGCTGCTGGCCGGGTGCAGCTGGCTGTCTGACGTCATCCGGGAGCGCAGCCGGCCTGGGCAGGCCGCGGTAACGGGACAGTTCCCGGCCGCGCGAGGCAGGGACCGGGCATGAGCGGGACCGGTCATGGCCAGCGGCCGTGCGCGCCCTGTCCCGGCCATGGGGGCGCGGGCACTGCGGGGTACTGCGATACGGGTGCGTGCCATGCGGGGTACTGCCATGGGGGTGCCTGCCACGGGGGCGCGTGCGATGCGGGCCACTGCGATGCGGGCGCGTGCCATGCAGGCCACTGCCTGGTAGGCCACCGCCCGCTGGGCCCGGGCCGGCCGGGAGTCCCGCCGCCTGCGCGGAAACTGCCGCTCCGGGCCGCGGCAGTGGGCATGCGCGCGCAGGCCGGGCCGCCCGCCGCCGGGAGGCAGTTCCAGCCGCCGGCGCCGGGCACGCGCCATCCTGTCATCAGCACCGGATTCGGCGGCGCGGCCAGGGGGTGTGCTTGCGGTCGCTCGGCCAGCTGCTCGGCCGG